>JBKJIE010000026.1:0-3870 GCA_046598715.1 Acidimicrobiales bacterium | reverse complement strand
GGTGGGTCGCTTGAGATGCACGAGCTGGAGCGGGCTGTGGTCGAGGGCGCCCGAGGGATCTTGCGGGGGGAGCAAGGGGCGTTGCTGCTGCCGCCGATTCGCGAGGGTGCTCCGGCTACCCGGGTGCTCATGCTGGCGGACGAGGTGCGCCGCTCCAACATCTCCCCCACAGAGCTCGCTGCTGACCTCTCCATCCTGCTGCCCGCGGGTGAATCAAGGCTCTACGAGGCTGGCCAACCGCTGCCGGGATGGCTGTCCGAGATCGGCGTGAAGGATGCGGCGATCGTTCCGTTCACCACGGACGGCGTCACCACCGGTGCGCTCCTCGTGGCCAACCGGCTCACCGAGGTCAGTGAGTTCGTCGAAGACGACCTGCGGGTGTTCGAGACGCTGGCCAACCACGCCAACGTCGCTCTCGAGAACGGTCGGCTCGTGGCGCACCTCCAGTTCGAGGCGCAAGAGCAGGCCTACCTTGCCCTCCACGACCCCGTCACGGGGCTGCCGAACCGTTCGTCGTTGCTCGAGCTGCTCGAGCAGGCCATGCAGCGGTCGAAGGCGACCGAGGTGGGTTGCGCGCTGGTGTTCGTCGACCTCGACACGTTCAAGGAGGTCAACGACACGCTCGGTACGGCCACTGGCGACCGCCTGCTCATCGAGGTGCGCCAGCGCGTGCAGGCCCTGTTGCCGGCCACGGCCACGCTCACCCGGTTCACCGGCGACCAGTTCGCCATCCTGATCACCGGCGTGGCCGACCTCGACTCCGTGATGACGCTGGCGGAGACGATCTACGCGGAGTTCGACACCCCGTTCACGGCCGACGCGGTGTCGCTGGTGCTGGGCGCCAGCCTCGGCATCGCGCAGTACCCCGAGCACGCGGCCACGCCAGACCTGCTCCTGCAGCGAGCCGACGCCGCGACCTACAGCGCCCGTCTCGCCGGCTCGGGCATCGAGGTCTACACGGCGGAGTCCGACCCGTACGCGCCCCGTCGCCTCGCCCTCGCCGCTGACCTGCGGGAGGCGCTGGAGCGCGACGAGGTCGATGTGTACGTGCAGCCGAAGGTGCGACTGACCGACGGCGTCGTGGTCGGCGGCGAGGCGCTCGTGCGCTGGACCCACCCCCGGCTCGGCCCGCTCAGCCCCGACCAGTTCATCCCTGCGGCCGAGCACACCGGCGTGATCAAGGCGCTCACGATGTACGTCGTGCGCGATGCGCTGGCCCAGTGCCGCTCCTGGCGAGACGCCGGCATGGACATCACCATCTCCGTCAACCTGTCGGCCCGGAACCTCTTCGACAGCCACCTCGTCGAGGACATCGGCGCCGCGATCGAGACCGCCGGCATCCCGTCGTCGTCCCTCACCCTCGAGCTCACCGAGTCCACCGTGATGGGCGGCTCGAAGCGCTCGATGGCCGTGCTCGAAGGCCTCCAGGACCTCGGCGTGGGCCTGTCCGTCGACGACTTCGGCACCGGCTACTCCTCGCTGTCACACCTTCGCCAGCTGCCGGTCACCGAGCTCAAGGTCGACAAGTCGTTCGTGGGGACGATGACCTCCAACGATCACGACGCGGTGATCGTCCGGGCGCTGATCGACCTCGGTCGCAGCCTCGGCCTCCACACCGTCGCCGAGGGCGTGGAGAGCACCGATGCCTGGGACATGCTGAAGGAGTTCGGGTGCGAGGAGGCGCAGGGCTACCTCCTGAGCCGCCCGATCCCCGCCGAGCAGTTCACGGCTTGGCTGGCCCGCCAGTCGGTGCGCCAGATCGACCACGGTCGGGAGGTCGTGCCCTTCACCCGCGACCGTCGCGCCGCCAGCGACGACCGCTAGGGTCGGCTCGCCGACGTCACCGTCGGCTACACGAGGGGCCAGGGGTAGCGCCGGCCGGTCTCGTCGATGGGGAAGTGGCCCGCGTCGACGAGGGCTCTCGCTCGGGTGCGTACGGCATCGCGCTCGAACACGTCGAGGCGCGCGGCCAGCGGATCGGGGAGCTCGGAGGAGGCCAGGGCCTCGGCCGCCTCGAGCAGGTGGGTTGGCACGGCTTCGCCACCGAACTCCCAGATCACCGTGCGCAGCTTGAACTCGTGGTGGAACATCAAGCCGTGGTCGATCCCCACGATGTGGCCATCGAGGCCGAGGAGCACGTGGCCGCTCTTGCGGTCGGTGTTGTTCCCGATCAGATCGAAGGCGCACATCGCCCGCAGCGCGCCGTGGGTCGCTTCGTCCTCGTAGAGCGTGAAGTAGTGCTGCTCGAAGTCAGCGTCGACGAACTCCTGCACCGAGCCTGACCCGAGGGGCCCGTCGCGCAGGATCGTGCGCGGCACCAGGCCCCACCCGAGCGCCTCGGACAGCTCGTAGGCGGCCACCTCGCGGTGATCGAGGCCCGACGGGAAGTCCCACAGGGGGCGCTCGCCCCGCCGAGGCTTGTAGATGGCCCGCATCACGTCGTCGTCGCAGCGCACCTCGCAGAGGTAGGTGGCGTTGGAGCTCCACGGCATCCGGCCCAGCACCTCGAGCTCCCCGTGCTCGAGCAACGTGGCCCTGGCTGCGTCCATCAGTTCATGTCCATCAGTTCATGTCCATCAGTTCATCCGGGGGCAGGGATGGCCGTCCGGGTCGACGGGCAGCCCACAGAACCGACACGGCGGACGTCCCGACGCGACGAGCGCCCGGCTGTGGTGCACGAAGGCCGACACCTGGGCCCGGCTCAGGCGCACCTTCACCGACGCGCCGACGGGCTCGAGATCGTCGTCGACATCGCCGTCCTCATCCAGGTCGGCTTCGGTGATCTCCTCGAGCACGACGACGATGCGGTCGCTCGGCTCGTCGTAGGCCACGCCGATGGCACCGACCGTCCAGATGGCGCTGACAGGCTCCACGAGCGTGAGATCGCCACCGGCCAGGCCGTAGGGCGCCGGCTCGAGGTCGTCGAGGAGGCCGTCGAAGTACTCGGCCAGGGCGGCGATCTGCTGCTTCTCGCACCGGATCGACACGGTGAGCTCGTCCTCGCGCACCTGGATGTAGAAGACGCGCTGACCCGGCGGGCCGACCGCGCCGGTGGTGAACACGTCAGGGCTGGGGAGATCGAACGAGGTGCTCATGACGGCACCAGGGTGCGGAGGTCGCCAGTGGAGTTGACCGCCAGCACGATGGGGCCATCGGCGGTGTAGAGGATGGCCGACACCGAGCACGGTGAGATGACGATGCGCTGGAACAGGTCGAGGTGCATGCCCATGGCTTGGGCGACGGCCGCCTTGATCGGATCGGCGTGGGAGACGGCCACCACGGTCTGTCCGGGGTGCTCCGCACGGATCGTCTCGATGGCGGTGCCGATCCGCGTCTGCATCTCGGTGAACGACTCGCCCCCCGGGAAGCGGAAGCCGCTCGGGTTGCGCTGCACGGTGCGCCACTCGGGGAGCTTGGAGAGCTTCTTGAGCTCGGCGCCGGTCCAGTCCCCGAACTCGCATTCGAGGAGCCCCTTGGCTCGACGCACCCGAAGGCCGAGCGCCTTGGCGATGGGGGCTGCTGTCTCTCGGGTGCGCTCGAGCGGGGAGGCGTAGACGGCGGCCACCTTGCGGGTGTCGGTCTGGAGGGCCGCGATGCGCAAGGCGACGGCCTCGGCCTGCTGCGTGCCCTTGTCGGCCAGGTGGAGCCCCGCCGCTCGACCGGGGAGCACCTTGCCGGTGGTCGGGGTCTGCCCGTGGCGCACGAGCAGGACCAGCGTGGGGGACGGGGGAGCGGAGGTACGAGCCATGATCGGGGGTCAACCTACCGGCCTGCGGGCGCGGGCCGGTCGGCACGGGCGCCCGGGGATGGCCGGTAGCGTCAGCCCGTGGGAGCCGACCGGCGCGCTGCGCTCCAGGTGCTCGAGGACGA
>JBKJIE010000025.1:0-33163 GCA_046598715.1 Acidimicrobiales bacterium | reverse complement strand
GGATGGTCGGCGAAGGCCACGAGCGAGCGGGCGATGACGGTACGGGTGGTCTCGGCGCCACCGGAGATGACGAGGCCGGTCTCGTTGACGAGCTTGGAGTCGTCCATCGGGCACCCGTTGGCCTCACCCTGCACCCAGACGGTGATGAGGTCGTCGGCCGGACGGGCCCGACGTTCGGCGGCGGTGGCATGGAGCACCTCGACGAACTCGCCGATGGCGGCGAGGAACCCGTTGAGGGCGGCGCCGTCGTGGTGCACGGCGTCGTAGCGCATCAGGCGCTCCGACCAGCTCTTGATGTCGGGCCAGATCTCCTCGGGGAACCCGAGCAGATGAGCAGTGAGCTGCGCGGGCAGCGCGGCGGCTACCGCCGTGACGGCCTCCATGCTCCCGCGCTCGCCAGGCGCAACATCGGCAATGATCGACGTGAGCAGTCCGCGGATCATGCGGGACAGCACGGGCTCGAGGTCGCGCACGGCCTTGGGGGTGAAGCGGCGGGACACGAGTCGGCGCTGGGCCAGGTGCTGCGGATCGTCCTGGGCGATCATGTTGTCCTCGCCGGGGTTCTGCACCGAGCGGTAGCTGGCGTTGCTCGAGAACACGTCGTCGCGATGCTCGACGTCGAGCACGTCGGCGTGGCGGGTGACAGCCACGAACCCGCTGTGCTCGCACCGGTGGAGCGGGTCGTTGGCCCGCATCCAGGTGAAGGCCTCGTGCATCCCGTCGAGGTCGCCGTAGAAGGCGGGTGACAGCAGGTCGATGGGAGGTTGGGTGACGGTGGCGGCCATCGTGCGACCCTACTGAGCCGCCGAAATCGAGCCCTACTCGAAGGTGGCGGTGCTCACCCGAACCGGCCGCAGGCGCTGCGAGACCGAGCTGCTCGCGAAGGATGCCGCCGACACGATCGCCGGTACGGCGAGCAGGAGGAGGAGCGCCGTTCTCGTGGGGAACACGAGCGGGAAGCGCTCCCCGAAGAACCCGTCGTGGCTGGCGTAGGCGAACACCACCACGGGCAGGAAGCCAACCGGGATGGCCATCGCACCGCCGATGAGTGCCAGGAGCCACGCCCGAGCCCCAGCGGAGCGGGCGAGCGCGCCGGGGGGAGCACCCGCGATCGTGAAGATGTCGCGCTCGTCCTTGGACTCTGCGGCGGCCAGAGCGAGGCTCGCCCCCACGACGAAGAGCGAGAACACGAGAGCGATCCCGCTGAGCATCAGCTCCACCTGCAGCGGGGTGGGACCACCGCGATGGAAGGCCCACTCCACCGTGAGCCCCGAGCTCCCGTTGAGGGTGTTGTCGTATTGCAGGTCCTCAAGCCCGTCCCGCTGTGCGTTGGTCACGGGCTCCGGCGTACGGAACAGCATGGCCACGGGCACCACCTCGATCCCCAGCACCTGCGCCTCGTGCGGGCTGATCAGCAGCTGCGTCGAGCTGCCGACCGTGTAGTGGTGGTGCACGGCACGGGCGCGCACGGGCGCGCTGGCGCCCGGCGGCGTCACGAGGATCGACAGGTTGCCGAACCCGGTGAGCACCACGAGTCCGGTGTCATCGAGGGCGCCGCGCAAGGCGGCGTCGGCGTGGATGGCGTCGAGCAGCGCAGGGTCGGCGACGATCGCGCGCTCGAAGGCGGGCCGAGCACCGGCGACCGCCGCAGCCGATGGCACCACCGGTGCGAGTGTTGCCGCCGGCTGCTCAGGCATCCCGCGGTGGTCGATCCCCGTCGACCACAAGGTGACCCCGGCGCCCTCGGCGGCAAGAACTGTCGCGGAACCGCGCACGGTGAGCCCGCGCGCACCCGGGAGCAGGGCCCGCGCCTCAGCGAGAGCAGCCTCGTCCGGAAGACCAGCGTCGATCGTGTCGCCAGAGGTGGCGTTGTATTCGTGCCGCGTGATCACCACGATGTCGTCGGGGATCACGGGGTCGACGACATCGCTCTCGGTCGTGCCGAGCACCAGGGCGCCGGCGCACACGGCGAGTGCTCCCGTTGCCGCCACTGCGGACACCACTGCGCCCGTCCGAGCGCGGTTGCGGGCGAGGCTGCGCGCGGCGAGGCGGAACCCGCCGCTCAGGCGGTGGGCCAAGGGCTCGAGGCGGGCCACGACCGCGGGAGCGATGGCGCAGGCGCCGAGGAGCTGGCCGACGCCGCCGATGATGGCGACAAGGGCCCACAGCTCCCCATCACCGCCGCTACGGCTGCCAACCACCGCCAGCCCGAGCAGGCCAAGTCCTCCGGCCATTGCCACGAAGCCGCCAGCCACGAGCCGGCGTGACACCGGGGCGAGGGGTCGGCGACCGGCGAGAGCAGCGAGTGTCGGGATGCGCGCCGCGGCGCGGGCCGGGATCAGCGCCGACAGCGTGGCGGCGACCACGCCGATGGCAAGCGCACTCAGCACGTTGGCGCTCGACACGGCGTAGTGGTGGATGCGCTCATCGAGGATCCGCTCGAACAGCGACCGGCCGACGCCCAGCACCACGCCGGCGAGCGCGAGGCCGGCCACGCCACCGATGACGCCGGTGATCGTCCCTTGGAGCACGAGCGCGGATCGGAGCACCGACGGCGAGGCGCCGCTGGCCGAGAGCTGTCCCAGCGTGACGAGCTGGCGCCGGGCTCCGACCGCGAACGCCGCCGAGATCACGATTCCGACGACGGTGAGCGCGATGGCGCCGAGCACGAGGCTCCACCGAACCGATCGGTCGCGGGCCGGATCGTGCGCGGGCGCGGTGACATCGACGCGCAGGTCGAGGCCCGCCTGACGAAGGCTGTCGACCTGTGCCGCCGAGAGCCCAGCGGGGAGGTCGACCAGCGCGAGCTGACCGATGCCATAGCGCTGCAGGACGGCGTCCGGGAGGGACCCCGGCGCGAAGACGATGTGCGTGCAGCTCAGGCAACCGACGGGTTCGACGACGCCGACCACTGAAACCCGCAGTCCAGGTCGGGCGAGGTCGAGGTCGCCCCCGACCTGCACGTGGAGGCGGCGGGCCACGCGACGCGACACGGCCACCTCGCCTGCCTTGGCTGGAGCGCGACCGGTGACGAGGACTTCGACTCCCGCGACGAGGGGATCGTCGAGGGGCGCGTCCGACAGCTCGGCATCGCTGCGGAACCCCGACGTGGTGCGCACCCGCGCGTAGGTGCTCGTCACCGTGAGGACCCTCGAGCCCGTGGGTAGCCCGGTGGTCAACAGCGGGTTCGATGGGTCTGTGGCGACCGCGTCGGCGGTGCCGTTGCGGCGTGCCCACTCCTCGGCGGGGGTGTGGCTCCCCGTGTGGATCGTGACCGTGGCGAGGACCATCCCTGCCACCGGCAGGGCGACGAGCAGAGCGACGAGCGTGGTCCGACCGGGACGGCGGCGCACCTCCCGCCGGGCGAGTCGGAGGGGCAGACGGGCCGCGCTCATCGCGCCAGACCTACCGTCGCCCCCGCTGCGAGGGTTGAGGTCCCGACGGTCGCCTCGTCGACGATCCGGCCGTCACGCATGAACACCACCCGGTCGGCCCAGGCCGCGTAGCGAGGTTCGTGGGTGACCAGCACGACGGCCGCACCGGTCGCGGAGGGGAGGGCTGCGATGAGCTCCACGACCGCATCGCCCGTCAGGGTGTCGAGGGCACCGGTGGGCTCGTCCGCGAGGATCAGCTTGCGGGTGCCGACGACGGCGCGAGCCACGGCGATCCGTTGCTGCTGGCCGCCCGAGAAGTCGTCCGGGAACCGGTCGAGCTGCTCGGTGATGTCCACCGATGCGAGTGCCGCGCGGGCGCGCTCGCGTGCGCGACGAGCGGAGACGCCTTCCAGCTCGAGCGGGAGCATGACGTTCTCCAGGGCGGTCAGCGACGGAACCAGGTTGAGTCGCTGGAACACGAAGCCAACGTCGGTCCGACGCAACGCGGCCCGCTGCGCGGCCGACAGCACGGACAGGTCGCGGCCGGCGACGAGCACCTGGCCAGCGTCGGGATCCTCGAGCGCCCCGGCGAGGTGGAGCAGCGACGACTTGCCGCACCCACTCGGGCCCATCACGGCGACCAGCTCCCCGGGCGCGACAGACAGCGAGACATCGGTGAGCGCGCGCACCTCGGTGGTGCCACTGCCGTAGCGCTTGACGATCGTGCGCAGCTCGAGGGCGGGGCTGGTGTCGTCAGCCATGACGGTCTCCGTTCGTGGTGGGCTTGGTGGTGGAGCGAGCACGAAGGAGGCGTGCTTCGCACAGGTCGAGCCAGCGCAGATCCGCCTCGGCGCGCGTGACGAGGGCGTCGGCGACGAGTGCCGCGGCGAGGTCGGGCGCCGCGCTCGCGTTCGTGGATCGACGGTGGGTCTGGAGCAGCGAGGTGAGTGCGGTGCGGTGGCGGGTGAGCACCTCGAGGGCGTGGTCGGTGCCGTCCTCGACGGCGAGGAGCACCTTGAGGAGCAGCTCGTCGCGCGGCGGCGGCGCGTCAACCGGCGCAGCCCGCCACCATGCCCCCAGCTCCTCGCGCCCCGCCGCGGTGAGCGAGTACTGCTTCTGGTCGGCCGCGTCGTCGATGTGCACGAGGCCGTCACGCGCCAGCCGGTCGAGGGTCGTGTACACCTGCCCGACGTTGAGCGACCACACCCCGCCCGTGGCCGCTTCGAAGGCGGTCTTGAGCTGGTAGCCGTGGCGCGGCCCCTCCCGCAGCAACGCGAGCAACCCCTCCCGGACGGCCATAGTTACCGAGTATGCATACTGAGTAAGTACACGTCAACCCCCGAATCGGGACGACGGGGGGTGCCGTCTACCCTCGGCCGGATGCGCTCCCCCCGCCGCAGTGTCCTCCTGGTCGTGCTCGTCACCTCGCTCGTGATGGCGGCCTGCGCCACGCCGGCCGACCACAGCCCGCTCGGCGCAGCCACGTCCACCTCCACCACCTCCGGTCGCAGCGGCACCACGGACACCACGGTCGGCAACGGACCTGCGGGCTTCACCCCTGAACCGATCCGATGGAAGCAGTGCCAGCAGGGCGAGTGCGCCACGGTGCAGGTGCCGCTCGACTACCGCCAGCCCACCGGCCGACTGATCAAGCTCGCTGTGTCCCGGGCGGCGGCAACGGGGAAGCGGATCGGCGCGCTGTTCGTGAACCCTGGGGGGCCGGGAGCCAGCGCGACCGACTTCGCATCGGTGCTGGCCACTCTCCTGCCGAAGGAGATCAACGAGCGCTTCGACATCGTCGGGGTCGATCCGCGCGGGGTCGGCGGCAGCAACCCCGTCCGGTGCGGCATCGACGCCACCAAGCTGTACGAGGTCGACCCCACGATCGAGACCGCCGACGACCGCGCCGCCCTGCTCCAGGTCAGCAAGGAGTACGTCGACGACTGCACCATCAAGTTCGGCGACGTCCTTCCCTTCGTGGGGACCCGCGACGTGGCGCGCGACATGGACAGCGTGCGCGCCGCGATGGGCGACCCGAAGATCAGCTACCTCGGCTTCAGCTATGGCACGGCGATCGGCCAGGAGTACGCCGATCTGTTCCCCACCCACGTGCGGGCGATGATCCTCGACGGGGTGCTCGAGCTCGGACCCAGCGGACTCCAGCTGGCCGCCGAGCAGGCCGCCGGCTTCGAGACAGCGCTGGCCCGCTATGCGCAGTTCTGCGACAGCGGCACGACGTGCCAGACACATGGCAACGCCGTGCACGCGGTCGAACAGGTGCAGGCCCTCGTCGAGCAACCCGGGGGCATCCCCGCTCCCAAGGCGGGGCGGCCTGCAGGACCCGGCGAGGCCAATCTGGGGATCAGCCTCGCCCTCTACTCGCGATCGCTGTGGGCCGATCTTGACGCCGCCCTGGCCGCCGCCATCGCCGGCGATGGCAGCAAGCTCGTGGCCCTCGCTGACCAGTACATCGGGATCGGCGACTTCGAGATCTACTTCGCGGTGAACTGCATGGACTTCTCGTGGCCGAACGGGAACGCCGACGCCTTCCTCAGCGCGGCCAAGCAGACCGCAGTGGCATCACCGCACTTCGGGGAGGCGCTGGTGAACGACTACATCCGATGTGTCGACTGGCCCGTGCCAGCCAACCCGCTCCAGCCCGTCACCGCCCCCGGCACGCCGCCCATCCTCGTGGTCTCCACCACCGGCGACCCGGCCACCCCGTACCAGGGAGGCGTCACCGTGGCGCACCGCCTGGCGAGCGGTGTCCTGGTAACCAACGAGGGCGATGGCCACACGGTCGTCGGTGACGGCAAGCCGTGCATCGACGACATCGTGGTGGCCTATCTGGTGGACGGCAGAGCCCCCGCCGACGGCACCACCTGCCAGTGAGGGGTGAGGCCGGGTCAGGACGAACGTCAGAACGCGACGACGCCTGCGTCCCACATCGTTGGGAAGAAGGCCAGAGCCAGGCCGAAGGGCAAGAGCGCGAGCGACGGCTTGAGGCCAGCTCGTGTGCGTGCGCCGTGGCGCCAGCCCTCGCCCATCGCGGCGAGGACGAAGCAGATGACAGCGCTCAGGTAGAAGAAGAACGAGATCTTGGGGTCCATGGTCGTCGCCTTCAGGTGAGGAGGAGCACGAGGATGATGATCAGGATGAGCGTTCCGACACCTATGTACATGACCGACTCCGTTCGGTTGAGGGCCGGTGGCCCGTCCGTCGGTCAGATGTCTGCCCCGAGCACGGTGGCCCCATACCTGGGTCAGCCGACGGTGCCTTCAGCCACGAGGCGGTCGAGCATCAGATCCGGGTGATCCGACTCCACGCGGGCCAGCCAGTAGGGCGACTCGAAGAGCGCGTAGCGGGTGCCATCGGCGCGGGCGTAGACCGCCACACCGTGGAGGCCCCGCAGCGTGGGCGTCGATGCCTCATCCGTCTTGCGAGCGATGCGCCAGGATGTGGCGCTCAGCTCGGTCGGGGCGCCGAACTCGTGCTCGAGCCGGTGTGCGGCCACCTCGAACTGCATCGGACCGACGGCGGCCAGCATCGGGGCCTGGTCGCCCAGGTCCTGGTCGCGCAGCACCTGTACGACGCCTTCCTCATCGAGCTGCGCGATGCCACGCCGGAACTGCTTGAACCGGCCCGTGTCCTTCACTCGAGCGACCACGAAGTGCTCGGGCGCGAACTCGGGGAGCCGGGGGAACTCGACGGGAACATCCAGGTAGAGGGCGTCCCCGACCGTGACGTCGGTGGCGTTCACGAGACCGATGACATCACCGGGCCACGCCTCCTCGATCGTGTCGCGCTCCTGACCGAAGACGGAGTGCGCGTACTTCGTGGCGAAGGGCTTGCCGGTGGGGCCGTGCGTGACGACCATCCCCCGCTCGAACTGACCCGAGCACACACGCACGAACGCGATGCGGTCGCGATGCGAGGGGTCCATGTTCGCCTGAACCTTGAACGCGAAGGCCGAGAACGGGGCGTCGAGGGGGCGGGGGATGCCGTGAACGTCGTCGCGCGGCACCGGTGATGGCGCGATGTCGATCACCGCGTCGAGCAGCAGCCGCACACCGAAGTTCGTGAGCGCGGAGCCGAAGAAGACG
The DNA here is from genome assembly GCA_046598715.1 of Acidimicrobiales bacterium. Taxonomy (GTDB): domain Bacteria; phylum Actinomycetota; class Acidimicrobiia; order Acidimicrobiales; family VFJN01; genus VFJN01. The sequence goes on along the minus strand of JBKJIE010000025.1, from coordinate 25,686 downwards.
GGCGTGATCTCACCCTTGTGGAAGCGCTCGACCTCGGCGTGCGCGCCCACCTCGTCGAGTAGCGACAGCTCGTCGGCGGCTGCCGTCCACGAGGGGCCCTCGAGCGCCGCTGCGGCGTCGATCGACAGCACCTCTTCGCCTGCCTCCGTAGCCCCGCGAGCCGTGCGCGTGAAGCGGATGTACTCGCCGTTGCGGCGATCGACCACCCCACGGAAGTCGCCGGGAAGCCCGACCGGCCACGTCACCGGCGTGGGCACGATGTCCAGCTGCGACTCGATCTGGTCGAGCAGCTCGAGTGGGTCGCGACCGGGCCGGTCCCACTTGTTGATGAACGTCAGCAGTGGCAGGTTGCGCTCCCGGCACACCTCGAAGAGCTTGAGCGTCTGGGGCTCGATGCCCTTCGCGGCGTCGAGCACCATGATCGCTGCATCCGCCGCCGCGAGCACCCGATACGTGTCCTCCGAGAAGTCGCGGTGCCCCGGGGTGTCGAGCAGGTTCAGCACGCAGTCGCGGTAGGGGAACTGCAGCACCGTCGAGGTGATGGAGATCCCGCGCTTCTGCTCCATCTCCATCCAGTCGGAGGTGACCCGCCGACGTTCGCCGCGGGCCTTCACCGCGCCGGCGGTCTGGAGCGCCCCGCCGTAGAGCAGGAACTTCTCGGTGAGGGTGGTCTTGCCCGCGTCCGGGTGGCTGATGATCGCGAAGGTTCGCCGTCGAGCGGCCTCCTGGGCGGGTGTGGGCATCCCTCCAGTGGAGCCGATGGGCACGTTCGACGGCGAACCCGGGCAGGGTCTGCACCTCGCCGGGCCACCGACTCCACCGCGAACGACCGGTTGCGCGCCAGCCGACGCAGCGCGATCCGGCAGGACGAACCGGCACGAACTGCGCACGTCGCCTGACCACCAGGCGACGCGCGGTCAAGCAGCCCACATCGGTCGGGGCGCTCCCCTAGGTTCGGCCGACACAGACTGCCGGGGGGCGGCCTGAGGAGGGGGTCGTGTGGCGGAGGTCGATGGGGTGGCGCTCCTCGACCGGTGCCGCACCATGCTGCTGCGCTTCGCTCCGGTGCTGGCGATCCTCGCGTTGCAGCTCCTCGTGTTCCCCGTGCCGGCAGGGGTTTGGGTGAAGGGCGCGATCGTCGGCGGTCTCACGGCGCTCATCGCCCTCGGCATGGCCCTGACCTGGCGCTCGAACGGCGTGGTGTCGTTCGCGCAGGGCGACCTCGGCATGGCACCGGTGGTGCTCGTGCACCTCCTCATCGTGTCGTGGGGATGGAGCTGGTGGGTGGCAGTCCCGTCGGGCCTGTTGGTTGCCGCGCTGCTCGGGATCGTGGTGGAGATCGGCGTCATCCGCCGATTCCGCAATGCCCCTCGTCTGCTCCTCACCGTGGCCACCATCGGATTGGCTCAGGTGCTGGCCGGGGTGGCCATCGTGCTCCCCCGCCTCTTCGACGAGGTGGTGCTGGCGCCTCGCATCGAGCCCCCCTTCACGCTCGACTTCTCGATCGGGCGAGTGAACTTCAACGCCAGCGAGGCCCTAGCGATCGCCGCCGTGCCGTTGGTGGTGGCACTCCTCGCGGTGGTCCTGCGCCGCAGCAACATCGGGTTGGCTGCCCGGGCCGCCGCCGACAGCGCTGATCGCGCCGGCCTGTTCGGCATCCCGGTGGGCCGCGTGCAGACAGCCGTGTGGTCGTTTGCCGCCGTGCTGGCCTTCATCGCCGTGCTGCTGCGCGCGGGCGTGCTCGGCCTGCCCGTCGGAGCCGCCCTCAGCCTGGGTCTGCTGTTGCGTGCCCTCACCGCGCTCCTGCTCGGGCGCCTCACCGATCTGCCCGTGATCGCGGCAACCGCCGTCGCGCTCGGCGTGCTCGAGCTGGCCGTGGCCTTCAACTCGGCCAGCTCGGCTGCCATCGACCCGATCCTGGCTGGCGTGATCGCCGTGTCGCTGCTGTTGCGCGGTGGCACAGCGCGACGCGGAGCCCGGATCGGTGACGGCGACGCGCACAGCTGGCGAAGCGCAGACGAGGTGCGACCCATCCCTGTGGTGCTGGCTCAGCTCGCTCCGGTGCGCGCTCTGCGGATCGGCGGCACGGCGGCCCTCGTCGCCACCGCCGTCGCCCTCCCCTACCTGCTGCCCGTCGACCGCTCGCTGAAGTCGTCGGCCCTGCTCATCTACGCACTGCTCGGACTGTCGGTCGTCGTGCTCACCGGTTGGGCCGGCCAGCTGTCGCTCGGCCAGGTGGCGCTGTTCGCCATCGGCGCAGCCGTGGGCGCGAAGGCCACCGCCAGCTGGGGCCTCGACCTCACCGTCGGCCTGCTCCTGGCCGGCCTGGCCGGTGCGGCTGCCGCGGTGGTGATCGGCTTCCCCGCGCTGCGTCTGCGAGGGCTCGAGCTGGCGGTGGTGACGCTGGCTGCGGCGCTGGCCACCACGTCGTGGCTGCTCAACCCACGCGAGGTCTCCTGGGTGCCTGGGCAGGGCACCCGAGTGGACCGGCCGCCGCTGCTGGGGCGCATCGACATCTCTTCGGCCACGGCGATCCACCATCTCTCCCTCGCCATTCTGCTGCTGGCGCTGCTCGCGCTGCGCGGCATTCGTAACAGCCGCACCGGGCGCGCTCTGCTGGCTCTCCGGGACAACGAGCGAGGCGCACAGGCCTACGGACTCTCACCCCTGCGGCTGCGGCTCACCGCGTTCGCCCTCTCGGGCGGGCTGGCTGGGCTGGCTGGTGGGATGTTCGCCCATCACCAGCAGGCGTTCGGCGCCCAGCCCTTCAGCCCCGAGCAGAACTTCACCATCTTCACGATGGTGGTGCTCGGTGGTGTCGGCTCACCCATGGGCGCGGTGCTCGGGGCGCTCTACCTCCAGGGCACCCGTTGGTTCCTCCCCCCCGAGTGGCAGCTGCTCGCCTCGGGCGGGGGCGTGCTGTTCATCCTGCTCATCCTCCCGAGCGGCCTCGGTGGCCTCGTGGTCCGGGGCCGCGACGCCTGGTTGGGCCGACTCGCCACGAACCGCAACCTCGACGTCCCCGGCTTCACCGCGGTGGCCCCGGTCCGACGATGAGCAGGCACCGGCGCATCAGAGGGTGGGTCGACGGGATCGTGGGCGGTGGCGCGGCGTACCCGCTGGTCGTGCTCTTCGGGCTCAACATGGTCGACGAGCTCGACCGAACGGCGTTCGGCGTCCTCCTTCCCGAGATCCGGCGCGACTTCGGGCTCGACCTCCAGGGCATCCTCACCCTCATCGGCTTGGTGAGCCTCGTCGCGCTCCTGCTCCAGGTGCCGATCGCCGCCTACGCCGACCGCAGCAACCGCGTGCGCGTGGCGTGGGTGGGGGCGGTGGGCTGGGGGCTCTGCAGCCTCCTCACCGGGATGTCCGCGACGCTCTGGATGCTGGGCGCCACGCGGGCGGGGTCCGCCATCGGCCGCGCGGTGGTCGACCCCACCCACGGGTCACTGCTCTCGGACTACTACCCACCCGAGACCCGGCCCAAGGTGTTCTCGGCCCACCGCGCCGCCAACGCGGTGGGTCAGTTCCTCGGACCCGTCACCGCGGCGTTCCTCGCCGCGGCCACCTCGTGGCGAGTGCCCTTCATCATCTACGCCTTCCCCACGGCGATCTTCGTCGTGATGGCCTGGCGCCTCGAGGAGCCGGTGCGCGGCGCCCACGAGCGGCGGGCCGCCGGCGCCGACGACACCACGATCGCCACGGAGGAAGCCGCCCCGTCGTTCGCGGAGGGCTGGCGCATCGTGTGGCAGATCGAGACGCTGCGGCGCATCTGGTGGTCGCTCCCGTTCCTGGCCGCGTCGCTCATCGGGTTCGCATCGCTGGCGTCGCTGGTCTACGACGAGGTGTTCCACCTGTCGGTGCGCGAGCGGGGCTTGGCCGCCGCCGCCGCGGAGCCGTGGTCGCTCATCGGCCTCATCATCGGGGCCCGCATCGCCACCCGGCTGATGGCGCAGGGCCCCGACCGGATCCTCGGGTTCCTCTCGCACACGGCATGGGTGGTCAGTGCCGCTCTGCTCGTCTTCGCGGCCGCCCCGAACGTGTGGGTGGCGATCGCAGCCCACTCCGTGATCACCGCCACGCTGGCCGTGCTGGCCCCGGGGATCTTGGCCACCTTGTCGCTGGCCATCCCGCCGCGAGCGCGATCGATGGGCTTCGCCGTCGGCTCCCTGTGGGTGATCCCCGGCTTGGTCGTGCTCCCCGTGATCGGCTGGCTCGGCGATCAGGTCGGCCTGCGCTGGGGGATGCTCGTCATGGTGCCGATCTTCCTCATCGGCGGCGTGCTCATCTCCACCAGCAAGACCACGATCGCCCGCGACATCGCTGAGGTGTGGAGCGCAACAGCCGCTCGGTCGGAGGTGGCCTACGACCGCCGGCACGGGGGAGCTCCGCTCCTCGTGGCTCGCGGTGTGGAGGTGGGGTACGACGGCGTGCAGGTGCTGTTCGGGATCGACCTCGACGTGGCCGAGGGCGAGATCCTCGCGCTCCTCGGCACGAACGGTGCGGGCAAGTCGACGTTGCTGAAGGCGATCTGTGGCGTGACCGAGGCAGACCGCGGCGCCATCATCCTCGACGGACGAGAGATCACGCACGCTCCACCCCATGAGATCGCTGCCCTCGATGTGCGCCTCATGCAGGGCGGGGCAGGGATCTTCGCCAGCCTCTCCGTCGACGAGAACCTGCGCACCGCCGCGTGGCTGCACCGCAAGGACAAGCGGCAGGCGCGGGACCTGGTGGGCGGAGCCCTGGCCCCCTTCCCGGCCCTCGAGCAGCGGCGCTCGGAGCCGGCCGGCAACCTTTCGGGCGGCCAGCAGCAGCAGCTGGCCCTCGCAATGGCTCTGCTCGCCGGCCCGCGACTCCTGCTCGTCGACGAGCTCTCGCTCGGTCTGGCCCCCCTCATCGTCAGCCACCTCCTCCCGTTGCTCAGCGGCGCCCGCGAGGCGGGAACCACGATCGTGCTGGTCGAGCAGTCAGCCGATGTGGCCCTGGCCATCGCCGATCGGGCCATCTTCCTGGAGAAGGGGGAGGTGCGCTTCCACGGCCCCGCCGCTGAGCTGCGCGGGCGCACCGACCTCCTGCGCGCCGTGTTCCTCCCGAGCTCGTCGCCCACCGCCGACAACACGGCCGCCGCCTCCGACGGCACCATCGCTCACCAGTCGGGACAGGCTGTCGACGCCGTGCGGCTGCGCACCGCCGGCGTGACGATCGGCTTCGGCGGCAACCGGGCCGTCGACGATGTGACCCTCGAGATCGCCGCGGGAGAGATCGTGGGGGTCATCGGCCCCAACGGTGCCGGCAAGACCACCCTCTTCGACCTGCTGTCGGGCTACTTGGCGCCCGATCTCGGCCGCATCTTCCTCGGCGACCGCGACGTGACCGACCTCCGGGCCGACGAGCGCGCCCGCGCCGGGCTGGGCCGCTCGTTCCAGGACGCCCGTCTCTTCCCCGGGTTGACCGTGGAAGAGGGGATCGCCGTGGCCTGCGAGCGATGGGTCGCGGTGCGCGACCCCCTCAGCGCGGCGTTGCGACTGCCGTGGTCCTACGACAGCGAGCGCCAGGTCGCCGATCGGGTGGCCGAGCTCGTCGACCTGCTCGGGCTCGGCCCCCACCGCTCCAAGCTGATCCGGGAGCTGTCCACCGGCACCCGACGCGTGGTCGATCTCGCGTGCCTGCTCGCCCACCGCCCCACGGTGATCTTGCTCGACGAGCCCTCCAGCGGCATCGCCCAGCGCGAGAGCGAGGCCCTGGCTCCGCTGCTCCGCCGGATCCGTGACGAGACGGGCGCGAGCCTGGTGGTGGTGGAGCACGACATCCCACTGGCGCGCGCCGTCGCAGATCGGATGATCGCCATGGACCGAGGCGCGATCATCGCCAACGGCACACCCGACGACGTGCTCTCCCATCCCGCGGTCGTCACCGCCTACCTCGGTGTGGACGCGGTCGCCATCAACCGCAGCGCTCCCACGCCGACCGCCGCGGACTGAGTGCCCTCACCGCCCGATCCCAGTCAATCCATCACTCAATCTCATGCACACCACCAACGCCCAGGGGGAACCGATGCAACCGAGCAGCGACCACGACGGACCGACCTCTCGCGACGGAACCTCGCTCCGACGATGGGGCCCGATCGTCGGCATCGTCGCGGTCATCGCGCTCATCGGCGCGGTCGTCGCGCTCAGCGGCGGCAACGACAACCAAGCAAAGCCCACCACGACCACTGCCGGTGGCGCGGGCTCGGGAACCGGGGCGATCAGCTTCAGCCAGGCTAAGGCGAAGGCCCTCAAGGTCACGTTCGCCGACACCTGCGACCCGTCGACCGGGCGACTGGCCATGCCCTACTACTTCGCTCCCGAGTGCTACGCCACCGCCGCGGGCAACGGCGGCGCAACGGCCCCGGGGGTGACCGGAGATGAGATCAAGGTCGTCGTCTACATCGCGCAGGAGACCGACGCGGTCCTCGACTTCATCACCGCCCCGATCGCCAACGACGACACCGGTGCGCAGGCCGAGCAGACCTACCAGGGCTTCACCGACATGTTCAACGCGTACATGCAGACCTACGGCCGCACGGTGAAGCTCGAGTTCCTCCACGCGTCTGGGCAGTCGACCGACGAGGTTGCCGCTCGAGCCGACGCGGTGAAGGCCATGGAGGAGATGGGCGCGTTCGCGGTGTGGGGTGGCCCGGTGCTCTCGAACGCGTGGACCCAGGAGATCAAGGCGCGCGGCGGGGTCTGCATCGGATGCCCGGCCCTCGACGATGCGGCACCATCGGTGTTCAGCGTCGCCCCGAGCGGCGACGAGACCCGAGCGCTGATGGTCGAGTACATCGCCAAGAAGCTGGCCGGGAAGCCGGCCAAGTTCGCGGGTCAGGCCGACTTCCGCAGCAAGGACCGTGTGTTCGGCCACCTCTGGATCGACACCGGCAGCGCTGACGCTCAGCGCGGAGCGGATGACCTCAAGACGCTGCTCGCCGACAAGGGCCTCGATCTCGCACAGCAGATCGGCTACGAGCTGAACCCCGGCACCCTGCAGGAACAGGCGACGACGATCATCAGTCGGCTCAAGGAGGCCGGGGTCACGTCGGTGATCCTGGGTGGCGACCCGATCGCGCCCAAGACGTTCACCGAGGTGGCCACCGCGCAGGACTACCACCCCGAGTGGATCATGGGAACGGCCACCCTGCAGGACACCACCGCGTTCGGTCGCACCTATGACCAGGAGCAGTGGAGCCACGCGTTCGGCATCTCCTACCTCACGGCTCGTCTGGCGACGGGGCTTGCCGCTCCCGACGTGCTCTACAAGTGGTGGACCGGGACGCTCGCCCCCGCCGACGACACGGTCGGCGTCCTGTGGCCGAACCCGGCGACCTTCTTCGCCGGGGTCCAGGCCGCCGGCCCGCGCCTGACGCGCGAGTCGTTTCGAGATGGTCTGTTCGCGGGCGACGTCCCCGAACCGGCCATCACCCAGCCCGCCATCAGCTTCGGCCAGCACGGGCTCTGGAAGGCCGTCGACTACAACGGCATCGACGACGTGACCGAGATCTGGTGGGACCCGACCGCCACCGGCGACGACGAGCTGCACAAGCCGGGCACCGGCATGTACCGCTTCGTCGATGGCGGCAAGCGCTTCCTCCCTGGCGCCATGACCCGTGACCTGAAGGCGTTCGATCCGGCCGGCACCGTCACCGTCTACAACGAGATCCCCGCGGCGGAGGCACCGCCGGACGCGCCACCCCCACGGAAGGGCTGAGCTCGAAGATCGCGGGCCCTACCGGAGGTGGGGCAGCACCAGGTCGAGGGAGTCGGGGCACACGTCTCGGCCCTGCAACCACGCGTCCAGGTCGGCCAACACCACCGTCGTCACCTCCACCACCTCGCCATCCGGACAGGTGAAGGGCCCGTCGTGCTCCACTCGGTAGACGCGCGCGTTGAGGCGGACGTCTGGGGCCGCCCACGAGGTGACCGCCACGAGGCGGGGTTGCGCGTCGACCCCTGCCTCCTCGAGGAGCTCGCGCCGCGCCGCGTCGTCCCACGCCTCGCCCGCGCTCAGGATGCCTCCGAAGCAGATGTCCCAGTAGCCGGGGTACACGTCCTTCCAGTCGGCCCGCCGGTGCACGACGAGCGCGCCCGCCGACGTGGTGACCGCGACGTAGACCGCCCGGTGACGGACGGCTGCGCCGCGGGCACGCATCTCGGCTCGGGTGACGACCTCGACCACGACATCGTGCTCGTCGACGAGGTCGACGAGCTCGTCGCGCGCGGCCATGGGCCGGCTCAGACGAACGTCGGGGTGACGCCGATGGCGTCGTAGACCGCCCGGATCAGGCCGGCGCTGCGCGGGTCGCCGTTGAGGCCCTGCATCATCTTGTTCATCACGTACCCGAAGCCGATGCCGTTCTCCGGGTCGGTGAACCCGACGGATCCGCCGGCGCCCGTGTGCCCGAAGGACTTCGCGCCACCGTAGGGAGCGAAGAGCGACGACGTGAAGAAGCCGAGCCCGAAGGTCGTCTCGAACATCAGGCACTTGTCAGGCCCGCTGGTCTGCAGCTCGCTGGCCTTGGCCACCTGGTCCTCGGTGAGGAGGGGCGCGCTGGGTCCGCCGTCGACCGTGCCGGTGAGGCCGGCGTAGAAGCGGGCCAGCGACCGGGCGTTGGTGACGCCGTTCGCGGCAGGGATCTCGGCGGCGCGGATGGCGGGGTTGTTGAAGCCCCCCTCGGCGTCGCTTAACACGAACGACGGCGCGCCGAGGGCCTTGCCGAGGAGGGTGTCGGGGCCCATGAACTGCGCGATGAGCGCCGCCATGGCCGGGTCCTGCGCCGAGCCGAGGGAACCGTCGCCCCACTGCAGGAGCGTGGCCACCCGGTGTTGCTGCTCATCGGGCAGGCCGATCCAGAACTCGAGGTCGAGCGGCACCGCGAACTCGTCGCGGAAGAAGGTGCCGAGGCTCTTGCCCGAGATGCGGCGCACGACCTCGCCCACCAGCCAGCCGTAGGTGGTGGCGTGGTAGCCGTGGGCGGTGCCTGGCTCCCAGATCGGGGCCTGCGCCTCGAGGGCACGGATGACCGGGTCCCACGCGAGGGCCTCCTCGAGCGTGAGCGTGGCATCGACATAGGGGAGACCGGCCTTGTGGCACAGCAGCCACCGCACGGGGACGTCGTCCTTGCCGGCAGCCTTGAACTCGGGCCAGTAGGTGGCCACCGGCGCATCGATGTCGAGCTCGCCCCGCTGGGCCAGCAGGTTGGCGCACGCAGCCGTGGCGCCCTTGGTGGTGGAGAAGACGAGCTGCAGCGTGTCCTCGGTGTAGGGCGTACCTGCGTCGGCATCAGCGACGCCGCCCCACAGGTCGACGACCTTGCGACCCCCGACGTATACGGACGTCGCGGCGCCCACCTCGCCGTGGTGGTCGAAGTTCCGCGCGAACGCCTCTGCGACGCCCTCGAACCCTGGCTCGACCTTGCCACCGATGTCGGTCACCGACGTCCCCCTCTGGTTTGCGCAACGTGTCCGGTCCAGGCTGGCACGCGGAGCCAACTCATTGCACCTCGCGTGCAGTCAGTTGGCGACGGACGAGGGCGGTCATCTCCTGACCGCTGAGGACGACGAAGAACATCGCCACGGACACCCCGGCCATGGTGGCCCCGGCCGCCGTGCCGTGCTGATAGCTCAGGACGAGCCCCAGGGCCACGGCCACCCAGCCCAGCGCCACCGCCACCACCATGCACAGCCACACCCGCCGGACGAGCAGGGCCGCCGTGGCCGGCGGGCCAACGAGCAGGCCGAAGACGAGCAGGGTGCCCACCGCCTGGAACGACGAGACGATGGCGAGGGCGATGAGCCCCAGCAGGGCGAGATGAGTGAGCCCCGGGCGCAGGCCGAGGCTGCCCGCCTTGGCTTCGTTGAAGGAGAGGGCGAGAAACGCCCGATAGCCGAGCACGCTGCCCACGGTGACGATCAGCGCCGCCGCCGCCTGGACCCGCACGTCGGCCCAGGTCACGCCGAGCACGTCACCGAAGAGCAGGCCCTGCACGTCGGTGGCGAACGAGCGGCTCTTCGAGATGATGATCACGCCGAGGGCGAGCATCCCGACGAACAGCAGGCCCACCCCGGTGTCCTCCGCCAGGCGCGCCCGTCGGCTGACGAGGCTGATCCCGCCGACCATCAACGCCGCGGTGAGCAGCGCGCCGATGGTGACGTTGAATCCCCACAGCACGGCGAGGGCCATGCCCGGGATCACCCCGTGGGCCAGCGCATCACCCAGGAAGCTGAGGCCACGCAGCACCACCCACGTGCCCACCACCGACGAGGCCACCACGGCGAGCATCGCGGCGAGGAGGGCCCGCTGCATGAACTCCGGGTCGAAGGGGTCGAGGAACCAGCGCACCGGGTGAGCCTGCCAGGTCAGCCGAGCGCGGCGGCGATGCGCTCGGCGTCGGTGCGGATCATGTCGAGATAGGTAGCGCCGGCGCTGCCGGGCGGCCCGAGCGATTCGCTGTAGAGCTCCACCACCGCCACCCCGCGCCCTTCTGCAGCCAGCGCCCTGGCCAGGCGGGCCGGCGACGACGTCTCGGCGAAGATCGCCGGTACCCCCGCGCGTGCGATCGCGTCAGCGAGCTCGCGCAACCCCGAAGCGCTCGGCTCGGCGAGGGTCGTGCCACGCGGGATCACCGTGCCGAGCACCTGGAAGCCGTACCGATCGGCGAAGTAGGCGAACACCTCGTGGTTGGTCACCAGGATCCGGCGCGCGGGTGGCACGGCGTCGAGGATGCGGCGAACGTCGCGGTCCAGGTCCTCGAGCGCAGTGAGGTACCCAGCGACACGGGATCGATAAGCGGCCGAAACGAGACCGGGCACGTGGTCAGCCAGCCGGTCGGCCAGATAGGACGCCGCCGCGCGCATGCGCACGGGGTCGGTGAAGAAGTGGGGGTCGGCGCCGATGGCGTCGACGCCATCGGTCGCCGCGACCACGGTGACGCCGTCGTGCTCGGCGGCCTTGATGGTGTCGAGCAAGGACGCCTCGAACCCGAGCCCGTTGACGACGAGCACATCGGCCCCCCGCATCGCCACCGCCTGCTGGGCCGACGGGGCGAAGTCGTGAGGGTTCGAACCCGGCGGCATGATCACGCGCACCTCGGCGGCATCCCCCACAAGATGCTGCACGACGTCGCCGAGGATGCTGGTGGTCACGACCACCCGCGGGCGTGCTCCCCCGCGATCGCTGGACCCACACGCCGTCCCCGTCAGCACCAGTGCCAGCACGAGAGCAGGCCCGCCGAGGCGAACGAGAACGGTTCTCATAGCCGACACGGTATGGATCTTGGTTATCATTCGCAAATCACCACCTCGCCCTCCCCCGTCCTCGGGCCTGCTGTCACGGCCACCGACCTCGAGCTCGCCTACGGCGATCGGGAGGTGCTCGCTGCCGCGAGCTTCGAGGTGCCGTCTGGGGCGGTCACCGCGCTCATCGGTCCCAACGGGGCGGGCAAGTCCACCCTGCTCCACGCCGTCGCTGGTCTGCTCGCCCCGCGGGCGGGCCGCCTCGACGTGCCGGCTCGAGCCCGGCGAGGCGGCGTGGCCTACGTGCTCCAGGCCACCGACGTGAACGAGCACCTGCCCCTGACGGTGCGGGAGGCGGTCACCATGGGCCGCTATGCCACTGCTGGTGCGTTTCGCCGCCTGCGCGCGCACGACCGTGCGGCAGTCGAAGCTGCGCTGATCGCCCTCGACATCACCGACCTCGCCAGCCGACCCCTCCACGAGCTGTCCGGCGGCCAGCGGCAGCGAGCCTTCGTGGCTCAGGGGCTCGCCCAGGGCGCGGATGTGCTTCTGCTCGACGAACCCATCACCGGCCTAGACCTCGTGTCGCGCCAGTACATCCTCGATGCGATCGCGGCGGAGCGAGAAGCGGGACGAGCGGTGATGGTGTCCACCCACGACCTCGGCGATGCCTCCACCGCCGACCACGTCCTGTTGCTGGCCGGGCGCGTCGTGGCGAGCGGTCCCCCCGCTGACGTGCTCACCGACGACCACCTCGCCGAGGCCTACGGCGGGCATCTCCTGCGTGTCGGTGGTCGCACACTGATCCTCGACGACCACCCCCACCATTGACCGGGCCCCGCATGTCGACCGACCTCCATGCCACTGCCACCGCCCGGCTCCGCGAAGACGGCCAGCGCTACACCCCGCGCCGGCAGGCCCTCGTCGCGCTGCTCGCCGAGGTCGATCAGCCCCTCACCATCCCCCAGCTGCTCGAGCGCGAACGGGGGATGGCACAGAGCTCCGTGTACCGCAACCTCGCCGTGCTCGAACGGGCGGGCGTCGTGCACCGCATCCTCACCGCCGACGAGTTCGCCCGCTACGAGCTCGCCGAGGACCTCACCGAGCACCACCACCACCTCATCTGCGAGACCTGCGGAGACGTCACCGACTTCACGTTGCCCCCCGGCGTCGAGCGCGACCTCGAGGCGGCGTTGGCCAAGGTGGCCAAGCGCACGGCCTTCCAGGTGCAGCACCACCGCCTCGATCTCGTCGGCACCTGCCCCCGGTGCACATGACCCGAGTGCACAGGACCTACCCAACCCCACAGCTTCTGTGTGCACGGAACCACGCAGGCCGTGGTTCCGTGCACACAGAACCGGTCATCGGCACACGATGGCGGATCGGGCGCGGCCTCCTGCTGGTCGGCGTCGTGGTGCTGAGCAGCGGCTGTGCCGAGCGACAGATCATCGCCCGGCCCCACACGCCACCCGGCGCCCCTGCGTGGACGGCCATCTGGGCGGCGGGCGTGCTCGCCTCGATCGTCGGCGGCGTGCTGCTGACCCTCCCTGCCTGGCGAAGGCGCGAGGGCGCCCGGCTGGCCGTGACGCTCCTCGCGCTGCAGACCGGAGCGGTGGCCGTCACGGGCACGGTGCTGGCCGGGGTGGCCATGCGCAGCTGGCAGCTCATCGGCCGGACCCCCCAAGGGCACCCAGCGGTGGCCCTCTTGCGACTGAGCGGGATCGACGGTGACACATCGTTCTTCGCCACGATGACCGTGGCTGTGCCCGTGCTGACCGTGCTCCTGGTGACGCTCACCTCCATGGCCGCCCAGCTCGCCGCGGGCTCCGACCCGCTCGAGCGATCGGTCGCGAGTGCCCTGCTCGCCATCGAGCTCGGCGGATCGGGCTACGCCATCGTGCGGCTCGCGCTGGGAGCCCACGGCCTCCCGTACCTCACGAGTGCGCTCGCCTTCCCGCTCCTCGTCGTCGCCTTCGCCACCTGTTGGCCCCGCCAAGTGCCCGCCTGACCTGGCGCCGAGGTCGGCGCCGGCTGCGCGCGACCGCCCGCGAGCAGGTACAACTCGTGCATGGCTGACGACGTACTCCGCACAGACCTCTTCATCGGTGGCGAGTGGCGGGCCGCCTCGAGCGGCGAGCGCTTCGACGTGCTCGACCCGGGTACCGAGGAGGTCATCGCCCGCGTGGCCAGCGCGGGCGCGGACGACGCTCGAGACGCTGCTGCTGCCGCCGCTCACGCGCAGCCCGCGTGGGCGGCCGCCGCCCCCCGCCAGCGAGCCGAGGTGCTGCGCCGCGCCTGGGAGCTGCTCACCGATCGGGCCGACGACCTCGCTCGCCTGATCACCCGCGAGAACGGCAAGGTCCTCGCCGAGGCCAAGGGCGAGATCACCTACGCGGCCGAGTTCTTCCGCTGGTTCAGCGAGGAGGCCGTGCGCATGCGCGGCGAGATCGGTACCGCGCCATCCGGCACGAACCGGATCCTCGTCGTCCACCAACCGGTGGGCGTCGCCTACCTCGTCACGCCATGGAACTTCCCGGCCGCGATGGCCACGCGCAAGATCGCGCCCGCCTTGGCAGCGGGGTGCGCCGTGGTGCTGAAGCCTGCCACCCTCACCCCGCTCACGGCGCTGGCCATCGCCGACATCCTCCATGAGGCAGGCGTGCCCGCAGGCATCGTCAACGTCGTGCCCGGCAAGAGCGCCAGCACCATCACCAAGGCCGTCCTCGAGCACGAGCGGGTGCGGAAGCTCTCCTTCACGGGGTCGACGGAGGTCGGCAAGCTCTTACTGGAGCAGGCAGCGGACCGCGTCCTCAACACCTCGATGGAGCTCGGTGGCAACGCCCCCTTCATCGTGCTGGCCGACGCCGACCTCGACGCCGCGATCGAGGGCGCCATGATCGCCAAGATGCGCCACAACGGCGAGACGTGCACGGCGGCCAACCGCTTCTACGTCGAGGCTCCCGTGGCCGATGAGTTCGGCGCTCGGCTCGCAGCGGCGATGGGTGCCCTCCCGATGGGCCATGGGCTCATCGATGGGATCCGCCTCGGTCCTCTCGTGGATGCCGAGACCCGCGACAAGGTGGCCGACCTCGTGGACAGCGCGGTTGCGGCCGGCGCCAAGGCCGCCGTAGGCGGCGAGCGGCCAAGCGATGGGCCGGGCTTCTACTACCCCGCCACCGTCCTCACGGGTGTGGCGAGCGACAACCCGATCCTCGCCGAGGAGATCTTCGGACCGGTGGCGCCGATCGTCTCTGTGGCCGACGAGCACGAGGCCGTGCGGCTGGCCAACGCCACGACCATGGGCCTGGTCGCCTACGTCTTCACCCGCGACCTGGCCAAGGGCCTCCGGGTGGCCGAGGCGCTCGAGTCGGGCATGGTCGGCCTGAACAAGGGCATCGTGTCTGACCCGGCTGCCCCCTTCGGCGGGGTGAAGGAGTCGGGCGTCGGTCGCGAAGGCGGCCACGAGGGGATGCTCGACTACACCGAGACCAAGTACATCGCCACCGACTGGTGACCCCACCAACCAACGTCGTTGAAGGGTCACGCCCGGATAGCGGACGTCACGCTTCAGAGACGAGACTCACGACGTGAGCGCCCCGCCGATCGACCAGGCCACCCTCGACACCGCGCTGGCCCTCCTGCGCGAAGCGGGCGACCGCACCCTGCAGTGGTTCCGAACTGCAGACCTGGAGATCCATCGCAAGAGCGACGGCACCCCCGTGACCGAGGCCGACCGCGACGCGGAGCGGTTCCTGCGCGAGCACCTCGCTCACGCCTTCCCGGGCGATGGCGTGCTGGGCGAGGAGGAGCCCCCCACCGCGGGCACGACGGGGCGACGCTGGATCATCGACCCCATCGATGGCACCAAGGCCTTCACGTGCGGCGTGCCGCTCTACTCCAACCTGCTTGCCCTCGAGGACGAGCACGGCATCGCCGTCGGCATCGTCAACCTCCCGGCGCTGGGCGAGACCGTGTGGGCCGGGCGCGGCTTGGGGTGCTGGTCGGAGCGTGGCCGCGCCCAGGTGAGCGACCAGGCGACGATCGACGGCGCCTACGTGATGTCGAGCTCCTTCGGCCACTGGCCCGCCGGCCGCGCCGACGCCCTGCAGGCTGCCGGCGCTGTCTTGCGCACGTGGGGCGACGGCTACGGCTACGCCCTCGTGGCCACCGGGCGGGTCGCAGCGATGGTCGATCCCGCCGCCGCGCCCTATGACCTCGGGCCGATGCCCGTGCTCCTCGACGAGGCCGGCGGTCGCTTCACTGATCTCCTTGGCACAGCAACCATCGAGTCCGGCAATGGCGTGGCCAGCAACGGCCACGTCCACGACGAGCTCCTGACGATCCTCACCGGCTGAGCGTCAGCCAGTAGCGGTGCCGTCGTCCACTGCGAGCGCGCCGAGCAGATCGCCCCGCGCTCGAGCAACGCGCGACCGGATCGTGCCGATGGGCACGTCGCACACCTCAGCCGCCTCCGCGTACGACAGCCCAACCACCTGGGTGAGCACGAAGGCGGCGCGACGATCAGTGTCGAGGGCGGCGATGGCCGTGTCGAGCTCGATCTCGCCGGTGCGGGGCGCGACCACGGCCTCCGATCGATCACCGCGCTGCACGAGGCGCTCCGTCAGGGCCCGGTGGCGCGTCACCCGTCGGACGTGATCAGCGCAGACGTGGCGCGTGATCTGCAGGAGCCACGTCCGCGCGGACGAGTCGCCGCGGAACCGGGCCAGCGCCGGCAACGCGCGCAGGTAGACCTCCTGCGTGAGATCGTCGGACGCGGCTCGGTCACCGAGGCGAGCGCAGACCCTCCACACCTCCCCTTGGGTGCGGCGCACGAGCTCACCGGTCGCGACGCGGTCGCCCGCGGCAGCTGACAGCGCCAGCCGGGTGAGGTCATCCATCGATGGAGTCTGACCGGTCGGGAACCACGGCAAGGGGTCGGGCGACCATCGAGCCATGGGGTGCGACCACTACCGCGAGGCCTTGTCCGCCCAGCTCGACGGCGAGGAGCCCGGCGTCGCCCCGGCGACGGTCGAGCGGCACGTCGAGGCCTGCGCGAGCTGTCGCTCCTGGATCGGCGCGCTCACCGCGGTCCACCGACGCATCCGGATCTGTGAGGCGGAGGTCGTCCCCGACCTCACCCCCACCATCCTCGGCCCGACGGCCCTCGAGGAAGTGCGCGGCGGGCGCCAGTGCCGTGTCAGGTGACGTTCGGTGGTTGGCGGCGAGTCGGGGGTGCCGCTGGCAAGGACGCAGGACGACGCACTCCCCCAGCGAATGCGAGGACGAGGACGCCGCCAGCGGTGTTCCTGGCCGGCGTCAAACGTCGCAAACGTTGCCTGACACGGCACTCTAGAGCCAACCGATGCGCTTGAACCGTCGGTACAGGGCGAAGCAGATCAAGGCCATCACGCCGATCACCACCAGGTAGCCGTAGCGCCAGCGCAGCTCCGGCATGTGGTCGAAGTTCATGCCGTAGATGGCACCGATCACGGTGGGGATGCCACCGATGGCCACCCACGCCGAGATGGTGCGCATGTCGTCGTTCTGACGAGTCGTGACCTGCGCGAGGTTGGCGTCGAGCGCATCGGAGAGGAGATCGCGCGCGTGGTGGATGGCGCTCACGACCCGGGTGAGATGGTCCTCGACGTCGCGGAAGTAGGTGTGGAGCTCGGGGTGAGCCAGCGGCAGCTGGCCCGCGGCCAGCCGGCTCAGCGGCTCGAGGAACGGCTCCGTGTTGCGGATGACGTTGAGCACCTCGCGCTTCAGCTTGAAGATCCGCTGGCCGGGATCGAAGCCACGGGGACGATCCACGTCGAACACAGCCTCCTCGATCTCAGCCATGTCGTTGTCGAGGCCGTCGATCACCGGGACGTAGTCGTCGACCACGTGATCGATCACCGCGTGGAGGACGGCCATCGGCCCGCACCGGATGCGGGGCAGGTCGCTCTCGATCGTGGCGCGCACCTCGGCCAGGGCGCTGGCCTGACCGTGGCGCACCGAGACGACGTAGTTGGCCCCGATGAAGAGCTGGAGCTCCGCGACGGTGACGGTCTCGGTGACATCGTCGTAGCGAGCGGTCTTGAGCACGACGAAGAGGTCCTGGTCGTAGACCTCGAGCTTCGGCCGCTGGTGGGCGTTGACTGCGTCCTCCACCGCCAGCTCGTGCAGGCCGAACTCCTCCCGAACGGCTTCGAACTCCTCCACATCGGGCTCGTGCAGACCGATCCACACGAAGGACTCGGCCTCGGAGGCCGCCTCCAGCGCGTCAACCAGGTCGAGCCGGCCGGGACGGCGCACGCCGTTCGTGTACACAGCGCAGTCGACGATCACCCGGCCATCATCCCCTACGCATGGCAGGCTCGGAGGCATGGACCTCGCCACCCAGCTCGCACACCTTCGGACCGACAGCGACGCCCTGCTCGCGGCGTACCGCGCCGACCCAGCGGCACCGGTGCCGTGCTGCCCCGGGTGGGATCGCACGGCGCTCCTCGCCCACGTCGGCCGCACCCACGCGTGGGTGCGGCTGCAGGCCGAGCAGGGACCGGCCGAACGGGTGCGCTTCGGTGCCGCCGTGGCTGCCCCCGACGGCGACGCGATCGACGGGTGGTTCTCACAGGGGGCCAGCTCGCTGATCGACGCGCTCGCCGCCATGGACCTCACGATCACCTGGCCGACCTGGGCCGGCCCGCAACCGGGCACGTTCTACCCGCGACGCATGGCGCAGGAGACCGCCATGCATCGTCACGACGCGGACCCCACTCCGTTCGATCACGAGCTGGCCGTCGATGGCGTGAACGAGCTCCTCGAGCTGTTCGCGCCGCTGGCCTCCGGCGACAAGCTGGCCGATCACGCTGGCTCGATCCATCTCCACGCCACCGACACCGAGGGCGAGTGGCTCGTGCACCTCGCCCCCGAGGGGATCCGGTTCGACCACGGGCACGCAAAGGGCGACGTCGCCCTCCGCGGCACGGCCAGCGATCTGCTGCTGTGGGGGTGGAACCGAGTGCCGGTCGACGATCGCTTCGAGGTGTTCGGCGACGCCGGTCTCCTCGAGGTCTGGCGCACCGCCGTATCGATCTGACGCCCTCAACATCCCGTTCTCGGGCGGCTTTCCCGTCTTCTGAGCGGACAAACCGCCCGAGTTCGACTCAGGACGAGCTGCGAGCGGGGGTCCACTCGGCGCGGAGGTGCTTGATCCCGTTGATGAAGTTCGACTGGAGTCGATCCGGCTCGCCGACGGCCCGGATGTCGGGCACGCGCTGGGCCAGCTCGCGGAACATCACGGTGATCTCCCGGCGGGCGAGGTGCGCGCCGAGGCAGAAGTGTGGGCCGGGACCGCCGAAGCCGAGGTGGTCGTTGGGGGTGCGCCCCACATCGAACCGGTACGGGTCGTCGAACACGGCCGCATCGCGGTTGGCCGACGCGTACCAGAGCACGACCTTCTCGCCCTTCTGGAACACCTTCTCGCCGATGCGCACGCCGTCCTCGGTGGCGGTACGCCGGAAGTGGATCACGGGCGTGGCCCAGCGCACGATCTCCTCGACCGCGGTTGGCGCCAACCCGTCGAAGTCAGCCCACCAGCGATCGCGCTGCTCAGGGTGTTCGGTGAGGGCGACGAGGCCGTGGGCGATGGCGTTGCGCGTGGTCTCGTTGCCGGCCACCACGAGCAGCAGGAAGAAGGAGGCCAGCTCGGCCGGCGTGAGGGTCTCACCGTCGACCTCCGCGGTGACCAGCGCCGTGGTGAGGTCGTCGGTGGGGTTCTTCAGGCGGTCCTCGCCGAGCTCGGTGATGAGCAGGCTGAGGTCCTGCGCGGCCTGGAGCAGCGCCGCCATGATGCCGGCCTCGGTCTGATCGGGGACGTACTCCGCATCGCCGAGGCCGAGGATCACGTTGGTGCGGTCGAAGATGAACTTCTCGTGGCTGCGTGGGATCCCCATCAGGTCCACGATGATCCTCAACGGGAGGATGGCGGCGATGTCGGTGACAAAGTCGCCCTCGCCTCGCTCGACCACCTCGTCGAGGATCCCCTTCGCAGTCGCTTCGACGTCGCCCTTCATGGCGTCGAGCTGTCGCGGGGTGAACCCGCGCGACACGATGCGCCGCAGGCGAGCGTGGCGCGGGTCGTCCATGTTGATGATCGAGCCGAGGAACTCGAGGAACTCCGGGGGCATGTCGGGGATGTTCGTGCCCTGACCCGAGCAGAACAGCCCTGGGTGCTTGCTGGCCTCGACGACGTCGGCGTGGCGTGTCAGCGCGTAGTACCCAGGACCGGGAGGGAACATCTCCGAGATGATCGGCTCCTTGAAGAAGCGGAGCGGGTCCTCCTCGCGCAGCGTCAGGAAGGCGCCCTCCCGGTCCGGGAGGGGACGGGCCCAGAACTCGACGTCCGAGAGGTCGATGTCGTCGAGGGCGAGGGTGCGTTGGGGCTCCATCACCCCAAACTAGACCGCGCGGTCAAGTGACCGCACCGAGGAGGCAGCAGTTCAGGTGCCGCCGTCGAACGCGGCGGCCTTGATGCCCACGAGGGCCAGCTCGATCAGGAAGGGCACGGGGTCGGCGATCGCGGCCAGGCCGGCGGCACCCGACGGGATGCGACCTTGCAAGGCCCACCGGATGGCCACCGCCGCGACGGCCCCGGCAGCCACGGCGGGCCGGTCGAGAGCACCGAGCACCGTCACGTCCTGCGCGCCGGCGCGCCGGCCTCGCACCTCCACGCGCACCGCACCCACGAGGCCCTCGGGATGTGGCTTGCGCAGCATCGGGAGGTGGGCGGTGATCCGGTCGCGGCGGTTGGCGGAGAGTCGCGCCGTCACGCGTCCGACGTCAGCGAAGGCGGGCACCAGCAGGAGCGCATCAGGCAGCTCGGCGCGGTAGCAGTCTTCGGCCCCGATCGGATCGGGGAACCAGCACAGCTCACGGCCCGAGCCGGCGGTTCGGCGCTGCCAGCTTCCGTCGCGCCAGTCGACCGCGGTACCGGTGAGCGCGTCGTGGTGAGCGAGGGCACAGGCTGGTCCACCGGTACCGCTGCGGGCGACGTGGATCTCGTCGACGTGCTCGAACGACGCCGCGGCGTGCCGGGCGAGCAGGCACGTGTAGCCGGGCGAGAACCCGGCCCCGACCACCACGGCCACATCACGAGCTTCGGCATCCGGGCCCAGGTCGAGGAGGCCTCGAACGTCCTCGATGCCGTCCGCGCAAGACACAACCGGCCGTCCGAGTGCCACATGGTGACGGGCCGCCGCGACGTGCAAGCCGTTCGGACCGGCGAGCAGCACGCCGTCGACCTCCGAGTCGTCAGCCGGGCCACCGTCGGTCGCCTTCACACCGGAGCTCTGCACCACGGCCGCTCGGCGTTGGGCGTTGGGATCGACGACGACCACCTCGTCGACGTCGTCGGCCTCAACTAGCTGGCGGGCCGCTCTGGCCCCCACGGCACCCGCTCCCAGGAGCAGGATCCTCGTCACGACACCACTACTGGAGGTCGGGTCCGGACAGCTCGCGCCAGCCACCCTCTTGGGGCGGGGTGCCACCGGTGCCACGGATCCGGAGCACGGTGGCGACCAACCCAGCGAGCCCTAGGGCAAGTAGAGCTCGGCGCAACAAGGCCATCTCAGCGGCTCCAATGGGTGCTCGGCGCGTGGCGGGTCTGTGGGGCTAGCAAGAATCGAACTTGCGACCTCATCCTTATCAGGGATGCGCTCTAACCGACTGAGCTATAGCCCCGGGGCAAGGAGCCGAAGTTAGTCGCGGGGTCGCGCCGCGGGCGAGCCCGATGCCGAGCGACCTCGGGCGGGCGTGTCCTCTTCGAGGACTGTGACGCGCACGCCACCGGTCAGGTCGCTCATCAGGTTGAACAGCAGCACCATCACGACGTTGGCCGCCGACCCGGCCAGCACGAGCACGATCCCGCCGAGCGCGAATGCCTCGAAGATCCGAACGTCCTCGAACTTGAACTCGCCGACGAGCCGCTCCCCTGCCCGGCAGTTGTTCTTGTCGCCAGGGGAGGCAGCCCCGGGGGCACCCGGGTCGGGCACCGAGGTGGGGGATGCCGCCGGGTCGAGCTGATCGACGGGGGCGGTCGAGATGGCTCCGGGCAAGGTCGTGGTGGAGGCCGGCGCGGCCCCGTTGATGGGCTCACAGTTCCCGAAGCCGCCCACCGAGGTGATGAAGCTCTCGGCGTTGTCGATGGTGCCCGAGGCCCTCGCCGCCCCCCACAGGATGGCGGATGCCACGCACACGATGAGAAAGAGCGCGGCGTAGAACAGCACGGAGATCTTCAGCACCGACCACGGCTCGACGTGGCGGACGATGCGGCGGACCTTGCGGGCCCGCACCTTGCCCGAGCGCGCGGGAGCAACAGTGTGGACGGGGGCAGCAGCGGGTGGGGCGTCGATGACCGGACTGGCAACCGGAGGGGTGGCAAGAGCGGTCGGCGATGCGGGTGAGGCTGAAGCGGGCGCGGCCGGCGCCGAACCGGTGGCCGGACCGTCGGTGCGCGACGGGATGAACGGCCCCGTAGGTGCCGCGGTGGGTTCGCTCACCGGCCGAGCGGGACCGGGGGCCGAGGTCGGGCCGTTGGCTGCGTCGGGCCTCGACGCCGTGTCCGCGTCAGGCCGAGCGGGACCGGGGGCCGAGGTCGGGCCGTTGGCCGCGTCGGGCCTCGACGCCGTGTCCGCGTCGCGCCGATCGGGCGGCCCCGTGGGTGCCGCGGGGGTGTCCGGTGCGCCCTCGGTGGACGGGCCCACTCGCTCGACGCCGCCCCGGAAGACCGGGCCGACCGGCAGCGGCGGCCTGGCTTCGCCCTCGGTCGAGCGCGGCAGATCGTCAGGCACCGACCGAGTGTAGGGCACGGTCCCCCACCCCCCGAGTCAGCTCCGTCGGGCTTTCGCGACGGCGCGCGCCTTGCCGACGGTGACCGCTACCCACACGTCGGCACCTGAAGCACGCCAGGTGACGAGCGTCGCGCCGTTCGACGCGGCCACCTCGCGGGCGGTCTCCTCACCCTCGGCGGCCCCCGCCAACGCGGCGGCGTCGGCCGCCGTGGCCGCCTGCGCCCGATCGGCGGCCGCCCGCGCGAGTGGCACCAGGGCCAGGACCACCGCGATCGCGAGGGCGACGACACCCAGCACGAGTGGGGTCGCCTGACCGGCCTCGCGCCCGGCCCCCGCCGAGCTCCAAGCGCAGCCGCGCCTCCATCGAGCGCACATCGGCACCTCCATCCCGCGCGCCGGCGGGCGCGCATCCTCACGGGGATGGGGGAACTGATGAGGAGGCTAGGTGGGTCGAGCAGGACCGTCGATGGCCAACTGCCGAGGGATCAGGCCGGGTCGACCTCGTCTTCGGCGGAGAGGACCGGGGCCACCGAGGCCACCGTTTCGCCGTCATCGAGGTTCATGACCCGCACACCGGTGGCGTCACGCCCCTGGGACGAGATGCCGCGCACCTCCATGCGGATGAGCGTGCCCACCGAGTTGATCACGAAGACCTCGTCGTCGAGGCCGACCATGAACGCCGCCACCACGAAGCCCTTCTTGGCCGTGAGCTTGATGCCACGCACGCCCTGGCCCCCTCGGCCTTGGCGGTTGAAGTGCTCGAGCTGCGTGCGCTTGCCGTAGCCGGCATCGGTGACGATGAGCATGGCGACGTCCTCGCGACAGGTGTCGAGGCTCACCACCTCGTCGTTGGCTCGGAGCTTCATCCCTCGCACGCCGGCTGCCGCCCGGCCCATGAACCGCACGTCGTCCTCGGAGAAGCGGATCGCCTGACCGAGCTTGGACAGCATGAGGATGTCGTCGCCGCCGTTGGTGGGGATCACCTTCACGAGCTCGTCGCCATCGCGGAGGTTGATGGCGATGATGCCGGTGCGCAGCGACGAGTCGTACTCGTTGAACTTGGTCTTCTTGACCTGGCCCTTCTTGGTGGCGAAGAAGAGGAACCGGCTCGTCTCGTAGTCGCGCGTGTCGATGATCGTCTGGATGTGCTCACCCGGCTGCAGCTGCAGCAGGTTCGGCATCGCCGTGCCCCGCGCCTGGCGCTCCTTCTTCGGGATCTCGTGGGCCTTGAGCCGGTACACGCGCCCGAGGTTCGAGAAGAACAGCAGGTAGGCGTGGGCGGTCGTGGTGAGGATGTGGCTTACGTAGTCCTCGTCGCGCAGCTTGGCCCCGGCTACGCCGCGGCCGCCACGGCCCTGCGACCGGAACGAGTCGGACGACACCGTCTTGATGTAGCCCTTGTGCGACAGGGTGACGACCAGCTCCTCGTCGTCGATGAGGTCTTCGATGTTCATGTCGCCCGCGTCGAGGGTGATCTTGGAGCGACGACCCTCGCCGAACTTCTCCTTGATCTCGGCCAGCTCGTCCTTGATGACCGATCGGAGCTTGGCCTCGTCGGCCAGGATCAGGTTCAGCTCCGCGATCTCGGCCTGCAGCTCGGCGATGAGCGTCTCGAGATCGATCCGGGCAAGGCGCGTGAGGCGCCCGAGCGGCATCTCGAGGATGTGGTTGGCCTGCACCTCGGAGAACTCGAACGGCACAGCCATGAGCCGATCGCGGGCGTCGGCGCGGTCGTCGGAGGCGCGGATCGTTGCGATCACCTCGTCGATGACGTTGATGGCCTTGAGCAGACCCTCGTTGATGTGGGCCTTGCGCTCGGCCTCGCGCAGCCGGAACGCCGACCGGCGCCGGATGACGTCGACCTGGTGGTCGATGTACGCCTGCAGGGCCTGGACCAGGTTGAGCGTGCGCGGCACGCCGTCGACCAGCGCCACGGTGTTCACGGCGAAGTTCGTCTGCAGCGGGGTGTGCTTGTAGAGGTTGTTGAGGATGACGAGGCCGGCGGCGTCCTTCTTCAGCTTGATGACGAGGCGCGTCTTGCCCTTGGCCGACTCGTCGTTGACGTCGCTGATGCCCTCGATGGCACGCGTCTGCACGAGCTCGGCGATGCGCGCCGCGGTGACCGAGATGGACGTCTGGTACGGCATCTCGGTGACGACGATCTGGTCGCTCCGGGCGCCCTCCTCGATCTCGGCGACGGCGCGGATGCGGATCGAGCCCTTGCCGGTTCGGTAGGCGTCGATGATCCCCTGCCGACCCATGATGAGCCCGCCTGTGGGGAAGTCGGGGCCCTTGACGAACTGCATGAGGTCGTCGGGGGTGGCCTCGGGGTTGTCGATCAGGTGGACCGTGGCGTCGATCACCTCGGTGAGGTTGTGCGGCGGGATGTTCGTTGCCATGCCCACGGCGATGCCCTGGCTGCCGTTCACGAGCAGGTTCGGGAACCGGGACGGGAGCACCACGGGCTCAACTTCGTCGCCCGAGTAGTTGTCGGCGAAGTCGACCGTGTCCTCGCCGATGCCGTCGAGCATCCGCATGGCGATCGGCGCCAACCGGCATTCCGTGTATCTCGAGGCAGCCGCGCCAAAATCTGGGCTCCCGAAGTTGCCATGCCCGTCGACCAGGGGATGGCGGATGGAGAAGTCCTGGGCCATGCGGACCAGCGCGTCGTAGATCGAGCTGTCGCCATGGGGGTGGTACTTGCCCATGACCTCGCCGGTGACGCGAGCGCACTTCATGTGCGACCGGTCGGGCCGGGCGCCGAGCTGATCCATCCCGTAGAGGATCCGACGGTGGACAGGCTTGAGGCCGTCGCGCGCGTCGGGCAGGGCGCGGGTCATGATGACCGACATCGCGTAGTCGAGGAAGGAGCGCTCCATCTCCTCCTGGATCTCGATCGGCTCGATGTCGGCGCGCACGCCGCCGTCGTCGCCGTTGTCCGAGCCGGTGGGGGGGGTCTGGTCAGACATCAGATGTCGAGGAACCTCACGTCCTTGGCGTTGGTGATGATGAACTGCTTGCGCACCTCGACGATGTCGCCCATGAGGGTCGACACGACCTCGTCGGCCAGTGCGGCCTGCTCGACGGTGACCTGCAGCAGCGTGCGAAGGCCGTCTTCCATGGTGGTCACGCGCAGCTCCTCGGCATCCATCTCGCCGAGGCCCTTCAGGCGCCCGAAGTCCTTCTTGTGGTTGGGGTTGTCCGACAGGAACACCTGCCGGGCGTGCTC
This sequence comes from Acidimicrobiales bacterium, assembly GCA_046598715.1. GTDB lineage: Bacteria > Actinomycetota > Acidimicrobiia > Acidimicrobiales > VFJN01 > VFJN01. Next base: position 352 of record JBKJIE010000025.1, on the reverse strand, counting down.
GTCCTTGAGGTAGATCTTGTTCTTGCCCACCTCGGTGGAGAACAGGGGCGGCTGGCAGATGAAGATGTGCCCGTGCTCCACGAGCGGGCGCATCTGGCGGAAGAAGAAGGTGAGCAGCAGGGTGCGGATGTGGGCACCGTCGACATCGGCATCGGCCAGGATGCAGATCTTGTCGTAGCGGCGCTTCTCGACGTCGAACTCCTCCCCCACCCCGGCGCCGATGGCGGAGATGAGGGCCTGCACCTCGAGGTTGCGCAGCATCTTGTCGAGGCGGGCCCGCTCGACGTTGAGGATCTTGCCTCGGATCGGCAGGATCGCCTGCCGCAGCGGATCGCGGGCCGTCACGGCCGAG
>JBKJIE010000017.1:0-2339 GCA_046598715.1 Acidimicrobiales bacterium | reverse complement strand
GCGAGCATGTTCTTGATGAAGCGAACGTGGCCGGGCACGTCGATGAGATCGAGCTCGATCCCCGACGACGTGAGCATCCGTGCGAACCCGAGATCGATCGTGAGCCCGCGCCGCTTCTCCTCGGCCAGCCGGTCGGGGTCGACGCCGGTGAGGGCACGCACGAGCGTGGACTTCCCGTGGTCGACGTGCCCCGCGGTGGCCACCACCCGTGTGGTCACTGCGGCGCGGTCCCCGATCCGGAGGCGGCCGCCACGAGCACCGCGTCGTCCGCCGGATCGACGGTGCGCAGGTCCATGATCGTGCGTCCGGTCTCCACCCGGGCGATCACCGGGGTGGGCCGGTGCGCTCGCAGCTGCGCGGTCACGTCACCGGCCAGCGCAACCCCGATGGAGGGGATCTCGATGCCGGGCAGCGTGCCGCCACCGGTCACCGACGCGCACTCGATCACCTTCCCGATGCCCAGCGCGGTGGCGCGCTGTCGGAGGCTGGCGAGGTCGGTCGTGGCCATGCGCCAGAACGGCAACGACGATCCGTCACGGCGCAGGTAGGCCATCGCGACGTCCTGCAGCGCGGCCAGCACATGGCCACCGGGCCGCAGGGTCCGATACAGAGGGTGCCGGGCACAACGGTCGATCAGCAAGGCGTCGCCGGCGATGATGCCCGCTTGCGGACCGCCCAGCAGCTTGTCGCCCGAGAACACGGCCAGCGCGGCGCCGGCCTCGAGGGTCTGGCGCACGGCTGGCTCGTCGCGTAGCCAGGCGGGGGGCCCGTCGGGCAGCCATGGGCAGGCCGCATCGAGCAGACCGGAGCCGAGGTCGACCACGAGGGGGACGCCGAGGCCTGCCACCGCTGCCACCGAGGCCTCTTCGGTGAAGCCGGTGATGCGGTAGTTCGATCGGTGCACCTTCATCATCAGCGCGACGGTGTCGGCGACTGCCGCGTAGTCGGCCAAGCGGGTGCGGTTGGTCGTGCCGACCTCCACGAGCTCCGCGCCCGACTCCTGCATGACCTCCGGGATCCGAAAGCCACCGCCGATCTCCACGAGCTCGCCGCGCGACACGGCCACGGCCCGCCCGCGCGCCAGCGCGGCGAGCACCAGGAGCACCGCGCCTGCCCCGTTGTTGACCACCAAGGCCGCGGGCGCGCCACACGCTCGTGCGATGAGCGAGCCGGCCCGTGCCCGTCGCTCGCCGCGCTTGCCTGAGGTGAGGTCGAGCTCGAGGTTCGTGTACGACGCCGGCACCGACGAGGCGAGTGGTGCGCGTCCGAGGTTCGTGTGGAGGAGCACGCCGGTGGCGTTCACGACGGGCCGCAGGAGCGCGTCCTCGACGGCCCGGGCGTAGCGATCGACGTCCGCCGAGCGGCCATCGGCCACCGCCGCTCGGGCGGCATCGACGCGCAGCGGTGCCGGCAGCCCGCTGTCCGCGACCGACCGAGCCAACGCATCGATCGAGAGGGGCCGCTCGCTCACCCCGGCGACGGTACAGGAGCCCTCGCCGATCTGATCTCGATCCGACTGGGCAACCGGGAGCGCCGTCCCGCCGGTCGACGAGCCTCGTGGTGGACCGCGAGCTGCCCACCCGAACCTCCCTAGGCTGCGCGCATGTCTGCCGCCCCACCAGCCACCAGCCCGCTGCGCCTCACGGAGTGGACCTCGTGTGGGGGCTGCGCGGCGAAGTGGGGCGCGATGCCGTTGCGGGGGCTCGTGGGGCAGCTGGCGGCGGCCACCTCGACCCCCGACCTGCTGGTGGGCCTGGCGCCCTTCGACGACGCCGCTGTGCTGCGCCTCACCGACGACCTGGCTCTGGTGAGCACCACCGACTTCTTCCCGCCGCTCGTCGATGATCCGGCCGACTTCGGGGCGATCGCCGCGGCCAACGCCTGCTCGGACATCTTTGCCATGGGCGGTGAGGTGCGTCTGGCCCTCAACCTGGCGGCCTTCCCGGAAGCTCTCCCCGTGGCCGCGATCGAGGCGATCTTCTCGGCCGCCGCCGCGGTTGTGCGAGAGGCGGGTGGCGTGGTGGGTGGCGGGCACACGATTCGCAGCGTCGAACCGATCTTCGGCCTTGCCGTGCAGGGCACGATCCACCCCGATCGGGTGTGGACCAAGGGAGGCGCCCGGCCCGGCGACGTGCTCGTGCTCTCCAAGCCCCTCGGCACGGGGATCGTGCTGGCGGGAGGCGAGCCCGGCGACAAGGCGGCCGCCATCGCCTGGATGCGCCGCCTCAACCGCGAGGCCGCCCAGCAGCTGCGTGACGCCTGCGGGCCGACCGGACCCCACGCCTGCACGGACGTGACCGGCTACGGCCTCCTCGGCCACGCCTGGGAGATGGCCGGCC
>JBKJIE010000046.1:0-14891 GCA_046598715.1 Acidimicrobiales bacterium | reverse complement strand
GGCCTACTCGCCGTCGAGGTAATCGCGCAGCTTCTGGCTGCGATGGGGGTGCCGCAGCTTGGCGAGCGTCTTCGACTCGATCTGGCGGATCCGCTCCCGGGTGACGCCGAACTCCTTGCCCACCTCCTCGAGCGTGCGGGCCTGGCCGTCGTCGAGGCCGAAGCGCAGCCGAACAACGGCCTTCTCACGGTCGCTCAGCTCGTCGAGGGCATCCACCACCGCTCGGTTGAGCATGCGCCGGGCGGCGGCATCGGCGGGGGCCTCGGCGGCTTGATCCTCGATGAAGTCAGCGAGGTTGGAGTCGTCTTCCTCGCCGACGGGCGAGTCGAGGGAGAGCGGGTCCAGGCTGATGCGCTGGATCTCGCGCACACGATCCTCGGTGAGGCCGACGCGCTCAGCGAGCTCCTCCACGGTTGGCTCACGCTCGAGCTCCTGGAGCATCTGGCGCTGCACGCGGTGCACCTTGTTGATCGACTCCACCATGTGCACGGGGATCCGGATGGTGCGGGCCTGATCAGCGATGGCTCGCGTGATGGCCTGACGGATCCACCACGTGGCATAGGTGGAGAACTTGAAGCCCTTCGTGTAGTCGAACTTCTCCACGGCCCGCATGAGCCCGAGGTTGCCCTCCTGGATCAGGTCGAGGAAGTGCATGCCGCGGCCGACGTAGCGCTTGGCGATCGACACGACGAGGCGCAGGTTGGCCTCGATGATCACCTCGCGTGCGTCGTCGCCGCGGCGCACGGTGCGCTGGAGGGCGCGGCGGGCGGCGAAGTCGAGCTGATCGAGCTGCCCAGCCGCAGCGAGGTCGGCCAGTCTCGCTGCAGCGAAGCCGCCCGACTCGATGCGGCGCGAGTACTCCACCTCCTCAGCTCCGGTGAGCAGCGGGACGCGCCCGATCTCCTTGAGGTACATGCGAACCGGATCAGACGTGCCACCGCGATCGGTGGAGGGCGACGACGCTGCGCGCAGCGCCCGCCGGCGCGCGGCAGCCGAACGCGCGGGACGCACTCCACCGAGCTCGGGTCCGTCCTCCTCGAAGTCGCCCGCGACGTAGATCGCCGCATCCCGTGCCTCGTGGAGCTCGGCCTCAACCGACTCGGGCAGCAACGACGGCACCGCCAACAGCTCCACGTGCGGCAGGTCGTCTTCCAGATCACCCAGATCGAGATGCGGAACCGACTCGTCGAGGTGGATGCCAGCAGCGGCCAATCCGGAGCGAACCGCGCCGATGACCTCAGCGGTGAACTCGATCGTGCGGAGCACGTCGACCACCTGGTCCATCGTGAGCTCGCCCGTGCGACGGCCCCGGGTGATCAGCAGCTGCAGATCACGGTCCGGGATGCCCCATGCGGGAAGCATCGGCGTCGCCTCGGTCATGCCCGTCCCTCACCCCCTCGTGCCGAGCCAGGCTACCAAGTGCTCGGCCGCGGCACCGGCGGAGTGCTCGTCGCGCAGGAGGTCGATGGTGTGGGTGAGCCAGTGCTGCACCCGCAGGAGCTCGGGGTCGTCGGGCTCGGCGGCCACCTGGCCGCGCAGCATCCGGACCTCGCTTCGGGCGGTCTCGGTGAGCATGCGCACGACGGCGTCGAAGGGCTCGGTGGCCACCTCCTCGGTGGCGAGCCGGGTCAGGAGCTCGGCCACGGCCGGGTCGGCGGCCGCGATCGCCTCTGGCACGGTGGGGTGCGCCATGAGCGCGGTGAACGCCCGAGCATGGAGGTCGCCCACGAAGAGTTCCTCATAGCGGATCCATGGCTCGACCCCCGCCCAGTCGTGCACCACGTGGCGGAGCACCTCGAGCTCTGGGCTGTCGCGCTCCTCGTTGAGCCGCGGGGCCACCATCGGCGGCGGCTCGACGGGCGACGCCGCGCCGCGCCGGTCGGCGGGACGCTCCTTCGGCGCGGCCGCGGGGCGGGCGAGCATGGCGCGCAGCGTGTCGGGCTCGATGCGACAGCGACCGGCCACCTCCATGAGGTACTGGTCGCGCACGCCGTCGCTGGGATGCTCGCGAATCACCTCGACCGCTGCTTCGGCGGCACGCGCTCGGCCCTCGACCGTCGCCAGGTCGGCTCCGAGGAGCACCCGATCGATCCGGAACCGCAGGAAGGGCACCGCGCCCTCGACCGCAGCAGCAAGTCGCTCTGGATCGGAGCCAGCGAGATCAGCCGGGTCGACGCCCGGTGGAAGGTCGGCGACGCTTACCTCGAGGTCGTGGTCGCGCTCCCATTGATAGAAGCGCTCGGCCGCGGCTTGGCCCGCGGAGTCGGCATCGAACGACAGGACGATCCGCTTGGCATAGCGGCGCAACAGGCGCACGTGCTCCTCGGTGAGCGCGGTGCCGCACGTCGCGACCGCCGCGGGGAGGCCCGCCCGCGCGAAGCCGATGACGTCCGTGTAGCCCTCACAGACGATGGCGCGATCGTCGGTGACGATGCGGGCCTTCGACCAGTTGAGCGCATAGAGGAGCTTCGACTTCTGGTACAGGGTGGTCTCCGGTGTGTTCTTGTACTTGGGGCCCTCGCCCCCGGGCATCACCCGCCCCCCGAAGCCCACCGCATCGCCGTTGGCATCGAAGATCGGGAACAGGATCCGTCCCCGAAAAGCATCGGTCTGTCGGCCGCCGCGGTTGAGGTAGCCGAGCCCCGTGTCGCGGACGATGTCGTCGGGCAGCTTCAGCGCCTTGACCAGCTCGTCCCAGGCCTCGGGCGCCCAGCCGATCTTGAAGGCCCGCACCTCGTCCCCGCTGAGGCCTCGCTCGCGCAGGTACTTGCGGGCGACGGCGGCGTCTGGGGCTCCAAGCAACCGCTCGTGGTACCAGTCGACCGCCTTGTCGACGGCGGCCACGAGCCGAGCGCGGCGCTTGCGGCCCTCGCCCTCGTCCTTGTCGGAGTAGCGCAGGGTGATCCCGGCCCACCCCGCCAGCAGCTCGACGGCGGCCACGAAGTCGAGGTGCTCGATCTCCCGCACGAAGGTGATGGCATCGCCCCGCACCTGACAGCCCCAGCAGCGGTAGAGCCCCATCTCCTGGTTCACGTTGAACGACGGGGTCTTCTCGCCATGGAACGGGCACAGCCCTACCCACCGCTGACCGGAGCGACGCAGCTGCGTGTACTTCGAGATCACGGCGACGATGTCGGTCGCGGCACGCACCGCCACGATGTCCTCGTCGACGATTCCCACGCGGCGAACGGTAGCGGGCCGCGCCGACTTCGCTCCCCGGGTTGACCGGTGCAGTCAGTCCTCGGGTGTGAGCACCCACGGATCTCGCGGCAAGGCCCCCGGATCGAAGTGCTCGAGGAGCTGGGTCATCGAGACGCGCTGCCCGGCTCCCGCGAAGCCGAGGGATGCCGCGAGGCGGGCCCGAACCTCGTCCGGCTCCACTCCGGCCGCGGCGAGGTCGGCCAAGGTCACCGCTCCGTGGCGCTTGGCCAGGCGCTCACCATCGCCGCCAAGCACGAGCGGCACGTGGGCCCATGACGGACGGTCGAGCCCGAGGAGGTCGGCGAGGTGCGCCTGGCGCGGTGTGGACGAGAGCAGGTCGTCGCCTCGCACCACCTCGGTCACTCCCTGGTCGGCGTCGTCGACCACCACGGCCAGGTTGTAGGCGGGCACGCCGTCGTTGCGTCGCAGCACCACGTCGTCCACCACCATCGACACCACCCCGTGCAAGCGGTCATCGATCGTCACCACCTGACCCGATGCACGCAGCCGGATGGCCGCCGGGCGACGCTCCGCCGCTCGGGTGCGCTCGGTCTCGGTCAGATCGCGGCAGGTGCCCGGATACGAGCCAGGATCCTTGCCGTGCGGTGCCTCGGTCGCCTCACGGATCTCCCGCCGGCTGCAGAAGCACGGATAGGTGAGGCCCCGCGCCTCGAGATCGGCCAGCACCTGCTCGTGGCGGTCGCGACGCTCCGACTGGCGCACCACCGGTCCGTCCCAGTCGAGGCCGACGGCGGCGAGGTCCGCGAGCTGGCGCGCCTCGTGGGCACGGCTCGACGTGACCGGGTCGAGGTCCTCGACGCGCACGAGGAACCGTCCGCCAGCCGAGCGGGCGAACAGCCAGGCCAGCAAGGCCGTGCGCAGGTTGCCCAGGTGGAGGCTGCCTGTGGGGCTGGGGGCGAACCGTCCCGTGGGCATCGGACGATCTTGGCACGCGCCGACGATGGCTGAATCTGTGGGGGATTCGTCGTTGCCGCCATCCCCCGGGACCGGCATGCTCATGCTCATGCCGGTCCGCCACGTCGTGCTCGCAGTGTTTCCGGGCTTGCAGGGCCTCGACCTGATCGGGCCCCTGGAGGTCTTCGCCGACGCCAACGACGAGGCGGGCCGCGAGGTGTACCGCCTCACCGTCGCCGGCAGCGAGGTCGGAGAGGTCCGCACCTCCAGCGGCGTGGGGATCACCGTCGACGCCGCGCTCGCCACGATCCGCCGCCCGATCGACACGCTGCTCGTGGTCGGCGGTGACGGCACCCCGGAAGCACTCGGCGATCGCGCCCTCTTGCGGGAGGTCCAGCGGCTCGCCGGCGGAGCTCAGCGCGTGGCCTCAGTTTGCTCGGGTGCGTTCGTGCTGGCCGCCGCCGGTCTCCTCGACGGCCGTCGGGTCACGACGCACTGGCGCGTCTGCGACGTCCTCGCAGAGATGTTCCCCGCCCTCACGGTCGACCCCGATCCGATCTTCGTGCGCGACGGCAACGTGTTCACCTCCGCCGGCGTCACCGCCGGGATGGATCTCGCGCTGGCCCTCGTCGAGGACGACCTCGGCCGAGACGTGGCCCTCGCCATCGCTCGCCGGTTGGTGCTCTTCCTGCGCCGCCCAGCCAACCAGTCGCAGTTCAGCGCCCAGATGGGTGCACAGCTGGCTGAGCGCGACGGGCTGCGCGAGGCGCAGTGCCACGTCGTCGACGGGCCGGGGTCGGACTGCAGCGTTGCCGCCCTCGCGCGCGTCGCGGCGATGAGCGAGCGCAACTTCACCCGCTGCTTCGCCGCGCAGGTAGGCGTCACTCCTGCCCGCTACGTGGAGCGCGTCCGCGTCGAGACAGCGCGCCGCCTCCTGGAGGACAGCGACGATGGTGTCGAAGCCATCGCGGTCGCGTGCGGCTTCGGTACCGCGGAGACCATGCGCCGCACCTTCCTGCGCCTGCTGCGCACGAACCCAACCGAGTACCGGCGACGCTTCCGCGCCGCCTGACCGCACAAGGAGCAACCGTGGACATCGCCATCCTGCTGTTCGACCGCCTCACCGCCCTCGACGCGGTCGGTCCGTACGAGGTGCTCTCGCGCATCCCCGGGGCCACGGTGACCTTCGTGGCCACCAAGCCCGGCCCCAAGCGAACCGACACGGGGCGCCTCGCGCTCACCGCCGATGCCGCCCTCAGCGATCTCCCGCATCCGGAGATCTTGCTGGTTCCCGGCGGCCCGGGACAGGCCGATGCCGAGCAGGACGAGGCTGTGCTCGACTGGTTGCGGACCGCCCACGAGACCACGACGTGGACCACCTCGGTGTGCACCGGCTCGCTCGTGCTCGGTGCGGCTGGGTTGCTCGATGGGCTGCGGGCCACCACCTACTGGCTGGCACTCCCGGAGCTGGCCAAGCACGGCGCCATCCCCACCGACGAGCGCGTGGTGATCGACGGCAAGGTCGTCACCGCGGCCGGGGTGTCCTCCGGCATCGACATGGCGCTCACGCTGGCCGCCCGCCTCGGAGGCGACGACCTGGCCCAGACGCTCCAGCTCGGCATCGAGTACGACCCGCAGCCGCCCTTCGACGCCGGGTCGCAGCACAAGGCGCCGCCCCACATCAGCCAGCTCTTCCGCGACAACTCGCGGTTCGTGCTCGACGGCGGCTGAACCAACGACGGCTCAGTCCTGGGAGGAGTCGCTCTCGAGGAAGGGAAGGCCCTCGCCCTCATGGTCGTCGAGCACCTCGTCGGGGCCGTGGCCGTCGGGTCGATCGAGCTTGATGGACGCCACGACGGCAACCGCCAGCACCAGCGCGATCACCGCGAGGGAGGCGAAGGTGGGGATGTGCACCCAGTCGGCCACCAGCATCTTCGTGCCCACGAAGGCCAGGATCACCGCCAGCCCCGGCTGCAGGTAGTCGAACTTGTCGCGCAGGTCGGCGAGGACGAAGTACATCGAGCGCAGCCCCAGGATGGCGAAGGCGTTGGAGCTGAACACGATGAACGTGTGGCGGCTCACCGCGAGGATGGCGGGGATCGAGTCGACGGCGAAGATGACGTCACTCGTCTCGACGACGATCAGCACCGCGAACAGCGGTGTGGCCAGGCGCTTCCCGTTCTCCCGGGTGAAGAGGGCATGGCCCTTGTACTCAGCGGTGGACGGGATCACCTTGCGGACGACCTTGAGCACGGGGTTGTGCTCTGGGTGGATCTCCTCGTCATCGTGACGGAGCAGCCGGACCGCGGTGAACACCAGGAACGCGCCGAACACGAAGAGCATCCACTCGAACCGGTTGAGCAGCGCCACGCCAGCGAAGATGAAGGTGAATCGGAGCACCACCGCGCCGAACACTCCCCAGAAGAGCACACGGAACTGGTACTCGCGGGGCACGGCGAAGTAGCTGAGGATGATCGCCCACACGAAGACGTTGTCGACGCTGAGACTGAGCTCGATCAGGTAGCCCGACATGTACTCACCAGCGGCCTGTGTCCCCCACGCTTGCCAGACCACCACCGCGAACGCGAGTCCGATCGCCACCCACACGGCCGACTCGATGCCCGCCTCCTTGGTGGTGATCACATGAGCAGTGCGGTGGATCACGAGCAGGTCGAGTACGAGCAGCACGCCGATCACGGCCAGCAGCGCCGCCCACACCCATCCCTCTACATGGAACTGGGCGAAGTCCTGCTTGCCGTCACCCGAGGCGAGCAGCAACGACGAGGTGACGGAGGCGAGCACGGGGGTTCCTTCGGTCCGCTAGCGGGTGCTGGATGGCTTCGAGGGTCGGGATGCCCTCGCATCAAGGATGGCCTGCGCCGCCGCAAGGCGAGCAATCGGCACCCGGTAGGGCGAGCACGACACGTAGTCGAGCCCGAGCCGCTCGAACAGGCGAATCGACGCGGGGTCGCCACCGTGCTCGCCGCACACCCCGAGCTTGAGCGTGGGCTTGACCGTCCGACCCCGCTCGGCCGCCATCGCGACGAGCTCCCCGACACCGGTCTCGTCGATCGTCTCGAACGGGTTCGCCCGCAGGAGTCCCTGCTCGAGGTACGCAGGCATCATGCGGGCCTCCACGTCGTCCCGGCTGAAGCCGAAGGTCATCTGGGTGAGGTCGTTCGTGCCGAAGGAGAAGAAGTCAGCCTCTTCGGCGAGCTCATCAGCGCGCAACGCGGCCCGGGGTGTCTCCACCATCGTGCCGATGGACACCGCGAGCTTGTCGGCGCCACCCACCGCATCGATCGCGCCTTCCACCCAGCCGCGCGCCGCGTGCAGCTCCTCACGCGTCACGGTCAGGGGGATCATGATCTCGATCACGGGCGAGCCACCGGCCGCCACGCGCTCCACGGCTGCCTCCATGAGGGCCCGCACCTGCATGGCGTAGAGGCCCGGCTTCAGCACGCCCAGCCGCACGCCGCGCGTGCCCAGCATCGGGTTCTGCTCCCGCCAGTCCTCGGCTGCCGCGAGCAGGGCCGCCCCGGTCTCATCGAGCCCACTGCGAGCCTCCTGCACCCGCAGCTCCTCCACCGACGGGAGGAACTCGTGCAGCGGCGGGTCGAGGAGTCGAACCGTGACGGGCAACCCGTCCATGGCCTCGAGGATCTCGAGGAAGTCCTTCTTCTGGGCCACACGCAGCCGCTCGAGCGCTTTGGCCTCCGCCTTCGGAGTGTCGGCCAGGATCATCGCTCGCACGATGGGGAGGCGGTCCTCCGCGAGGAACATGTGCTCCGTTCGGCAGAGCCCGATGCCCTCTGCCCCGAACTGTCGGGCGATGGCGGCATCGGGTCCGGTGTCGGCGTTGGCGCGCACCGCGAGCCGTCCCTTGCGCACTCGGTCCGCCCACTCGAGCAGCGTGTAGAAGGCCTCCGGCGGGTCGGCGCTCTCGAGGGCCACCGCGCCGAGCACCACCTCTCCCGTGGTGCCGTCGATCGAGATCACATCGCCCTCGCGCACGACGACGTCGCCGGCGGTGAAGCGATCATCCTCGAGGTGGATGCCCTCGACCCCGACGATGGCGGGGATGCCCCACCCGCGTGCCACGACGGCGGCGTGGCTGACGAGTCCGCCCCGGGCCGTGAGGATCCCCTCGGCCACCTGCATGCCGTGGATGTCCTCCGGCGAGGTCTCGTTGCGCACGAGGATCACGGCCTCGCCGCGGTCGACCGCATCGACGCACGCGTCGGCGGAGAAGTACACCCGACCCACGCCCGCACCGGGCGACGCGGCCAACCCCGTCGCCACGATCTGACGGTTCCCCGCTGCGAAGTGCGGGTGCAGGACCTGGTCGAGGTGCTCCGCGGTGACACGCGCGAGGGCCTCGGCCTGGGTGAGCTTCCACCCCTTCTGCGTGGTCATCTCCACGGCCATCCGCAGCGCGGCTGCGCCCGTGCGCTTCCCCACACGCGTCTGCAGCATCCAGAGCTTCCCCTGCTCGATGGTGAACTCGGTGTCGCACATGTCGCGGTAGTGCCGCTCGAGCTTGGCGAAGATCTTGACGAGCTCAGCGTGGATCGACGGGAACACCCGGCCCAGACCCTCCAGGTCGTCGGTGTTGCGTATGCCTGCCACCACGTCCTCGCCCTGGGCGTTGAGCAGGAAGTCGCCGTAGGGGGTGGCCTCGCCGGTGGCGGCGTCGCGCGTGAAGCCGACGCCGGTTCCCGACTGGTCATCGCGGTTACCGAAGACCATCGCCTGCACGTTGACCGCGGTGCCGAGGTCGTTGGGGATGCGCTCGCGCTGACGGTAGGCCACGGCCCGCGCCCCTCCCCATGACTCGAACACGGCTTCGATCGCCCCTCGCAGCTGCGCCGCCGGCTCCTGCGGGAAGGGAGCGCCGGTCGTCTCCTCCACCAGCTCTTGATAGCGAGTGCACAGGCGGCGCAGCGTTCGAGCGCTGATGTGCGCATCGTCCTCGACTCGATCCCATCCACGGGCGGCCACCAGCAGGTTGTCGAACTGGTCGCCGTCGACGTGGAGCACGATGCGCGCGTACATGGCAATGAATCGCCGGTAGGAGTCGTACGCGAATCGCTCGTCGTTGGTCTGCGCCGCCAACCCCTGGACCGACGCGTCGTTGAGGCCGAGGTTGAGGACGGTGTCCATCATCCCTGGCATCGAGAACTTTGCCCCCGAGCGCACGCTCACCAGCAGCGGGTCGTCGGGGTCGCCCAGGGCCTTGCCCATCGCCCGCTCGATGCGGCGAACGGCTTTGGTCACCTCCGCGTCGAGCCCCTCCGGCCAGCCATCGGCGAGGTAGGCCCGACAGGCGTCGGTGGTGATGGTGAACCCCGGCGGCACCGGCAGACCGAGCACCGAGGTCATCTCAGCGAGGTTGGCGCCCTTGCCGCCCAGCAGGTCCTTCTGCTCCATCGGCGGTCGTCGGTGCTTGTGGTCGAAGGCGTAGACGTAGGTCACGACCGCGGAGCCTAGGAGCCTCCGGCCAGCTCGGTGTCAGCACCGCGTTCGCCCCCTCAGCTCCCGTCGATCAGCCGATACCCAACGCCGGGTTCGGTCACGAGTCGGCGTCGCTCCGGCCCGTCACCGATCTTCTTGCGGATCTGGCTCGCATACACCCGCAGGTAGTGCGTCTCCTCGCCGTACTCGGGCCCCCACACCTCCTCGAGGATCGCTCGATGGGTCAGGACGCGCCCGGGCCATCGAGCCAGCAGGGCCAGAAAGGCGAACTCCTTGGGGGTGAGGTCCACGTCTTGTCCCCCCACGGTGACACGGTGGTGGGCTAGGTCGACGACCAGGTCATCGACCTCCAGCACTGCGTTCTCATCGAGCGCACCCGAGGGATGACGACGAAGCGCGACCCGTACGCGCGCGAGGAGCTCAGGAGTCGAGAAGGGCTTGGTGACGTAGTCGTCGGCACCCTGATCGAGAGCCAGCACCTTGCGGTGGTCCGACCCCTCCGCGGACAGCACGATGATGGGGACGTCGGTCCAGACGCGCAGGCGGCGACAAACCTCCACGCCGTCGATGTCCGGAAGGCCCAGGTCGAGGATCACGAGATCGGGCGGGTCGAGGGCGATGGCCGAGAGCGCCTCCTGGCCCGTGGCGACGCTGCGGACCTCATAGCCACGCGCACTGAGGCTTGCCGTCACCACCCGCCGCATCGAGCGCTCGTCGTCGACGACGAGAACCGACGTCATTCGGGTGCCCGCCCGTGATGGACCGGGAGCGTGAAGGCGAAGGTGGCGCCGCCACCGAAGGTGCGCTCCACGGCGATGGAGCCGCCGTGGGCCTCGACGATCGCCTTGCAGATCGCGAGGCCGATGCCCGTGGACCCACTGCCGGCACCTCGCTGAAACGGTTCGAAGATGCGTTCCCTCTCGTCGTCGGCCACGCCCTTGCCCCGATCGGACACCTCCACACGAACCCGTGGCGCCCCGGCGGTGTGCGCGACCACCACCCACACGTCGGTGCCCGATGGTGCGTGGCGGGCAGCATTGGCCAGCAGGTTCGTGACGACCTGCTCGAGCTGCGGATAGTCCGCATCGACGAGCGGAAGATCCTCGGGGATCGACGTGCGCAACCGGAGCTCGCTGAACAGTGGAGCGAGCTGACGGAGGCGATCGACGAGCAGCTCCTCGAGATCGACGGCTTGGCGGTCGAGCGAGAACGCGTGCGCCTCGATCCGGCTCATGCTCAGCAGGTTGGCCACCAGGCGATCGAGCCGATCGACCTCGTCCGAGACGAGGGTGAGGAGCTCGGCCCGCGTGTCGTCGTCGTGGACGACGCCCATGCGAAGGTCGGTCACAACTGCCCTGATGACAGACAGCGGAGTTCGCAGGTCATGCGACACCGAGCGGAGAAGGGCGCTGCGCTGATCATCGATCCGCGCCAGGACGTCAGCCTGCGCGGCTCGCTCGCTGAGCTCCACGTTGCCGCGGTGGAGGTCCTCAAGCCGCGCCGTCAGCTCACGTAGGTCACGCTCGCGTCCTTCGGCCTCGCGTCGGCGATCACCCTCCCGGGCCACGAGCACGCCGCCCGCGCCCGCGACGATGAGGAACGTCAGGACGGCCACGACCCCTTCGAGCGTCAGCACGCTCAACGTCCCATAGGGCGGGATGAAGGCGACGTCGAGCGCAGCGGTGGCGGCCGCGCTGACCAACACCGCCGCACGGGCCCCGCCGACAAGGGCGCTCGCCCCGACCGCAAGCGTGAACAGCAGTGCCGGAGTGGCCGATCCCACGTGGTGGCGAACCGGCACCAGCGCGACCAGCACCAGCCCGCACAGACCCAGGCCCACCAAGGCGCCCCGTGGCGGGCTGGGCTCGGGAGTGACGATTCGCAGCATCGTGAGCGATCTTTACGCGTTCCTTACGACCCGGCGTGGCGCCTTGACGGTTCCTTGAGGTGCCACGCTGTTCCATGAGGTCATGGGCAAGGGATCACTGACACTGGACCGCCACGACCTTCGGCCACTCCCACCACCCGATGCCATCCAACTCCCAGAGTCGACGGGCTATCGCTGGAAGACGAAGCTGCTCGGCCAGCCCTTGCACAACGACCAGCTCGCCCACGAGCGACTCGGCAAGCCGACGGCTCTCGCTGTCTTCGCGAGCGATGCGCTGTCGTCGACCGCGTATGCGAGCGAGGAGATCCTGCGGGTCCTCGTGCCCGCCATTGGGGTGCTGGCCTTCGGTCGCGTCGTGCCCATCACGTTGGCCATGGTCGGCGTGCTCGTCATCTTGATGTTCAGCTACCGACAGACGATCAAGGCGTACCCCTCTGCGGGCGGCGCCTACATCGTCACGAAGGACAACCTCGGCCTCATGCCGGCCCAGGTTGCCGGTGTCGCACTGCTCACGGACTACATCCTCACAGTGGCCGTGTCGGTGTCGGCCGGCGTAGCCGCGCTCTACTCGGCGTTCCCGGCCGTGCGCACCTATCGGGTGCCGGTGGCCCTGGCGTTCATCGCCGTGATCGCGTGGGGGAACCTGCGCGGCGTGAAGGAGTCGGGCCGGATCTTCGCGCTCCCCACCTACGGGTTCCTCGTGTCGATCTTCCTCATGATCGGCATGGGCATCTTCCGCGCCGCATTCGGCAGTGGGCTCCACCACGTGCCCGTCGCCGATCCGGAGGTGCTCAAGACCAGCGGCGCGGTCGGGCTGTTCCTCATCCTGCACGCCTTCGCCTCCGGTGGCGCGGCCATGACGGGGGTGGAGGCGATCTCCAACGGGGTGCCCGCGTTCAAACCGCCTGAGTGGAAGAACGCCCGCTCGACGCTGATGGTGATGGGGACCTGCCTCGGGATCATGTTCATCGGGATCTCGTGGCTGGCCGTGACGATGCGGGTGGTCCCGAACGAGCGGGCCACCGTGATCTCCCAGATCGCCAAGGGCGTGTTCGGTGGTGGCATCGGGGGCCACGTCATGTTCCTCGTGGTGCAGGCGATGACGATGCTCATCCTCGTCCTGGCCGCCAACACAAGCTTCGCTGACTTCCCTCGACTGGCCAGCTTCCACGCGGACGACGCCTTCATGCCCAAGCAGCTCACCAAGCGCGGCCACCGACTGGTGTTCTCCAACGGCATCATTGCTCTGGCCATCGCCGGCGCGGCCCTGGTCATCGTGTTCCAGGCCGACGTCACCCACCTGATCCCGCTCTACGCCATCGGGGTGTTCACCTCGTTCACGCTGTCCCAGACGGGCATGGCGATCCGCCACCTCCGGCTTCGGGAGCGCGGCTGGCGGATGGGGCTCCTGATCAACGGTTCGGGTGCACTCGCGACGGGGATCGTCACGATCGTCATCGGCGTCACCAAGTTCGCCCATGGTGCGTGGTTCATCATGATCCTCGTTCCCGTGATGGTGGCCGGCCTCGTGCGGCTCAACCGCCAGTACGAGGCAGAGAAGGCGGATCTCGAGGACGACGTCCAACGGGCCACCGAGGCGCCGATCCTCCGCCGCCACACCGTGCTCGTGCTCGTCAACGACATCGACCGCAGCACGGCGCGAGCGCTTCAGTACGCGCGCACCTTGACCCCTGACGACCTACGGGTGATCCACATCGCGCTCGACCCCGTGGCCGCCGAGGCGCTCGCGGCCGAGTGGGCGGGCCTGCCACTTCGGCGCGTGTCGCTCGAGCTCGTCGAGTGCCCCGACCGCCGCCTGGCGCGAGCCGTGCTCCAGATCGTTGCCGAGGAGCTCAACGACGGGAACACCGAGGTGAGTGTGCTGGTGCCCCGGCGCGAGTACAGCCGGCTCTGGCACCGCCTCCTGCACGACCGCACCTCCGACACGATCGCCCGCGTCGTGTCGAGGCTGCCGCACGCCAACGTGACGTTCGTGCCCTACCACTTCGGCGAGCCCGTCGCTCCGACGGCCGTCCCGGCCGAGGGGTTCCCGGCCGCGTGATGACTGTCGACCCCACGCCCGTGGCCATCGAACCAGAGCTGGCGCCGATCGGCTCGATCAGCTGGCGGTCACGCGTGCGCATCCGAGGTCACGTCCGATCCATGCGCCTCCAGCCCCTCGGTGAGGGAATCGTCGTCCTGGAGTGCACCGTCGTCGACGACACCGGCGGCGTGACCATCACCTTCCTCGGCCGTCGGCGCATCGCCGGCATCGAGCTGGGCACGCACCTCGAGGCGGTGGGGATGGTCGGCGAGCGGCGCGAGCGGCTCACGATCCTCAACCCGACCTACCGATTGCTGGCCGGCTGACCCCTGACCGGACGCGCAACGACCGCCACATCCACGGGAGGGACGATTGGCGGTCGCTGCTGGCGAGGGCTGGGCGGGCGGGAACAGCCCTCGTTGGTGCCAACCCTAGACGCGCCCCCGGACCCCCCTCAACGATGGTGGCGGATCCTGCGCGATTCGCGCCATCTCTACCCCTCTTGGGAGGCGATCAGTCCAGCCGGGAGCGGACTTCGCTGAGCAGATCGTCGATCGGCACGCGGACCTGCTCCATCGAATCGCGGTCACGGACAGTGACGGCATGGTCTTCCAGAGTGTCGAAATCGACCGTTACGCACAGCGGCGTGCCCACCTCGTCCTGGCGGCGATAGCGGCGGCCGATGGCCTGCGTCTCGTCGTAGTCGCACATCAGGTGCGGCGACAGCAGCCCGAACACCTCGTGGGCGATCGGCGTGAGCGTGTCCTTCTTGGACAGGGGCAGCACCGCCACCTTGTAGGGCGCCAGACGAGGGTGCAGGCGAAGGACCGTGCGCACCTCGCCGCCGACCTCGTCCTCGTCGAAGGCGGCCATGAGGAACGCCATCATCGTGCGGGTGGCACCGGCGGCCGGCTCGATCACGTGGGGCACGTAGTGCGCGTTCGTGGTCTGGTCGAAGTACTCGAGGCGCTCCCCTGAGTGCTTCGCGTGCTGGGTGAGGTCGTAGTCACCCCGGTTGGCGATGCCCTCGAGCTCATCCCAGCCCCAGGGGAACAGGAACTCCACGTCGGAGGTGCCGGTTGAGTAGTGCGAGAGTTCGTCGGCGTCGTGGGGCCGGAGCCGCAACTTCTCCGCGCTGATGCCGTGGCTCGTGTACCAGTCGTAGCGTTGCTGGCACCAGTACTCGTACCAATGCTGGCTGTCCTCCGGCGGCACGAAGTACTCCATCTCCATCTGCTCGAACTCGCGGGTCCGGAAGACGAAGTTGCCCGGGGTGATTTCGTTTCGGAACGACTTGCCCACCTGGGCGATGCCGAACGGTGGCTTCTTCCGGGACGTCTCGAGCACGTTCTTGAAGTTCAGGAACAT
>JBKJIE010000003.1:0-12771 GCA_046598715.1 Acidimicrobiales bacterium | reverse complement strand
GGCAAGGACGGCGTCATCACCGTCGAGGAGAGCCAGACCTTCGGCATCGAGATGGACCTCGTCGAGGGCATGCGCTTCGACAAGGGCTACATCTCCCCCTACTTCGTGACCGACCCCGATCGCATGGAGGCCGTCCTCGAAGACCCCTACCTGCTCATCGTGGGCTCGAAGATCTCGGCCGTGCGCGACATGCTGCCCGTGCTCGAGAAGGTCATGCAGTCCGGCAAGCCGCTCGTGATCCTCGCCGAGGACGTCGAGGGCGAGGCCCTTGCCACCCTCGTGGTGAACAAGATCCGTGGCACCTTCAAGTCGGCCGCCGTCAAGGCTCCCGGCTTCGGTGAGCGTCGCAAGGCCATGCTCCAGGACATCGCCATCCTCACCGGTGGCCAGGTCATCACCGAAGAGGTGGGCCTCAAGCTCGAGAACACCACCCTCGACCTGCTCGGTCGGGCCGCCAAGATCGTCATCACCAAGGACGAGACCACGATCATCCAGGGCTCGGGCGACGACAACGACATCAAGGGCCGCATCCAGCAGATCAAGAACGAGATCGAGAACACCGACTCCGACTACGACCGCGAGAAGCTCCAGGAGCGCCTCGCCAAGCTGTCGGGCGGCGTTGCGGTCCTCAAGGTCGGCGCCGCCACCGAGGTGGAGCTCAAGGAGAAGAAGCACCGCATCGAAGACGCGGTGAGCACCACCAAGGCAGCCATCGAAGAGGGTGTCGTTGCCGGTGGCGGCACGACGCTGCTCCGGGCCCAGGTCAAGGTGCTGGCGCTGGCCCTCACCCTCTCGGCCGACGAAGCCACCGGTGCTCGCATCGTGGCGTCGGCGCTCGAGGAGCCGCTCAAGCAGATCGCCATCAACGCCGGCCTCGAGGGCGGTGTGGTGATCGAGCGGGTCCGCAGCATGGACGGCCCCACCGAGGGTCTCAACGCGGCCACCGGCGAGTACGAGGACCTGGCCAAGGCGGGCATCATCGATGCCGCCAAGGTCACCCGCTCGGCCCTGCAGAACGCAGCGTCGATCGCGGCCCTCTTCCTCACCACCGAGGCGGTCATCGTCGACAAGCCCGAAGAGGCTGCCGGCGGGATGCCCGGAGGCATGGAGGACTACTGACCCAGCTGGTCAACGTTCCAGCCTGCACGACGGGGACCCGAAGGGGTCCCCGTCGTCGCGCTTCAGCCCTGGCGCTTGACCGGGGGCGGGATCCAGCGGGGATCGACGTCGTCAGACGGCTCGAGCGGCCGCATCAGCAGATCGATGGCGCTCCAGAGGGTCTGCGACGGACCGAAGAACAGCAGCGGCACCACGCCGGCGACCACGAAGCCGGAGATGAACACCGGTGCCCCCCGGCGGTGTGACCAGGTGAGCGCGAAGACGGCCACTTGCGTGATGAGCAGCAGGCCGAGGCTCACGACGGTGTTCATGCCGATGGCGCCGATCCAGTGCCCCTCCTCGCGCTGGATGGCGAAGTTGCAGCGCGGGCAGCGCTCCTTCACGAGGAAGAACGTCTTGAAGAGATCACCGCCACCGCAGAGCGGGCACCGCCGTCGCAGTCCGCGCCACAGCAGGCGCGGGGCGGTCAGGGGCGTCGGACGAGGTGCTTCCACCGGGCCCAGGGTCGCGCACGGCGGAACCGGGCCACCATCCCGCCGACGCTCGCGGGAGGCGCGAGGACGAGGGGCACGTGGGCGCCGGCGAGCCCGGCGAGGCCGACCAGAGCGAAGAGCCCGATCAGGTGGCGGCGGGGGTCGAGGCTCTCGGGCACGGACGGAGCGGTGGGCCGGCGGAACGGCGCCGCACCACGATCCATGGCCGTGCCGGCCTGTCGGACCGGTCGTTGCGCGACGACGGCGGCGTCCTCCGGCAGGCCCTGGATGGCTTCACCGGTGGGCGGCGGCGGGGGAGCGCCGTCCGCGGAGCCCACGGTGGCGGTGAATCGGGTGGACCGCAGCCCGAGAGCGCGGGCGAAGGTGAGCCCGTCGACCGACTTGTCGCCGGTGGTGCCCTCGAGCACGAGACCGAGTGCTCGCCCGCTCGGTCCGGCCCGGTCGACGCGCACGCCGGTCACCGAGCCTGGATAGTGCAGGCGAGCGGTCACGTCGTCGAGCGCCACCGCGAGGTGCCACGGCAGGGGGTTGTCGGTGTCGTAGTGGACGGTGGTGAGGTAGGGGTAGACGCCATCGGGCGTGCCGAAGCCTTCCAGCGTCGTCGCCGACACCCCGCCGGCGTCGGCCGAGTACACGGCGACGGCGAGCGAACCGCCGTAGGTCAGCACTCGGCCTGCTGTGGCGGCCACCGCCGCCGCCTGGCCGGGTGACTCGGCGTTGCGACCGACGTAGACCTGGCAGCGGGCGTCATCGCACAGCTCGCCGCCGGTGCGCATGGCGCGCAGCGCGTACGTGCGCGCGGCGATGGTCTGGGACTGGATCGCGGCGGCCGGCCAGGTGCTGGGAACCTCGGCCATCCCGCGGAGGTACTCCTCGACCCCGAGCGTGTTGACGAGGCGGAGCGCGCCGCCTCCGGTTGCTTCGATGACTCCACGGTACGAGCGACCTCGATCGTCCACGGTGGTGACCCCGGCCTGGGCCGGCACCGCCCAGACGGAGCTCGACGACGTGGCCGAGCCCGACCCGGAGCTCGGCGGCGGGGTGGAGCTCCCGGGGGCACCAGGATCACCGGACCCGGGCCCCGGGCTGGCGGTGGTGGGCGGCTGGGAGGTGGTCGGGGGCGTCGTCGTCGTGGTGGGCGCCGGTGGGGGCGGAGGCGTAGTAGGAGAGCCGCACACCACGAGCAGGGGACAGGGGTCGCCTTGGTAGCGGGTGGCGGGGGCGGCGGCGCTGGCCGTCACGATCGGGTCGACCCGGTAGGCGCCGTCGAAGGTGATGCGGACGCGTCCGCCTGGACCCACCCGCACGGGGAAGCCGGGCGCCTGGTTGCCATCGAGGGCACTGCGCACCTCTCCGCCCTGGGGGAAGGAGAGGGTCGTGGTGCTCGCCGGCGGCTTGTCGACCGCCACCCGCACGGGGCCGCTGGCCTGGCCGAGCGCCGCACCTGGGTAGAAGGTGGCGAGGATCTGGTCGGCGGTGCGTCCGGTGCGGGCCAGGTACTCTGCGCCCCACTGGGACAAGCCCACGCCATGGCCATATCCGGTGCCGTCGAGGACGAGCACCGGCACCTCGGCTCGGGCGGCGGTGAGGGGGGCCAGACCGAGCAGTGCGGCGGCGGCGAGGCCCGTTCCAAGGGTCCGTCGCATCCGACGGTTCAAGAACATGATCTGGTTGAGTTCGGGGCGCGCCGGCTCGTCTCCTGCCCGATGGGCGCTCTGGACCCGTCATCGGACGTCGATTCGGTAGCGTGACCCGCCATGGAGGAGCAGCCCAGCGACGAAGGCGAGCTGCCGCAGCCGTCGAGCGCGGGGGACGACGAGGAGATCAGCACTGGGTCTCTCATCGACGAGTCACCGCTCGGACCTGAAGCACAAGCCCTGGCCCTGGAGGCCGAGGAGATCCGTCGTCTCGTCGACGCCGGCGCCGGGTCGCCCGAAGCGCTGCGGGAGCTGGCCGCTCGCCTCCGTGAGCACCGGGCACGCGAGGAGGCGCTCTGGCGGGCAGAGATCAAGCCGGCGCTGGTCAAGGAGCACAAGGGTCGATTGCGGGGCCACAGCAAGCCGGCGCCCACCAAGCGGGAGGCGTCCACGTCGAACGCCCTGGCCTTCGGGTTGCTGCTGCTCGGCCTGGTGCTGGTCGTGGTGGTCGCGGCCAACACCTCGGTGTGGTTGCTCGTCCTTCCCGTCGTCGCGCTCGTGGTGTGGGCGTGGAAGCAGGGCCGCGACTCGATCGGCTGAGTGCGACCCGGAGATCCACCGTCGCGGGTCAGTAGCCTCCGGCGGGTGATCCGAGGGCGCACCGCGAAGGTGCTGATGCAGCGGTGGGACGGCGTCTCGCTGACACGTCACCCCGATCACCTCATCGTGGAGGAGCCGCTCGAGATCCAGCTCGACGGTCACCTCGTGGGCACGACGATGCGCACCCCCGGTCACGACTTCGAGCTGGCCGTGGGTCTCTGTCATGGTGACGGCCTCCTCGACGGCGCGCCGGTGCTCACCTGTCGCTACTGCGCGACCGGCAGCGCGGTGGACACCGCCTTCAACGTGGTCACCGTCGACACAGGGGGCCAGGCCCCCACCCCGGCGCCGCGCCTCACCGCGACGAGCTCGGCCTGTGGCCTGTGCGGCTCGGCGCAGCTCGACGAGCTGCGCGAGCGCATCGCGCCGATCCCGACCGGCGCCGCCTGGTCGGCCGGTCTCCTCGCCCAGGTGCCCGCGTCGGTGCGTCCCGACCAGCCGCTGTTCGAGGCCACTGGAGCGGTGCACGCCGCAGCGGCCTTCGACCGCGCCGGTCGGGTGGTGGTGGTGCGCGAGGACATCGGTCGGCACAACGCCGTCGACAAGGTGGTGGGTCGGCTGCTGCTCGACGGGGCCCTGCCCGCCACCGAGCTCGGCCTCTACATCAGCGGTCGGGCCGGCTTCGAGATCGTGCAGAAGGCCTGGGCGGCTGGGTTCAGCGCGGTCGTGGCGGTGAGCGCGCCGTCCGCTCTCGCCGTGGATGCGGCCCGACTGGCCGGGATCACCCTGGCTGGCTTCGTGCGAGATCCTGGCGGCGACGACCCGATCTGCAACGTCTACAGCCCTGAGGTCGGCGCCTGATGGGGTGGAGCGAGCAGCTCACGGGATGGCGGCCGGCCGGCTGGGTCGGTTGGCGTCCGAACGGCGTGGGGCTGCAGAAGCCGCACCACTACCGCGACATGGCGAAGGTGGCCTGGGCCAATCGAGCCCATCCGAAGTACGCCATCGACGTGCTCACCAAGGGGGCGTGCGACGGCTGCGCCCTCGGGGTGGCTGGGCTGCACGACTGGACGATCGACGGCGTGCACCTCTGCACCACCCGCCTCAACCTCCTCGAGGTGAACACGGCCGACGCGCTCGATCCCATCCTGCTGGCCGACGTCGCAACCTTGCGGGATCGCACCTCGGGTCAGCTCCGGCGGCTTGGTCGGCTCGGCCATCCCATGCGCCGCCGTCGGGGCGAGCCCGGATTCCGGCGCATCGAGTGGGTCGAGGCGCTCGACGCGGTGGCCGGGGCGATCGGTGACGCCGATCCGGACCGGGTGGCGATGTACCTCACGAGTCGGGGCATCACCAACGAGACGTACTACGTGGCGGGCAAGGCGGCCCGAGCCATGGGTGTGGCCGGGATCGACTCGGCGGCGCGGGTGTGCCACGCCCCCTCCACGATCGGCCTCAAGGAGTCGATCGGTGTGGCGGCATCGACGTGCTCGTTGCAGGACGTGATCGAGAGCGACCTGGTGGTGCTCTGGGGGACCAACCCGGCCAACAACCAGCCCGTGTTCATGAAGTACCTCTACCTGGCCAAGAAGCGCGGCTGCCGGGTGGTGGTGGTCAACCCCTACCTCGAGCCGGGCCTGGAGAGCTACTGGGTGCCTTCGAGCCTGGAGTCGGCGCTGTTCGGCACGAAGATCGCCGACCTCCACGTGCCGGTGCGGCCGGGTGGCGATGTGGCCCTGGCCAATGCCGTGCTGAAGCGGCTGATCGCTCGTGGTGTCGTCGACGAGCAGTTCATCGGTGCGCACACCGTCGGCTGGAGCGAGCTCGTGGCCGCCCTCGCCGACCAGGCCGAAGCGGACCTCCTCAGGCAGGCCGGGATCACGGTCGATCAGCTCGAGGCGTTCGTCGACCTCTACGCGTCTGCGGCCAGCGCCGTGCTCGTGTGGTCGATGGGCATCACCCAGCACCGCGCGGCGGTCGACGGCGTTCGCGCCATCGTGAACCTGGCGCTGGCTCGGGGCAACGTGGGCCGTGACGGTGCCGGGCTCATGCCGATCCGTGGGCACTCCGGCGTGCAGGGCGGGGCCGAGATGGGCGCCTATGCGACCGCGCTGCCGGGAGGCCTGCCCGTCGACGAGGAGCACGCGGCCGCCCTCTCCGCGCAATGGGGCTTCGCGGTCCCGGCGGTTCCCGGTCGCACCGCCCCTGAGATGATCGACGCGGCGGGAGCGGGAGAGATCGACGTGCTCTGGAGCTCGGGCGGCAACTTCCTTGAGGTGCTGCCCGATCCGCCCGCCGTGCGGGCCGCCCTCGAGCGGGTGCCCCTGCGGATCCACCAGGACGTGCTGCTGTCGTCGCAGATGCTCGTGGAGGGCGACGACGTGATCCTGCTCCCCGTGGCCACGCGCTACGAGCAGGAGGGTGGCGGCACGCAGACCACCACCGAGCGGCGCATCGTGTTCAGCCCCGAGCTGCCTCGACGCGTTGGTGAGGCACGCAGCGAGTGGCGCCTCTTCGCCGATGTCGCCACCCGGGTGCGCCCCGAGCTAGCAGCCGCCTTCGCGTGGCCCACCAACCAGGCGCTGCGAGCCGAGATCGCCGAGGTCGTCCCCGCCTACGCCGGCATCGAGGGCCTGGCCACCACGGGCGATCAGGTGCAGTGGGGCGGTCGGCACCTCTGTGCGGGCGGCCAGTTCCCCACCGTCGATGGTCGGGGTCGGTTCACCCCGCTCGAGCCGCAGGAAGCGCTGTTGCCGGCGGGCGCGTTCACGGTGGCGACGCGCCGGGGCAAGCAGTTCAACTCCATGGTGTTCGCGGAGGCCGACCCCCTCACCGGCGCACGGCGCGATGCGGTGTACATCGACGAAGCCGACGCCGCCGCACTGGGCGGCATCGAGGGCACGCCGGTGCGTCTCACCAGCGAGGTGGGATCCATGGACGGGCACCTCAAGCTCGTGCGCCTCCCGAGCCGCAGCCTGCAGGTGCACTGGCCGGAGGGCAACGCGCTCATCGTCGGGGCCGCCCGGCACCGCGAGCCGCGCTCCAAGGTGCCCGACTACAACGCCGTGGTCACCCTGGAGCTGCTGGGCGACTAGGGGACCGTTGGCGCCCGCCGGTACCCTCGGCCCATGACCGCACCGCTCGAACCCGCCGCTGGGTGGGGGGTCCTGCACCTCTTCTGCAAGGTCGGTCCGCTGGCCGACGCCGATGCCATCGCAGCGGCCGTGAAGGCGGCCGAGGCCGATGCCGTGCAGGTGGTGCCGGCAGCCATGCTCGGCCACAAGTGCGACGTGGCCTTCATGGCGCTGGGCCTCGACCTCTGGCGCCTGCGCCAGCTCCAGACCGAGCTGGCCCAGGCTGGGCTCGACGTGGTGGACAGCTACGTGTCGCTCACCGAGCTCTCGGAGTACGCCCAGGGCGTGCCCGACGAGATGAAGGAGGCCCGGCTGCACCCGAACCTTCCGCCGGAAGGCAAGGCCGCCTTCTGCTTCTACCCGATGTCGAAGCGGCGCGGCGACGTGCACAACTGGTTCACGCTGCCCTACGACGATCGCAAGGAGCTGATGTACGCCCACGGTGCCAGCGGCCGGAAGTTCGCCGGTCGGGTGCTCCAGGTGATCACCGGGTCGACCGGCATCGACGACTTCGAGTGGGGGGTCACCCTCTTCGCCGTGCACCCCGACGACCTCAAGGAGGTCGTGTACACGATGCGCTTCGACGAGGCCTCGGCCAGCTACGCCGAGTTCGGCCCGTTCTACGCCGGCATGGTGGCATCGCTCCCCGAGGTGCTCGCGTCCATCGGGCTCGAGTGACCCTCAGGGGCTGAGGTCGCCCTCGGTGCTCTCGGCGTCGTCAACGGTCGGGACAGCGTCCGGGGCGACCGCCGCGGCGGGGGTGGCAGCCGCGCCGACGTCGCCACCCAGGTAGGCAGCCTTCACCGACGGGTCATCGAGCAGCGCGGAGGCATCGGCGGACTTCACCACTCGGCCCACCTCGAGCACGTAGGCGCGATGGGCCCGCTGCAGCGCCTGGGCGGCGTTCTGCTCGACGAGCAGGATCGTGGTGCCCTGCTCGTTGATCTCCGTGATGATCGCGAAGATCTGGGCCACGAGCTTCGGGGCCAGGCCCATCGACGGCTCGTCGAGCAGGAGCACCTTCGGCTTGGCCATCAGCGCTCGACCGATGGCCAGCATCTGCTGCTCGCCCCCCGAGAGCGTGCCGCCCGCCTGGTCCTTGCGCTCGAGCAGCCGGGGGAACAGATCGAAGACTCGGTCGAGCTCGCTCTTGGCGTCCTGGCCCCGGTTGGCATAGGTGCCCATCTCGAGGTTCTCCATCACCGACATGCCCGGGAAGATCCCGCGGCCCTCCGGGGCCTGGCAGATGCCCATCTCCACCAACCGGTGCGGCGCGCAGTTGGTGACGTCCTCGCCGTCGAATACGATCGTGCCGCTCGACACGGGCCGCACCCCGGAGATCGTCTTCAGGGTGGTGGTCTTGCCGGCCCCGTTGGCGCCGATCAAGGTGACGATCTCGCCCTGGTCGACCGTGACGGAGATCCCCTTCAGCGCCTCGACCTTGCCGTAGTGCACCCGCACGTCCGTGAGCTCAAGCAGCATCGGACGGCACCCCCAGGTAGGCGGCGATGACCCGTTCGTCGCCCTGGATCTCCGCCGGCAGGCCCTCGGCGATCTTCTCGCCGAAGTCGATCACCGCGATGCGGTCGCACACGTTCATGACGAGGCCCATGTCGTGCTCGATGAGCACGACCGTGAGGCCGCTGTCGCGGATCTGGCGGATGAGGCTGATGAGGGCCTGCTTCTCGGCCGGGTTGAAGCCGGCTGCGGGCTCGTCGAGTAGCAGCACCTTGGGCTGGGTGGCCAGAGCGCGGGCGATCTCCAGGCGGCGCTGGTCGCCGTAGGGGAGGTTGCGGGCCAGCTCGCCGGCGCGGGTGGGGATGCCGACGAACTCCAGCAGCCGCTGGGCCTCGGCCCGGCCGAGGCGCTCTTCACGGAAGTACTTCGGCGTGCTCAGCAGCGCACCGGGCACGCTGATCGTGTGGCGGGCATCGGCTCCGACCATCACGTTGGCCAACGCCGTCATGTTCGGGAACAGCCGGATGTTCTGGAAGGTGCGGGCCACCCCCGCCTCGGTGATCAGGTGCGGCTTGCGGCCGACGATCGACGCCCCGTCGAGGACGATCCCGCCGCTCGTGGGCTCGCACACGCCGGTGATGCAGTTGAACAACGTGGTCTTGCCGGCGCCGTTGGGCCCGATGATCCCGAAGATCTGGCCGCGGTGCACGGTGACGGACACGTCGTTGAGAGCAACGACGCCGCCGAACACCATCTTCACCTGGTCGATCGTGAGCACCTCCTCGGCGACGTCGGTGGCCCGCGCGACGAAGTCCTCGGGGAGCGCGACGTCGGTGCTCCCCTCGCTCGGGGCTGCGACCACCTCGGTGGGTGCGACCGGCGCCTCCTCTTCCTCGAAGTCGTGCTCCACGCCGGAGGTGGTGCCCATCGACGCGGCGGCGCTGCCGGCATCAGCCAGCTCGGCGGCGCGCTGCCGGCTCGGGAGCAGGCCCTGGGGGCGGAAGATCATCATGAGGATCAGCGCGAAGCCGAAGAGGAACACCCGGTACTGGGTGATGTCGGTGGCATTGGAGCCGGTGATGGTGTTGAGCTTGCTGAGCAGGCTGTCGCCGCCGGCGGCCTCCCGCAGGTACTCGGGCAGGTACCCGATGGCGAAGGCCCCAGCGATGACGCCCGGCGTGGAGCCGAGGCCGCCGAGGACCACCGCCGCCAGTACGAGGATCGACAGCGTGAACGGGAACGTGTCGGGGTTGATGAACCCGACCTTCGACGCGTAGACCCAACCGCCCAGGCCGCCGAACGACGCGCCCATCGCGAACGACCAAAGCTTCATCTTGAACGTGGGCACGCCCATGAGCTCGGCGGCGTCCTCGTCCTCGCGGATGGCGGTCCACGCCCGCCCCACCCGAGATCGCTTGAGGCGCGCCACTACGAGGATGGCGAAGATGATGCAGCCGAGCACCAGGTAGAAGTAGGGCAGGGGCTTCGTGCCGAACTCGAGGCCGGGCAGCGGGGAGGGGTGGGGAATGCCCGTGATCCCGCGCGCCTCGCCGAGCTGCGGGGTGTTCTGCGCGGTGATGCGCACGATCTCGCCGAACCCGAGGGTGACGATGGCGAGGTAGTCGCCGCGCAATCGCAGGGTGGGCCCGCCAAGCATCACGCCAGCCGCGCAGGCGAAGAGGATGGCAGGGATGAGGCACTGCCAGGCGGTGAGCGGGCCGTCGCCCGCGGAGAGCTTGGCGGTGGAGTAGGCCCCCACCGCGAAGAAGGCGACGTAGCCGAGGTCGAGCAGCCCGGTCTGGCCGACCACGATGTTCAGCCCGAGGGCGAGGAGGATGTACACCCCGATCGGGAAGAACAGCACGCTCTGCCAGTAGCGAGTGAGCGTGGTGGGATACCAGATCACGAGGGCGAGGATGGCGAGCAGCACGAGGGCCTTGGCCCACAGCGGGAGCCGATCCCAGCGTCGGCCGAGGGGCTCCACGATGGCCAGGTGGGGGAGCGTGAACCGGTTCATGCCCGTGCCCTCCCGAGGGTCTCACCGAGCAGGCCGCTCGGTCGGAACAGCAGCACGAGCACGAGCACGGTGAAGGCGAACACGTCCTTCCACTGCCCCCCGAACACGGTGGCGCCGTAGTTCTCGAGGAGCCCGAGGGCGAAGCCACCGAGCAGGGCACCACGAATGTTGCCGATCCCACCGAGCACCGCCGCGGTGAAGGCCTTGATGCCCGGGAGGAACCCGATGTTGAAGCGGGCCGCCTCGAAGAAGATGGTGAAGAGGAAGCCGCCGGCGCCGGCCAGCACGCCGCCGAGCAAGAACGTGAGGGCCACCACGCGGTCGATGTTCACGCCCATGAGCTGGGCCGTCTCGGCGTCCTGTGCGGTGGCCCGGATGCCCCGGCCCAGGCGGCTGCGGCGGACGAACTGATCGAGGCCGATCATCAGGGCGATGGCGGCGACGAACACGAGCACCTTGTCGGAGCGCACCTGGGCGCCCTCGAAGGTGAAGAGGGTGGTCTTGGCCATCACCCGCTGCGAGTTGATCTGGTTGCGCCCGTAGCGCAGGGCGAGGAACTCCTGGATGAACAGGGAGATGCCGATGGCGGTGATGAGCGCCGTGAGCCGGGGGGCGTTGCGACGACGCAGCGGGCGGTAGGCCACGCGCTCCATGAGCAGAGCGGCGAGGCCGGACGCCGCCATCGAGATCAGGAGCAGGAGGCCCAGGGTGAGGAACAGCTTCGCCCCGGTGCGGGGAGCGGTCACTCCCAGGCCGTCGATGGCGAAGGTGGTGGCGAAGATCCCGATGGCGAAGATCTCCGAGTGGGCGAAGTTGATGAGCCGCAGCACCCCGTACACCAGGGTGTAGCCGAGGGCGATCAGGGCGTAGATGGCGCCCAGGGTGAGCCCGTCGACCGTCTGCGCCCAGAACTGGTCGCCCAGGTCGCTGAAGTGCATCCATCGCCTCTCATGGGAAGGCCGGAGGGCGCCCGATGTGGGCGCCCTCCGGAACTGCTCAGTGGTGTGACAGACGGCTCTACAGGTCGTCGGTTGCGGTCTCGAGGACGATCTTCCCGTTCTTCACCGTGAAGATGAAGATGCCCTGGGCCTTGATGTTGCCGTTGGCCTCGAAGGTGACGTCCTTCGAGATGGCGTAGTCGACCTTGGTGAGGCCCTCCACGTAGTCACGCAGCTTGGCCCGGTCGGTGTTGCCGGCCTTGATGCCCGTCATCAGGATGTTCGCCGAGTCGTAGGCCTCGGTGGAGTAGGTGCCCGGCACGGTGCCGATCAGCTTCTCGTAGGCCGTGGCGAACTCGCCGATCTTGCCCGGGCTGGCGCTGCTGGCGAAGTAGCAGGGGCAGCTCAGGAGCGAGCCGTCGGCCGCCGCGCCGGCTGCCTTCACGAAGCCGGAGTCGAGGGCGCCGTCGTCGCTGATGAACGTGGCGGTGACGCCCGCGTCATCGAGCTGCTTCTTGAGCCGACCGGCGGCCTCGTAGTACCCACCGAAGAACACGACCTCCGGCTTGGCCGCCTTCACCGCGTTCACGGCAGCGGAGAAGTCCTGGCTCTTGGGATCGATGGCCTCGGTGGCCACGACCTTGACGCTGGCCGGGAGCTGCGTGGCCACCTGATCGACGGCCAAGCCCTTCCCGTACTCGCTGTTGTCGTGGACGATGGCGATCGTCTTCGGCTTGAGCTTGGCGTTGAGGTACTTCACGATGCCGGCGGCCTGCGCCTTGTCATCCGGCAGCACCCGGTGGAACGACTTGCCACCGGGCACCACGTTCGGCAGATCGGTGTTCGTGGCCGACGCGCTCACCATCACGAGGTTGTTCTCCTCGAGGGTGGGCACCACGGCCTTGGTCTCACCGGAGAAGGCAGGGCCCACGATGCCGAGGATCGAGTCGTCGTTGATGTACTTGTCGAGGACCGTCGGCGCCTGGGCCGGGTCGCCCTGGGTGTCGAACTCCTTCAGCGTGATCTTGTAGTCAGGGTTGGCCTTGTTGAACTCGTCGACGGCCACCTTGGCGCCATCGCGGATGTAGATGCCGAGGTTGGCGGCGTCGCCGGTGAGCGGGCCCACGTAGGCGAGGGAGTACTCCTTCTTGGCGCCGCCACCCCCGCTCGTTGCCGTGGTGTCGGTCTTCTTGTCACTGCCGCAGGCTGCGGCGACAAGCGTGAGTCCGAGCATCACTGCTGCGGCGCGTACGAACGTCTTGTGCTTCATGTGCAGTTGCCTCCCCCTTGCCCAGTGACCTGGGACGATGTGACATCGGACACTACACACGCGCATCGGTCGCCGCGCTGCGAGAGACTGGCCGCCCCATGAGC
>JBKJIE010000031.1:0-5408 GCA_046598715.1 Acidimicrobiales bacterium | reverse complement strand
CTTGGCGGCGAGAGGCGCGAGTGCGGCGAGGTCGAAGTCGTAGAGCTGAGCGGCGTTCTCGGACAGCATCTTGCGCACGTCGGTCGGGTCGACATCGCTGAACCGGGCTCGGAGGTGCTCTCGGGTGTACGGGTGGCTGCCCTCGTCGTGGGGGTAATCGCTGCCCCACATGAACCGGTCGATGCCCACGACGTCGCGTGCCGCCACGTCGGCAGGGCCGGGGTTGCTCACGCCCATCCACACGTTCTGGTGGAAGTAGTCGCTGGCCGACCGCTGCACCACCTGGTCCTTGCCGTAGCGGATCTCGCCGGTCGCTCCCGAGTCGCGGATGCTGCCGAGGATGCGGTCGAGCTGATCGAGCATCGGCGGCACCCACGAGCAGCCAGCCTCGGTCATCACGAACCTGAGGCCGGGGAAGCGCTCGAAGACGCCCGACAGCACGAGCTGCACGAACGGACGCTGCGAGTAGAAGACCACCTCGTTGATGTACAGCAGCATCGACGTGGGGTAGGCGCCATAGTCAGGGTTGCCAGTGCCGCTGTGCACGTTGACCGGCACCTCGAGGTCCTGGCACACCTCCCAGAGGCGGTCGTACACCGGGTCGTAGAGGGGCTTCACCCACTTCACGTCGGGGGCGATGTTGGGGAGGAGGATGCCCCCGCGCAAGCCGTGCTCCTTGATCCAGTGCACGTCCTCGATGGCGTCGTCGACGTCGTTGAGGAAGATCTGGCCGACGCCCGCACGCCGCTCGGGGAACTCGCCGCACCAGTCGACCAGCCAGCGGTTGTGGGCGTGCACCCCGGCTCGGCGATGGCGGTACTCCTCGGCGGTGGGCGGCTTGGCGAACAGCACGAAGCTCGGGAAGAACGGCGGCACCGTGTTGGGGAACACGACCTCGGCGACCACGCCGTCGGCCTCCTGCTGCGAGTTGCGCATCTCGTTGTCCCAGTTGCGCAGTCGCCGGTTGTCGCCGAGGTCCTTGTACGGGTTCTTGTACTTGCCGCGCCAGGCGTCGAACTCATCGCGGAACGCAGGGTCGAGATACTCGCGGTAGGCGGCGTGGGAGCCCCCGGCATGACAGTCCGCCGAGATGATCGTGTAGCGCTCGTCGCTGGTGGTGGCGGTCATGTCGCTGATCCCCCTGGTGGCCGGTGCGCGCGCACCCTTGGACCAGGCACCTTAGGACTAGAACGCGTTCTAGTTCCACCGGCCAACGGGGGACGAATGGGTCGAACGGATCATGCTGAGCGATCCTCGAGGCGCCGATCATGAGTGGGTCGCCGCGGCGACAGAGGGGGCCCCAGATGGGACGATTTCGCTACATGGAGACCGCTGCCGGGCAGGCATCGGTGCTGTTCGTCGCAGCTGGCGCTCTGGGTCTGGTGGGCCAGTGGGTGCCGGGCGCTGCCGGCTCAGCCGATCTGCGGGCCATCAACGTCGCCGCTCTGCTGTTCGGCGTCGCGATCAGCCGGCTCCCGTGGGAGCACTGGGATCGGCGGGCCACGCTCGTTCTGGTGCCGGTTGCGTTCGGTCTGATCGTCGCCGGCCAGTGGTTGGACCCGGCCGGGATCGGCCCGCTCTACGCGCTGTGGTTCGTAGTGGTCTTCTGCTGGGTGGGCAGCTGGCACCCCGCTCGGACGTCCCTCGTGCTGGCCCCGGTTGCTGCGGTCGCCTACGTGATCCCGTTCCTCCCCGTCAGCCGTGCCCCCTCGCCGGCGTCGCTCGCGTCGGTGAGCATCGCCATCCCGATCGCCATCGTGCTCGCCGAGGTGCTCGCCGCGAAGTCCGCCGCCACGCGACGGGCCCAAGGCGCGCTCGAGGACGCCGCCCTGCTGCTCGAGCGGGCCAACATCACCGACGACCTCACCGGCGTCGGCAACCGGAGGCAAGCCAACACGTTGCTCGACTCGATGGCGCCCGGTGATGCTGTGGTGCTCCTCGACCTCGATCACTTCAAGGTCGTCAACGACACGAGAGGCCACGCCGAGGGGGACCAGGTGCTCATGCACCTCGGCCGGTACCTCCTCGAGGCTGTGCGAGATGCCGACTGCGTCACCCGGTTCGGGGGCGAGGAGTTCTTGATCCTGCTGCGGGGAGCTGGCGATGACGTGGGCCCGATCGTCGAGCGGCTGCTCGCGGGTTGGCGCGAGAGCGGGTGCGGCGTGACCCTCAGCGCGGGCGCAGCCGTGCACGTGGAGGGGCACGGGCCGGCCCGCACGCTCAAGCGGGCCGACGGGATGCTCTACGAGGCCAAGGCCGCGGGCCGCGATCGGCTCGTCACCGACCGCCCTGGTCCGAGCGCCATCTCCGCGTAGTCCGCGCCGGGCGACGGCGTAAGGCCGTGGATCAGCTGGTGCGCTGCCAGTGCTCAGTGAGGATCTCGGCTGCTCGCGCCGGCTGCTCGAGCATCCAGAAGTGACCGGCATCGGGCAGCTCAATGATGTGGGCGCCCGTGCGGTCGGCCAGACGGCGGGCGCGGTCCGCATTGCGGAACGGGTCCTGCAGCGACGCGATCACGAGACCACGGCCCCTGATGTCGTCGATGCCCGGTCCCCACTCGTTGCCGATGTCGACAGCCGAGCGGTAGAGGGTGAGGATCGCCGCCCCCATCGTGGCATCGAGGTCGGCCGCCATCGTGTGCGAGTGGGGTTCAGGCACGCCCACGCCTTGGAGCAGGAGCGCCCGGTCGGCCGGGCTGGCCCCCACCATGCCGTCGATGAGCGCCTCGCCGTCGCCCGGGGTCTGCCAGACGCGGGCCGTGTCGTGCCAGCGGAAGTCGGCGCCGAGGTCGCCCATGTCGGTTGCCCAGGAGCGCACGTTGGCAGGCTGCGAGGCCAGCACCTTGAGCGCCAGCAGCGCGCCCCAGTCGTGCACGACCAGATCCACCTCGTTGAACGCGGTGAGCTCGAGCGCCAGCCAGTCGGCGTAGCTGTACATCGTCGGGTTGAACCCGTCGGGCAGCGCGCATCCGAACCCAGGCAGCTGGAGCAGCGCCACGTCGTCGCGCTCGAGGTGCTCGACGAGGGGCTTCCACACGGCCGGGGTCTCGGGCACCCCATGGACGAAGACGGCGGTCATGGGCGCAGACCCTACGGCGCGCCGGCAACCCTCGCAGCGGAGCCGGGGCGCACCGTTGGTCGTACGCTCGCCGCATGAGCGACCCGCTGCCCCCGGTCCCGCAGCCCGACGCGGTGCAGCGCTTGCGGGGGGCGGTGACCCGGCGCAGCGACACCGACTACATCTTCGACTTCTGGACCGCGCTCGGCTGGACCATCCTCACCTGTGGCATCTATGGCTTCTACGTCTTCTACCGGTTGTTCTGGCGGTCGGTGGAGCACAACAAGCGACGGCTGGACGTGCTCGACGCGGCCCGGCTGCTGGCCTGGCAGCGGGCCGTCGCGGCGGGGCGCGGCGATGAGCTCACTCCGCGGTTCCAAGCGCTCGGCGCCCACCTCGCCGAGATGCAGCGCCTCACCACCGAGTTTCGAGACCCCGCCATATGGACGCTCATCTCCGTGGTGTCGAGCGGCATCGGCCACATCGTGGGCTACGTGTTCCTCGACCTCGACCTCGTGCGTCACGACCGGGCAGAGCAGGGGGCCGAGCAGGAGCTGGTGGCGATCTGCGGGGCACTCGGTGTGTTGGTGCCGCTGCCAGCTGCCGGTGCCACCAAGCAGCAGCACAGCTACGCCGGCCGCATCCTCGCGTTGCTGGCCACCTGCGGCATCTACGGGCTCTGGTGGCTCTACGACCTGATGATCGAGGGCAACGACC
This sequence comes from Acidimicrobiales bacterium, assembly GCA_046598715.1. Taxonomy (GTDB): domain Bacteria; phylum Actinomycetota; class Acidimicrobiia; order Acidimicrobiales; family VFJN01; genus VFJN01. Next base: position 1,634 of record JBKJIE010000031.1, on the reverse strand, counting down.
ACCAGCGCCGCAGCTGGGTGTCCGACGACGCCTTCTGGACCGCGTCGGGCGCCCTCGTCCAGCAGTAGCGTCCTACGTGGCTAGGAGCCTCGGTGGGCGGCCTGGCATCCTTCTCGGGTGGCTGACGACGGTGACCGCACCAAGGAGCTGCTCGCGGCCACGGAGCTCCTCGAGGCGATCGCGGGTGACCGCTCCCTGCTCGACGGGCTCACTGCTGAGGAGCGGATCCGGTTCTCCAACGCTGCGGGCAACGTGTTCGCGCCCGATGTGGAGGCGCGTCGCCGGCAGACGAAGGCCCGGCGCCGCCAGGACAAGGCCGACAAGGTGCAGCGCGACGAGGCCCTGCTCACCGACACAGGGATCCGGCGGCTGCGGGCTCGGCCGGTGTTCGTCACGCCCAACGTGTTCGTGCCCGAGGAGCTCGCGCAGGAGACCGTCGACGACGAGGATGTGGCTCGCGGGCTGGGGGAGGAGCGCCACTGCTACGTGTGCAAGGAGCACTTCACGCAGGTGCACCACTTCTACGACCAGCTCTGTCCGCCGTGCGCGGAGCTGAACTTCGCCAAGCGCACCGAGACGGCCAACCTGCGGGGCCGGGTGGCGCTGCTCACCGGCGGCCGGGTGAAGATCGGCTACCAGGCTGGCATCAAGCTCCTGCGAGCGGGCGCGTCGCTCATCGTCACCACGCGGTTCCCGCGCGACTCGGCCCTGCGCTACGCCGCCGAGCCCGACTTCGCCGACTGGGGTGACCGCCTCGAGATCTACGGCCTCGACCTGCGCCACACGCCGAGCGTCGAAGCCTTCTGCCACCACCTGTTGACGACCCGAGACCGCCTCGACGTGATCGTGAACAACGCCTGCCAGACCGTGCGCCGCCCGTCGGCGTTCTACCGGCACATGCTCGAGGTGGAGACCGCCGCGCTGGATGGGATGCCGGCCGAGGTGCGGGCCCTCCTCGGCGGGGTCGACGGCCTTCGCGGGGCCGAGCTGATCGCCGACGAGCCGCTGTCGATCGCGGCGGTCGAGCGACCCCGGGTCGACGGGCTGGGTGTCGATGGTGTGGAGCCGTCGGCCGCGCTGTCGCAGGCGGCGCTGCTGCCCGAGGACGAGGGCACGCACGGCCACCTCTTCCCCGACGGTCAGCTCGACCAGGACCTCCAGCAGGTTGACCTGCGCGATCGGAACTCGTGGCGTCTCACGCTCGCGGAGGTGAGCTCGGTGGAGCTGCTCGAGACACAGCTCGTCAACGCGGTCGCGCCCTTCGTGCTCAACGCCCGCCTCAAGCCGCTCATGCTGCGAACCCCTGGCCGCGACAAGCACATCGTGAACGTGTCGGCGGTGGAAGGGCAGTTCTACCGGCGGTTCAAGACCACTCGGCACCCGCACACCAACATGGCCAAGGCGGCGCTGAACATGATGACGCGTACCTCCGCGGCCGACTACCACGCCGATGGGATCCACATGAACAGCGTCGACACCGGCTGGGTGAGCGACGAGGACCCGGTGCACATCGCCGAGGCCAAGCGAGCCGAGCACCGCTTCCACCCGCCGCTCGACATCGTCGACGGCGCCGCTCGCATCGTCGACCCGATCATCGCGGGTCACAACACCGGCACCCACGTGTGGGGCCAGTT
>JBKJIE010000098.1:0-13520 GCA_046598715.1 Acidimicrobiales bacterium | reverse complement strand
GCGGGCCATCGTGCTCACGGGTGCCGGTGAAAAGCACTTCTGCACCGGTGCCGGCCTCGGCGGCGCGCCGCCCCCGGCACCCCCTCGCCCCGAGGGCGCGCCCGATCGCACCCTCGGCGACATCTCACGGCTCATCAGGCGGGGCTGGCAACGCCTCGTGGCCTCGATCATGGACTGCGAGAAGCCGGTGATCGCGGCGGTCAACGGCACCGCGGCCGGGGGCGGGGCCAACCTCGTGCTGGCGTGCGACCTCGTCGTCATGGCCGAGCATGCCCGCCTCATCGAGGTGTTCGTGAAGCGCGGCATCATCCCGGATGCGGGGGGCTGCTACCTCCTCCCCCGCATCGTCGGCCCGCAGCGCGCCAAGGAGCTCATGTTCCTCGGCGACGAGCTCTCGGCCTCCGACTGCGAGCGGTGGGGCATCGCCAACCGCGTCGTGCCGGCCGACGAGCTGGCCATCACCGTCGACGAGCTCGCCGCCCGCCTCGCCGCCGGTCCGTCGAAGGCCATCGCGATGACGAAGTGGCTCGTGAACCGCAGCCACGAATCGGGCCGACACACCGCCTTCGAGGAAGAGGCCTACGCCCAGGAGCTGGTGACGGCCACGGCCGACATGGCAGAGGGCATCAAGGCCTTCGGCGAGCGGCGCTCACCCGACTTCAAGGGCTGGTAGCCCTCCCCAGGGGAGCGCAGCCAGCGCCCGACCACCACCGTGCTCGCTGTCGTCCTCGCCTGCTTCGCGGTCGGGCTGATCCTCCAGCGCGCTGTTCCCAAGGCGCGGGAGGTGGTGCCGTGGCTCGACCACGCGGTGATCTCGGTGCTGGTCCCGGCGCTCATCGTCGCCAAGCTCCCTCACCTGTCGATGGGTGCCGACCTGGTCGTGCCTGTCGTCGCCGCATGGGGGTGCCTGGCGCTGGCGGCAGCGGTGATCGTCGGCGCCGGACACCGCTACGGCTGGAGCCGCGCCACGGTCGGCGCACTGTTGCTCGTCACGCCGCTCGGCAACACCACCTTCCTGGGCCTGGCCATGGTGTCGTCGCTGCTCGGCTCGGCCGCACTCAGTCGAGCACTCGCCTTCGACCAGATCGGCACCGGCATCGGCCTGTCGGTCTACGGCTCGGTGATCGCGGCCCACTGGGGCGACGGCGAGAGCGGGTGGCGGCCGGTGCTGAACCGCCTCCTGCGGTTCCCACCGTTCCTGGCGGTGCTCGTGAGCTTCGCCGTACGGGTCGTCGAGATTCCGGTCGGTCTCGACCACGCGCTCGGTCAGGTCGGGCGACTCGTGGCGCCGATGGCGATGTTCGCGCTCGGGCTTCGCTTCCGCGTCGTGGCGACCACGCACGCTCGCCAGGCCGCCATCTGGTGTCTCAGCACCAAGATGGTGGTGCTCCCACTCGCGGTGCTGGTCGCGGCGATCGTCGCCGGCGGACGTGCCGACCCGGCGTGGCGCGCATCGGTGCTCGAGGCCGGCATGCCACCGATGGTCACCGCCGGCGTCGTCGCGGCGAGAGCCGGCCTCGACGAGGAGCTGGCCACCACCGTCGGGGGCGTCGGCCTCCTCCTCGCCCTCGTGACGATCCCCCTCCTGTCGCTCACCCTCGGCTGAGCGCCAAGCCCGAGGCAATAGGTCCCACGGAGCGCCTCTCGAGGCAATGAGTCCCATATGTGGGATTCATTGCCTCCGGCTCGCCGACATGGGACCTATTGCCTCGGGCTGGACGGGGGGCGACCCGGGTAGACAGGCGGGATGCAGCAGATCGAGGTGTACGCCGACGTCGCGTGTCCGTTCGCCCACGCGGGCCTGCGGCGGTTCGCCGACACCCGCCGCGAGCGAGGCGCACCCGGGCCGCTGCTGCGGGTGAAGGCGTGGCCGTTGGAGCTCGTCAACGACACGCCGCACTCTGGCCGGCACCTGGCCCCGGAGATCGACGCCCTGCGGGCCGAGGTCGCCCCGCATCTCTTCGCGGGCTTCGATGCCACGCTCTTTCCCACCACGACGCTCGCCACGCTCGCCGCCGCGGCGGCCGCCTACCGGGCCGGCCCCGAGCACGGAGAGGCGTTCAGCCTGGCCGTGCGCGACGCGCTGTGGGAGCAAGGCCTCGACGTGTCCGACCCTGAGGTGCTCACCCACCTCGCCGCCCGCTTCGACGTGCCGCTGGCCACCGAGGACGACGAAGCCGCCGTGCTCGCCGACCTCGCTGAGGGCCGCCGGCGAGGAGTGACCGGCTCACCGCACTTCTTCACCGAAGCCGGCGACTTCTTCTGCCCGTCCCTCGACATCACAACCGAGGGCGGAGAGATGCAGGTGTCGTTCGATCGAGCCGGGTTCGACGAGTTCGTCGACGCCGTGTTCGGCTGACGGCGCCCTGTCACCCGGGCCGTGGTGCGGCGTGGCGGAGCTGCTCGCGACCTTCGCGGAACCGCACCACCTCGTAGGCGATGAGCGCCGCCATCAGTGCGACGGCGCCGGCGAGCGTCACCACCGCGTCGACGTCCTGAACGAGCGGCGTGGTTGCCAGGAGCACCAGCGCCACCGCGAGCCGTTGCCAGTTGACCGTTCCCGTCACGCGTAGGCGGAACACCACGTGGGCGAGGAGGTAGAGGGCCAATCCGCCCACGAGGGCGACGGAGGCCTCCGCACCCAAGGGCTGGTCGACCTGCGCGAGCGTCGCCCGCAGACCGAGCGAGATCAGCACGACCCCGGCCACCATCGGGAAGTGCAGGAACGAGTAGGCGTCACGCGCCAGCTCGTTCTGCTCCTTGCCCACGGCCGCGTCGGCCAGCATGTTCGCTGCTCCGATGGCGGAGACGTCGAAGTAGACCCACCACATCGACGCCGCCAGCCCCACACCGAGCACGGCGGCGGTGATCACACCGGCGTCGACGACGACCGGGGCACCCACGCCGATGGCCACGATCGACTCCCCGAGGGCGATGAGGAACACGAGCCCGTGCCGCTCCGCGAAGTGGCGGGGCACGAGCTTCCACCCCTCCGAGCCGAACAGGTAGGGACCGAGCATGTCGAGGGAGAGAGCCGTGGCCCAGATCGCACCCTGGAACACGCCGTGCACACCCGAGGCCACGGCCAGCAAGCCCACCCCCGCGGCCGTGCTCGGCACCAGCCCCGTCCACACCGACCGTCGCATCGCGGGGGCGTCGCGCCCGGCCACGAGGAACAGGCCCAGCTGCCCGGCCCGCACGATCCCGTAGGCCACGGCGAAGGTGAGCCCCAGCTCGTCGAACGCCCGCGGCACGCAGAGCGACACGACGAGGAGCGCGGCCATCGCGCCGAAGATGGCCAGGCGCACCACCCCTTCCTCGGGGTCCACGACGCTGGTGAGCCACGCGTAGCCCACCCACGCCCACCACAGCATCCCCAGCACGAGGATCCCCTTGGCGAGCCCGTGCCACGTCGGCTCCGCCGCCATGAGAGCCGTGCACTGCGTGATGGCCAGCACGAACACGAGGTCGAAGAACAGCTCGAGCGGCGTGACCTGCTCGCCCTCTCGCAGCACGGCCCCCAGCCGTCGCGCCTGCCGCCCGCCCGACTGACTCGTCATCGTCGGGGAGCGTACGGCCCCCATCGGCCGGCGGCGCACCGATAGCGTCGGCCCCATGGATCTCCTGGTGGTCGTCGGCGATGCCGTGGCCCCGGCTCGCCTCACGGCGCGGGCTCGACGCATCGCCCATGTCGACCCCGGGGACGACCTCATCACCCTGATCGCCGACCTGCGCAGCCACATCCCGAGGCGGGTCGGCGTGCTCGGCCGCGGCGCCGAGTCGGCCCCCATCGCTGATGAGCTCCACCACCGCGGTCTACCGATCGTGCTGTACACCGACGACGCCGTCGCCCTCGACGGTGTGCCGGTGCAGCGGGTCACCGACGACGGCCCGGCGATGGATGTGGCCGACGACCTGATCGCACTGATCGGCAACACCCCGATGATGCGGCTCGACCGCACAGCTCGCGACATCGACTGCCACCTGCTGGCCAAGCTCGAGCTCTACAACCCCGGCTTCTCCTCCAAGGACCGGCCCGCGCTGCTCATGATCGAGACCGCCGAGCGCGACGGGCGGCTGCGCCCCGGCGGCACCATCGTGGAGCCCACGAGCGGCAACACCGGCGTCGGCCTCGCCATCGTGGCGGCCCGCAAGGGCTACAAGTGCGTGTTCGTCTGCCCCGACAAGGTGGCGCCCGACAAGATCGCCCAGCTGCGCGCCTATGGCGCCGAAGTGCACGTCTGCCCCACCTCCGTCGACCCGTCGCACCCCGACTCGTACTACTCGGTGTCCGACCGGCTGGCTCGCGAGCTGCCAAACGCCTGGAAGCCCGACCAGTACCACAACCCCGACAACCCCCGATCGCAGTACGAGACCACGGGCCCGGAGATCTGGGAGCAGACCAAGGGCCGCATCACCCACTTCGTGTGCGGGGTGGGCACCGGCGGCACGATCTCCGGTATCGGCAAGTTCCTCAAGGAGCAGAACCCGGCCATCCGCACGATCGGCGCCGACCCGGAGGGCTCGGTGTACTCGGGCGGCACCGGTCGGCCCTATCTGGTGGAGGGCATCGGCGAGGACTTCTGGCCCTCCACCTACGACCCGTCTGTGATCGACGAGGTCGTCGCCATCAGCGACGCGGTCAGCTTCGGCACCGCCCGGCGCGTCACCCGTGAGGAGGGGCTCCTCATCGGCGGTTCGGGCGGCACGGCCATCGCCGCCGCGCTGCACGTGGCGGCGGGCCTCCCGCCCGACGCTGTGGTCGTCGTGCACATCCCCGACTCCGGCCGCGGCTACCTGTCCAAGCTCTACGACGACGGCTGGATGGCCGACCACGGCTTCCTGCGCAGCGCCGGGCCCACGGTGGGCGACCTCCTGCGCAGCCGCGATCCCGGGTTGCCGCTGCTCGTGCACACGCACCCCGACGAGACGGTTCGCCAGGCCATCGAGATCCTCCGTGAGTTCGAGGTGAGCCAGATGCCCGTGGTGAAGCACGAGCCGCCGGTGGTGCTCGCAGAGGTGATCGGTGCCGTGTCCGAGCGCGAGCTCCTGCAGGCCGCCATCGCCGACCCCGCCGCGCTCGACAAGCCGGTCGGCGACATGATGGGCCCGAAGATGCCCACCATCGGGATCGGCGAGCCGATCGACCTCGCCATCGCCCGCCTCGAGCAGGCGTCGGCCGCGCTCGTGCTCGACGGCGGACACCCCGTAGCCGTCATCACGCGCTCCGATGTGCTCGGCAGCCTCGTCACCGAGCGGGGGCGGTAGCGCGATGGTGGATCTAAACGACAAGGGCTTCGGCACCCGAGCCGTGCACGGCGCCGGCCCGCCCGATCCCGTCACCGGGGCCGTGGTGCCCGCTGTGTCCCTGGCCAGCACCTTCGCCCAGGAGGCCGTGGGCAAGCCGCTGGCCTTCGAGTACAGCCGCAGCGGCAACCCCACACGGGCCGCGCTCGAGGCGCACCTCGCGGTGCTCGAAGGTGCGTCGAACGGCTTCGCGTTCGCGTCGGGCCTCGCCGCGGAGGACTCGCTGATGCGCCTCCTCTCGCCGGGCGATCACCTGCTCCTGCCCGATGACGCCTACGGCGGCACCATCCGTCTCGCCTTGCGTGTGCACGCGCCCGCCGGACTCGTCGTCGACACGGTCGACCTCACCGATCTCGCTGCGGTGGCGGCGGCCTGGCGTCCCACCACGCACATGGTGTGGCTGGAGACGCCGAGCAACCCGTGGCTGCGCGTCCTCGACATCGAGGCCATCAGCGCGCTGGCCCACGAGCACGAGGCGATGGTGGTGGTCGACAACACGTTCGCCACACCGGCGCTGCAGCGGCCGCTCGCGCTGGGCGCCGACGTCGTGGTGCACTCCACCACGAAGTACCTCGGCGGCCACAGCGACGTGGTGGGAGGCTTCGCGGCCACCAACGACGACGAGCTGGCCGAGCGGATCGGCTTCCTGCAGAACGCCACTGGCGCCGTGCCCGGCCCGCTCGACTGCTACCTCGTGCACCGCGGTGCCAAGACGCTGCAGCTCCGAATGGCTCGCCACAGCGCCTCGGCCATGGCCGTGGCGGAGGCGCTCGACGCCCACCCCGCCGTCGCCGCCGTCCACTACCCAGGCCTCGCAGGTCACCCGGGCCACGCCCTCGCGGCGCGTCAGATGTCGGCCTTCGGTGGCATGGTGTCGTTCCAGCTCGTGGGGGGCGAGGCGGCCGCGCTCGAGGTGTGCCGCAGCACCGAGATCTTCACGCTGGCCGAGAGCCTCGGCGCGGTGGAGAGCCTCATCGAGCATCCGGCTCGAATGACCCACGCGTCGGTCGCTGGCACCCGCAACGAGGTGCCCGCTGATCTGGTGCGCCTCTCGGTGGGCATCGAGGACGTGGAGGACCTGCTCGCGGATCTCGCCCAGGCCCTAGAGGCCGTTGGCCGATGACCGGGGTGCTGCTCGACGGCGACCCCGTCTCCTCGGTCGAGGAGTTCCGCAGCCGCGACGGCGGGAAGGCCTTCGCCGCCGCTCGTCAGCTCGATCCCGAGGTGCTTGTGGAGGAGATCACGGCCAGCGGTCTGCGCGGCCGCGGAGGGGGCGGCTTCCCCGTCGGCAAGAAGTGGGCGGGCATCCGCGCCGCGGGTCCGGGCCGGCGCTTCGCGGTGTGCAACGCGGCCGAGGGCGAGCCCGGCACGTTCAAGGACCGCACCCTGCTCCGCCACGACCCCTATCGGGTGCTCGAGGGCCTCGTCATCGCCGCCTACGCGATCGGCGCCGAGGCGGCCTACATCGCCACCAAGGCCAGCTACGCCATCGAGGCCGAGCTGATCGCCCGCGCCATCCACGAGCTGCGCGCCGACGGTCTGCTCGGCGACCTGCCGATCACCTTGGTGCTCGGCCCTGACGAGTACCTCTTTGGTGAGGAGAAGGCGCTCCTCGAGGTGATCGAGGGCAACGACCCGCTCCCCCGGCTGCTCCCGCCCTACGAGCACGGCCTGTTCGCCACCGACATCCAGACCGGCTGGCAGGCCGTCGACGCGCCCACCGGTGCCACCGGAAGAGGCCAACCCAACCCCACCCTCGTCAACAACGTCGAGACCCTCGCCCACGTGCCCCGCATCCTGCGCGACGGTGCCGCCTGGTTCCGCACGCTGGGCACACCCGAGTCGCCGGGCACCACCGTCGCCACGATCGTCGGCGACGTGCGCACCCCGCTCGTCACCGAGGTCGAGCTCGGCACACCTCTCTCCACGCTGATCGACCTCGCCGGCGGGGCCCGTCCCGGCCGCACCCTGCAGGCCGCGTTCTCGGGGGTGGCCAACGGCGTGATCCCCGCCGTCTGCTTCGACGCGCCGCTCTCCTATGAGGGTCTGGCGGCCATCGGGAGCGGGCTCGGCTCGGCCGGCTTCGTGCTCTACGACGACACGGCGTGCATGGTCGAGGTGGCGCACGCGCTGTCGCGGTTCCTCTACGTGGAGTCGTGCGGCCAGTGCCGGAGCTGCAAGTTCGGGTGCGGGGAGATCACTCGCTCGCTCGAGGTGCTGCGCACAGGTGAGGGCACGGAACAGGAGGTAGCGGTGATCGGCGCCCGCCTGCGCTCGGTCACCGATCAAACCCGGTGCTACCTCGCCGCCGAGGAGCAGACGATGATCGCCAGCATCCTGCGGGAGTTCCCCGAGGAGTTCGCGCTGCACCTCGAGGGCCGATGCTCGGTGGCCGCCCGCGCCATCGACGTGCCCAAGCTCGTCGACATCAGCGGCGGCGTCGCCACCTACGACCCGCGTCAGGCGCACAAGCAGCCCGACTGGACCTACACCGAGCCGTGATCCGCACCGTCTCAGATTTCTGCAGTCCGCGTGCGACCTGCTAGCGATGACCACAGGAATCGTTCGACGCAAGAGGGGGGCCGATGGCCACTGCTGTACCGATCGTCGACTACCTGGTGCTGGGAGACCAACCGCACCTGGTGGCCAAGGAGTGCACATCGTGCGGGGCCCGGTTCTTCGACCGCCGCAACGCCTGCGCCTCGTGCTCCGGCACGGAGTTCAGAGATGCCGACATCGCCACCACCGGCGAGGTCAGGGCGTTCACGATCGTGGCCTTCGCGTCGCCCGGGGTGCCGGTGCCGTTCGTGGCCGGCCTCATCGACTGCGAAGGCACCAGCGTGCGGGGCAACGTGATCAACGTCGACCCCGATCCCGAGCACGTGTCGCTCGGCATGAAGGTCCGGCTGGCCACCTATGTGGTCGGCACCGATGATGACGGCACCGAAGCCATCGGCTTCGGCTTCGAGCCCCTGGAGGCATGAGCATGGCTGACGATGTGTGGATCCTCGGGATCAACATGACGAAGTTCGGCAAGCACCCCGACCTCGATACGGTCGACCTCGCCTCGCAGGCCGCGCTCGCCGCGCTGGCCGACGGCGGCGTCACCATGAAGGACATGGGCGTGCTCGCCGCCGGCAACCTGATGGAGGCCGCGGCCGGCATCGGCCAGCAGCTCCAGAAGCAGATCGGCCAGACCGGCATCCCCGTGTACAACGTGGCCAACGCGTGTGCCACGGGCGCCACCGCGCTGCGCACGGTGATCATGGCCATCAAGGCCGGCGAGTGCGACATGGGCCTCGCCGTCGGCGTGGAGAAGCTCTCCGGCGCCGGCCTGCTCGGCGCGGGCGGCCCCAAGAGCGACAAGAAGACCTTCGAGCCCCGCGGTCGCTACGGCGCGGTCACCACCACCGACGGCCGCATCGGCACCAACAACATGCCGGGCGTGTTCGCCCAGATCGGCATGGAGTACGGCCACAAGTACGGCGGCACCAGCTTCGAGCTCTTCGCCAAGATCAGCGAGAAGAACCACAGCCACTCCACGCTCAACCCCCTCGCGGCGTACACGAAGAAGATGACCCTCGAGGAGATCATGGGCGACATGATGATCGCCTACCCGAACACCCGGCCGATGTGCTCGGCCAACTGCGACGGCGCCGCCGCCGCGGTGGTCGTGTCGGGCACGAAGCTCAAGACGCTGTCGCTCGAGCAGCAGCGTCGGGCCGTGAAGGTGTCGGCGTCGGTCCTCACGAGCGACCCGTGGCAGGAGAGCTGCCAGATCCTCCCCGACGTCAACACGCTCACCCGCATGGCCTCCACCCAGGCCTACGAGCAGGCGGGCGTGTCGCCGGCCGACCTCGACCTCGTGGAGCTGCACGACTGCTTCGCCACGGCCGAGCTCGTGCACTACGACAACCTCCAGCTCTGCGAGGAGGGCGGCGCCGCCGACTTCTTCAACAGCGGCGCCACCTGGCGCGACGGCTCCACCCCGGTGAACGTGTCGGGCGGCCTGCAGTCCAAGGGCCACCCCATCGCCGCCACCGGCATCGCCAACATCTGGGAGGTGTGCCACCACCTCCGCGGCGAGGCCGGCGACCGCCAGATCGAAGGCGCCAAGGTGGGCCTGGCCCACGTCATCGGCCTCGGCTCGGCCTGCGGCGTGCACATCCTCGAGAAGTCAGCGGCCTAACCCAACTGCTTCTGTGTGCACCCAACCACGGAATACGTGGTTGGGTGCACACAGATCGGGTCAGGCCACATAGCCGTCGGCCACCGTCAGGGCCTCGTCGAGGATCGACAGGGCGCGCTGGCACTCCTCGGGAGTGACGATGAGCGGCGGCGCGAGGTGGATGCGATTGAAGTGGGCGAAGGGCCAAAGGCCCCGCTCCTTGCACGCCTTCACCACCTCCACCATCGGCTTGGCCGCCTCGCCCGAGGCGTTGAAGGGCACGAACATCTCCCGCGTGGCCTGATCGCGCACGAGCTCCACGGCGAAGAAGCAGCCGAGCCCGCGCACCTCCCCCACCGAGCGGTGTCGCCCCGCCAGCTCGCGCAGGCCGGGGCCGAGCACCTCGGCACCGATGTGGGCGGCGTGCTCGATGATGCCGTCGTCCTCCATGGCCCGGATGGCCCCGACTGCGGCCGCGCAGGCGAGCGGATGGCCGGAGTAGGTGAGGCCCCCGGGGTACGGCCGCTCGGCGAACGTGTCGGCGATGACCTCGGTCATCACCACACCGCCAAGGGGCACATAGCCAGAGTTCACGCCCTTGGCGAAGCAGAGCAGGTCGGGAGCAACGCCCCAGTGGTCGGTCGCGAACCACGCCCCGGTACGACCGAAGCCCACCATCACCTCATCGAGGATGAGCAGGATGCCGTGCTCGTCGCACAGCCGGCGAACACCCGGCAGGTACCCGTCGGGAGGGATGAGCACCCCGTTGGTGCCCACCACCGTCTCGAGGATGACCGCTGCGATCTGGTCGGGCCCTTCCATCTGGATGACCTCGCCAAGATGTGCGAGGGCGCGCTCTCCTTCCTCGGCATCCGTGGCCGCACCGAAGGACGACCGATACGTGTACGGGCCCATGACATGGACGACACCGGGGATCGACGGCTCCGACGCCCATCGTCGGGGTTCGCCGGTCAGCGCCATCGCGCCAGCGGTGGCGCCGTGGTACGACCGGTAGGCGGCCAGCACCTTCGCCCGTCCCGTGTGGATGCGTGCCATGCGGATGGCGTTCTCGGTGGCCTCGGTCCCGCCATTGGTGAAGAACACGCGGTCGAGACCGGCCGGCGTGTGATCGGTGATCAACCGGGCCGCTTCGTTGCGGGTCTCGTTCGCGAACGACGGCGCCACGGTGCACAGCCGCTCGGCTTGCTCGACGATCGCCGCGATCACCTTCGGGTGCTGGTGGCCGAGGTTGAGGTTGACGAGCTGCGAGGAGAAGTCGAGCCAGCGCTTGCCGTCGTGGTCCCAGAACTCGCAGCCGGCCCCTCCGGCCAGGGGCAGCGGGGCGATCAGGCGCTGGGCCGACCAGGAGTGGAAGACGTGCGCCCGGTCGCCCTTGGCGACCTCGGCATTGCTGGTGGCGGGTTCGACGAGGACCATGGCGCTCATCTTGGACGAAGGGCGCTCCGGCCCGCTCGTTCGGGACCTTTGGCCCCTGTGGCCGTGGGCGTGAATTCGTACGGTGAGGTCAGATCCACAACCGAAGCGGCCAAGGAGCCCTCAATGACAACACTCACCCAACACGAGGCCATGACGCCTAGCGGCGATCGCGTCCTCTTCACGAAGGAACCAGTGGTCGCCCTCAAGCGGCGCACCATTGACAGCGTGCTCATCAGCGTCGGGGCGGTCGTAACCGTCGCGTTCCTGGTGGCTGCCGCCCTTCTCACGTGGGGCAGCAACTTCTCCAAGAACTACGTCACCGACGAGCTCACCTCGCAGAACATCTCGTTCCCGGCGGCGGCCGAGCTCAAGACGGAGGGACGGACCGACCTCCTCAAGTGGGCCGACCACAAGGTGAACACCGGCCCCGAGGCTGAGGCGTATGCCAGCTTCATCAACGGCCACCTCAAGGGCATCGCCGACGGCAAGACCTACGCCGACCTCGGTGGCCCCCAGTTCGCCGCTCAGGACGCCGTGACGGCGGCCAAGGCGGGGGGCGCGAGCGCAGCGCAGGTCGCTGAGCTCCAGGGCAAGCTCGACGTCATCAAGGGGCAGCGCACCACGCTGTTCACCGGTGAGACGCTCCGCGGCTTGCTGCTCACGGCGTTCGCCTGGTCGACCGTCGGCCGGATCGCCGGCTACGCCGCCATCGCAGCGTTCGCAGCCGGTGGCCTGATGCTGGTCCTGGTGTTCCTCGGCCTGTGGCACCACCGCAAGGTCGTGCAGCAGAGCTGACCAGCCCACCAGCCGCAGCGGCTCCCAGCGCCGCTGAGCGACGAGGCAGCCACCCCGGTGGCTGCCTCGTTCGCGCGAGCGCTACCAGGTCAGGATCGTGTCGAGCACCTCTTCGGCGATGCCAAGCCCGCCGAGGTGCCCGTCGCCCGCTCGCACGCGGAGCTCGGCGCCGGGGATGAGCGGCACGATGTGCTCGGCGTGGGCGAGGGGCACGATGTTGTCCTGATCGCCCTGCCACCACGTGACCGGCACCCGGAGGTCGCGCACGTCGAAGCCCCAGTACCGCGTGAAGAGGATGGCGTCGTAGGCGGCGGCGCGCATGCTGTGCCGACCGCTGTTGATGAGATCGTCGATGAACATCTCCTTGTTCTCCGGGACGGCAAGCACGCGACGATCGCCCTCCGGGGAGAAGCGGGCGTAGAGGTCGAGGGCGGGAGAGGCGATGGGGCGGGCCACCCGCACGAACGTGGTGAGGAGCGCGCCCAGCGGCTCGCTCATGAGCGGGAGCAGCGGCTTGAACCGCGTGGCGAGGCTGACGAGCCCGCCATGCGTGCCCTCCTCTCCACCGCTCGGCACCACGCCGCCGAGGATCCCGACCGACGGCACCCGCTCGGGGAAGGCGTGGGCGCTCGCCAACGCGTAGGGCGCTCCGCCCGACAGGCCCACCGTGGAGAAGCGATCGATCCCGAGGCGCTCGAGCGCGACCTCGAGGTCGTCTGTGAAGTCGATCAGGTTCTTATAGAGGTGAGGCGTCGACAGCCCCACGCCCGGGCGATCGATGCCGATGATCCGCACGCCTCGCTCATCCGCGATGCGACGGGCCGCCTCGGGGATCTGGCGCCGGGCGCCCGGGGTGCCGTGGAACCACACCACGTTCCGCTTGGCGGTGGCGGGGCCGAACTCGGCCACGCCGAGCACCCGGCCGTCGCGCACGGGCACGCGCCCTTCGTAGCGGGCAGGGGTGATCGTCATCGGTCGGTCCTGTGCATCGGCGACAGGTTCGCTGATCGGAGGTCGGCGCCGCCAACGGGCGATGACAGCGACGGAGACGCGTCAGCTGCCAGGCGGCGAGTACTTCACCGTCTTCTTGGCCGCCGCGTCGATCTCCTCCGGGGTGAGGAGCACGATCGTGCGCGCCGCGGCACCGCCACCAGCGGTCACTGCGAGGGCGAGCGCAGCTGCCGCGGTGTTGTCAGGCAGGTCGGCCACCACGAACACGTCCGTGCCGCCGAAGGCGAAGTAGAAGGAATCGACCTTCCCCCCGACGCTCTTGGCGGCTGCCGCCGCCGCTGCCTTGCGGGCTGACCCCCCCTTCGCAGCGACGCCTCGAACGCCGTCGAGCGTGTAGTTGACCTCGAGCAGGTACTTCGGCATGGTGCGCCTCCCTCATCAGTTCACGGCCCGACCGTACGCCTCCTGCGTCGCCGGTGCTCGTCCGTCGCGCGTCCTCATCTCACCGTTCTCGGGGGGTCTGTCACGCTCTGAGCGCGAGAGATCGCCCGAGAAGCGGCAGTGGGGTGTGGCAGGCGACGATGGCCCATCGACCCTGTCGCGGGTGACCCGGGCGGAGGCCGACGGGCGGTGTGGCCAGCGCTCGCGTCGTCTGGCGGTCGGCTCGGGGCGTTGGCGATGGGCGGAGATCGTGGTCGCGGGGCGGTAGGCGGCCACCTGGGCGGTGTGGTGGGAGCCGGTCTGAGATTGGGGGTTGACTCGGGTACACCAGTTCGTTATGGTGGGGGTCTTCCCCTTCGGGACCTGGGTGCTGGTCCCCGTTCGTGTGTGCGTGCGTAGGTGACCGCGCGTCCCGGAGGAG
>JBKJIE010000155.1:0-19963 GCA_046598715.1 Acidimicrobiales bacterium | reverse complement strand
CACGCCACCAGGGGAGCGGTCACCTTAGCGCCGCGCCCAGGGAGGACCGCATCCGGTCAGGGTGACCTGGTGGTGGTCGGCTCGGTGGTGACCGTGGTGGTCGGCGCCTCGGTGGTCGTCGACGACTCCAGCGTGCTCGACGTTGACTCGGCGGTGTCTTGCTGCTCCGTCTTGAGCGTGCCGTCGTCGGGCTCGGTCGCGTCAGGGCTGTCGGCGCCATCGGCATCGCTGCCGCATTGGGCCGTCCGCGCTGCTTGGGCGGCCGCCCGCTCCTCGGCGGTCAGCGTCTTGTCCCCTGCCCATGGTGGCTTGCCGTGGCACGGCCCCTTGTCCCCCTTGTTGGCCTTGTCACCGCCCTTACCGTCGGTACCGGAGTCATCGGCCGCGCCCGGCGCGTGCAGCTTCTTGCCACACTTGCTCTGGGCCAGCGAGTGGTCGTCGCGCACATAGGCACCGTGGTTCCTCTTGACCACCGCCCCGCACTCGGCGCCGTGGTACCGGTCCGGGTCGGGCACGCCGACGCCGACGTGCCGGAGCGCCGTGTGGGCAACGTGCTGGGCAGGGTCGGGCAAGGCGTCGGCGGCCGCCAGACCGGTGCTGCCGATCAGCAGCCCAGCCAAGAACGCACCGGCCAGCCGCAGCTTCGCGCCTCCCCGTGGGCGGGGCCGGACCATGGCCATGGCCGTGAGATCAGCCGACTGCCGAGCCGAGTCGACGGGCTGCGCGCCGAGGGTGCGGAGCCGCTGGAGGAGGTCATCGTGGTCATCCATCGCCCTCTACAGCGCAGGCGGGGTCGGCGAGGATACGGGCCAGCTGCGCGAGCGCTCGATGCTGCATCGATTTCACTGCGCCCTCGGTGCGCTTGGTGATCCGCGCCACCTCCTCGAGCGAGAGGTCGGCGACGAACCGCAGCACCACCACCTCGCGCTGATCGGGGGTGAGCTGCGCCAGCGCGGCGAGCAGCGCCGGGTCCACGCCCTCGCGGTCGGCCGGACCAACCAGATCAGGGACCTCGCTGGCGGTGACGACAGGCCTGGTCTTGCGGCGACGACGGTCGTCGATGGCGCGGTTCCGAGCGATCGTGAAGATCCAGGGCCGCACCTCCGCCTCGCCGCCGCGGAATCGCGGCAACGCGCGAGCCACCTGGAGGAACACCTCGCTCAGCACGTCGTCGGGGTCGGGCACGCCCTGGCCCCGGAGGTAGCCGAGGACGGCGGGAGCGAACGCCCGGTAGGCGTCGCCGGCCTCCAACGTCAGCCGCCGATGGCGTAGACGGCGGCGAGCACGATCGGGAGCAGCATCGCCACCGCGAGCACCACGGCCACGATGCGAGCCCGTCGGCGCGTGCGGCGCTGGCGATCGCTGCCCTGGTAGGCGTCGCT
Source organism: Acidimicrobiales bacterium (assembly GCA_046598715.1). Taxonomy (GTDB): domain Bacteria; phylum Actinomycetota; class Acidimicrobiia; order Acidimicrobiales; family VFJN01; genus VFJN01. Next base: position 18,581 of record JBKJIE010000155.1, on the reverse strand, counting down.
CACGGGCCCACCAGCTCCTTCGCCTCGATGGCCTTCAGCTCCTCGAAGCGCGATCGCAGCTCGTTGCGACGCCCGTTGTCCATGGCCAGGTTGACGAGCTCATCGGGGTCGTCGGTCTGGTCGTACCACTCGTGCTCCTGGTCCTCGAACGCAGCATCGGGGCCGTAGAGCATCGGAGTGGGCACCCCGCTGAAGTCGTCGTTGGGAAGACCGCCGCCCACCCCGTAGTACCGGGCATACTTGTGACGACCGTCGAAGATCCCACGGATCGACCAACGGGTGCGCCGGATGTTCGAGGTGTGGGCGGTGGAGTGGGCGAACAGGACGTGGTCGCGCACCGTGGCGCTGGCGTCCGTGAGGAGCGGACCGAGGTCAGTGCCCTGGAAGCCTGGGTCAGGGTCGACCCCGGCGACGCCGCAGATCGTGCGGGCCAGGTCGACGTGCGACGACAACGACTCGGTGCGCAGCCCCCCCGTTGTCGCCGACGCACTCGCCGGCTTCACGTAGCACGGCACCTTCATGATCTCGTCGTAGACGAACGGCCCCTTCGAGCGCAGGCCATGCGAACCGCACATGTCGCCGTGGTCAGAGGTGAACACCACCACGGTGTCGTCCCAGGCGCCGCTGCGCTCGAGCGCCGAGAGCACCGTACCGAGCGACTCGTCGGCCAGCTGGTGGAGGCGCACGTAGTAGTCGAGCTGACGGCGCCACTGCTCCCGGTCATCCGGAGGGAGGTAGCCGGCGATCCAGTGCTGCTGGTCCCAGCGCCACTGGCGATGACAGGCGGGCTTCGTGAGGAGGTCGTCCTCGAAGTTCCTGGGGAGGTGGTCGACGACGTCGTCGTAGTGGTCGGCGAACGCGGGGACGGCCGCACCGTCCTTCCACCGCGACTGCGCGAGCAGTGCCTCGGTGACCGCCAGCTCGTCGGGGTGAGCGGCTTGGTAGCCCGGCTGGTCCATGGGGAACCACATCACGTCGTGCGGGTTCACGAGCGCCACGGTGAGGAACCAGGGATCGGCCTGCGCCCCGTTGGCGTCGAGCCACCGAGCGGCCGAGTCGGCGATGACAGGATCAAAGTGCACACCGGTGCCGGCCCACCCCATGAAGTGCTGGTCGTTGCCGTCCCAGTCGGCATAGCCGTACAGATCCATGGGCGGGGTGGGGCCGTAGGTGAGATGCCACTTCCCGATGTAGGACGACCGGTAGCCGCCATCGCGCATCACCGATCCCACCGTGGGGATCGACGGGTCGAGGCTGTGGTGCCAGCTGAAGACGGTGTTGTCGTACACCTGATGACCCGGCAGGTAGCGGCCGGTCATCATCGTCGCCCGAGAGGGCGAGCAGGGCGCGGAGTGAGTCCAGTGGTTGGCCAGCTCCACCCCTTCGGCCATGAGTCGCTCCCGCCACGGCAGGCGCACCGACGACGGCAGCCACGACCGCTCGCGCTCCTGGTCGGACACCACGAAGAGCACGTTGGGACGACGGGCCGCCATGTCGCTGAGTCTGGCACGACGATGACGACGCCATCCGTTGCCGCCATCGACCTCAGAGCGCGGCGAAGACCTCGACCACCCACACGCGCCCGTCGGCGCCGGTGGCCACACCGACACCGAGGTGGGTGAACTGAGGGTCGAGCATGTTCCGCCGGTGCTCGGGAGAGCCGGCCAGCGTGTTGTAGAGGGTGAGCAGCGTGTCGCTCGTGGGACCGCTCACGCCGACGTTCTCCCCCAGCGCTCGCCAGGCGAGTCCTTCGACGCCCTGGGAGAGCTGTGAGTGGGCGAGCACCCCCGTCGCGGCGAGGTGGGCAGCCCACCGCTCTGCCTTCGCCGTGAGCATGTCCTGTTCGGCCAGCGAGTGGACCCCTTGCGAGGATCGAAGTGCGTTGGTGCGGTCGAGGAACGTGCGTCCGTCGTTCGACATGCACGCAGCGGCCGAGATCGCCAGCAGCACGACGCTCACGGCGGCGAGGGCCTTGCGGTGGCGGCGCTGGGCTGGGCGGGTCGGTGCCACGGCGGGGTGCGGCGCCGGGGCGCGACTGGTCAAGGGTGCGGACATGTGCGTGTGCCTCCAAGAGACGTGGTGTGGTCGCCCGCCAATGTGTCGCCCGATCGACACATTAGACACACAACCGCAACATAACCCGCATCCTTGACCCAAACGAGCGTTTGATGGAGAGTGGCCGGCATGGCCTCGCCCTCGTCCCCCTCCACTGACACCGACGCTCCCTCGCCGCCGTGCGAGATCGACGCCCTCGACCCGTGCTTCTACGACGATCCGTGGGAGACGTACCGCTGGCTGCGTCGCCACAGCCCGATCCACTGGGATGCCAAGAACGAGCTGTGGGTGATCTCGCGGCACGCAGACGTGTCGCACATCTCGCGCAATCAGGACCTCTACTCCGCGGCCGACGGGGTGCGACCCCGCGTGGCGGCACCGATGTCGATCATCTCGATGGACGACCCCGAGCACACGCGGCAACGCCGGCTCGTCAGCCGCGGGTTCACCCCGGCCAAGGTGCGGGCGATCACCGACCACATCCGTGACGTGTCGAACCAGATCATCGATGAGGTGGCGCAGAAGGGAGCGCTCGACTTCGTGGAGGACCTCGCCATCCACGTCCCCCTCATCGTCATCGCCGAGATGATGGGACTCGATCCTGAGCAGCGGGGTCACCTCTACAAGTGGTCCGACGCCATGATGGCCGGCGACAGCGCCGTCGAGCCTGACGACCCCCGCCTCCACGCTGCCGCCGTCGCCTTCGGTGAGTACGCGGTGATGTGCCAGGGCCTCATCGATGAGCGCCGAGCCAACCCGGGTGCCACCGACGACATCATCAGCACGCTCACCCAAGCCTTCGACGACGGTGCGCTCGCACGAGACGACCGCGGGGGCGCGGCCGTCGATGCCGACGACCTGTTGCACGGCGAGCTCACCGACGACGAGCTCTTCATGTTCCTCGTGCTCATCGTGGTCGCTGGCAACGAGACCACCCGCAACGCCCTCACCGGCGGCTTGGTGGCCTTCTCCCAGTTCCCCGATCAGAAGGAGCGCGTGATCCAAGATCCGTCGCTCTGGGACACGGCCGTCGATGAGATCATCAGGTTCGTCACACCGGTGCTCACCTTCAGTCGCACAGTCACCCGCGACCACGCCTACAACGGCGTCGACTTCAAGGCCGGCGACAAGGTGTTCATGCTGTACCAGTCGGCCAACCGAGATGAGGACGTGTTCGACGCGCCCGACGAGCTGCGCGTCGACCGCAGCCCCAACCCGCACCTCGCCTTCGGGATCGGCACGCACTACTGCATGGGCGCCAACCTGGCGCGGGCCGAGGTGCGCGTGGTGTTCGAGGAGCTGTTCCGCAGGCTGGCCGACATCCGCGTGCCCGAAGGCACCGCCCAGCAGCGGGGCGAGTCCTCACTCGTGCTGTCACTGCAGCACCTGCCCGCTGTGTTCACGCCTGAGCCGGCTTGATGGCTGCGGCGGAGACATCGACGGCGTCATCTGACCCGCGCACCCGCATCCTCGACGCCGCACTGACGTTGATGAGCGAGCAGGGATCCGCCGGCGCGTCGATGCGTCAGCTGGCCACGGCCTGTGGGTTGAACGTGGCGACGCTCTACCACTACTTCCCGTCGAAGGCAGACCTGCTCCACAGCGTGATGGAGGAACGACGCTACGGCGAACGGCTCTCCGTGGATGCTCCCCCGCTCGACGCCACGCTGCCGCCGCGAGAGAGGCTGGCCACGCTGCTCGAGTGGCTGTGGGCCAACGCACTCGACGAGGAGGCCGTGTGGCGACTGCTCATCGGTGAGTCGATCCGGGGCGAGACCGAGGCCGCGTGGAGCGCCGCCGTGCTCGTCGACGCGCTGGCGATCGCACTCGAGGCGTGGCTGGCCGACGGCTTCCCCGAGGTGATGGGTGAGCGCCCCGCGCTGGCGAGGGTGATCCGCGGCCACGTTTTCGCGCTAGTCGTGGAGCACCTGGCGTTGGGCGCGGTGTCGCCCGTCGTCGCACGTGAGCGGGCCGAGGAGCTGGCGGCGGTCGTCTTCCCGTAGCCCGTCCACCGAGCAGGATCTCCCGCGCCTCGGTACCATCGCGGGGCGAGGGGAACGGCCCGAGGCAGGGTTGCGGCCGACGCCCCCGATGGGGGTGACGGTGGCCTTCACCACACGAGACGAGCAGCGGCAGACAGACCGTTCCGCGGACCTCACGGTCGTCGGAGCGCCAGGCCGATGGGGGGCAGCAGCGGCCGTCCGGCCGCTGCTCGAGCACCTGCTCGGCCCCGCCCCCCGGATGCGGATCCAGCTCTGGGACGGAAGCACCTACGGCCGCGACGATGGCCCCGGCGCACTGCGGATCCGCACCCCCGATGCCCTGCGGCGGATCCTCTGGGCTCCGGGCGAGCTCGGGCTCGCTCGGGCCTATGTCTTGGGCGAGATCGATGTGGACGGCGACATCATCGACGTCGTCGCCGCGCTGCGCGACGCCACCCCCGAGCACCTCGGCGCGGGGATCCTGCCAGTCGCGTTGCGGGCGGCCCGACGCGTTGGTGCACTCGGACGCCCCCTCCCTCCGCCGGCCGAGGAGGCGAGCGTGCGCGGCCGGAAGCACTCGAAGCAGCGCGACGGGCAGGCCGTGCGCCATCACTACGACGTCGGCAACGACTTCTACGAGATCGTCCTGGGCGATGCGATGACCTACTCGTGCGCCTACTTCGATCGGCCGGACCGCTCCCTGCGCGAGGCACAAGCCGCCAAGCACGAGCTCGTGTGTCGCAAGCTCGGCCTGCACGAGCGACCCGGGACGCGCCTCCTCGACGTTGGCTGTGGCTGGGGATCGATGGCATTGCATGCAGCGCGACACCACGGGGCGAGGGTCGTCGGCATCACCATCAGTCCCGAGCAAGCCAAGCGGGCCATGGAGCGCGTCGCGACGGCCGGGCTCGAGGCCCAGGTGGAGATCCGACTCCAGGACTACCGCGACCTCGGCATCGAGGAGTTCGACACGATCTCCTCTATCGGGATGTTCGAGCACGTCGGGACGCGTCGCATGGCTGAGTACTTCCAGACCCTGCGCGCCCACCTCCGACCAGAGGGCCGACTGCTCAACCACGCCATCTCCAGCACCGACGGCTCACGCCTCGGCGGTCGCTCCTTCACGGGGCGCTACGTGTTTCCCGACGGTGAGCTCCTCGACGTCGGCGAGGTGGTGCTCGCCATGGAGCGTGCCGGCTTCGAGGTGCGCGACGTCCAGTCGCTGCGCGAGCACTACGCGGTGACGCTCCGCCACTGGGTGGCCAACCTCGATGCCCGTTGGGACGACGCGGTCGCGCTGGTGGGCGAGGCCCGGGCGCGGGTGTGGCGGCTGTACATGGCCGGGTCAGCCGTGGGGTTCGAAGACGGCGGCATCTCGCTCCACCAGGTGCTGGGCGTCATCCCGTCACCGGCTGGGGGTTCCGGCATGCCCCGGACACGAGACGGGTGGAGCGCCTCGACCGGCACTACGTTGCCGGCATGACCGCCGTCGAGCTCCCGACCGCAATCCTCCGCGCCGAATCCGACCTGCCGTTCGTCGACCTGGGCGACGGCTCGACCCTCCAGCTCCTCCAGGTCGACATCGACCAGGGGCTCTGGGTCATCCGCACGCGCTTCGCGCCGGGGATGACCGTCGACACGCACAAGCACACCGGCTCGGTGCTCGCCTTCACGCTGTCCGGGTCATGGAAGTACCTCGAGTACCCGGACGACGTGAACCGAGCCGGGAGCTACCTGTTCGAGCCGGCGGGATCGGTGCACACGCTGCACGTGCCCGCCGACAACGACGAGATCACCGACGTCTTCTTCGCCATCCATGGCGCCAACCTCAACCTCGACGCCGCAGGCAACGTCACCAGCGTGATCGACGCCGGCGGGATCCGCGACTTCTACCTCGCCATGTGCGAGGCCGACGGTCACAGCCGCCCACCGGTCATCGGCACCTGACGACGCGGAAGCGCTGGTGACCTTGGGTCACCCACAGGCCGAGGTGCTGCGTCCACCGCAGATCCACAGGGTTGTCCTCTTCCTCCACACAGGCGGGCGGCCGTACCGTGCCGTCATGGCCGCCCCCCTCCGCTACGACGTCCTGCTCGCCGACGGCCTCGTCGAGATCGCCGGCGCCAACGCCTACGGGCCCGACGGGCAGATGACCACGTTCTACCGATGCCGCGACGACCGGGAGACCATCGACGCGTGGTCCACGCGGGTCGCCAGCTTCCGCACAGCCGACATCCGAAGCGTCCTGCGCGTCGAGGCGACGGCCCACGTGCGAGTGGCGTGAGTCAGCGAGCCGGGGCGGGTACGTCCCCGGTGACGCCCGCCACGAACCAGTCCATGGTGTCGAGCCCAGCGGGGCTGAGCGAACTGCCCGCAGCCACCCGAACCACGCCGTCTCGATCCACGACAGGACCCTTGAAGGGAGACTCGCCCGAGCGGAGCGCATCGAGCGTCGCGTCGAGTCGTGCGCGCGTGGCGGGCGACACGGTGGGGCCGGGTTCGGTGAGCACGAACGGGTTGTCACCGTGGGCGAGGCTGCCGCGGAAGTCACCGTTGTAGGGACTGGTGGAGAAGCGGCCGTCGAGGATCGTGTGCACGATGTCCTCGAAGAGACGGTCCCACACCCACACCGCGCCGATGAGCCACCCCTTCGGGGCCACCTCGGAACCATCCGAGTGGTAGCCGACCGAGTAGATGCCGGCCGCCTCGGCCGCTTGCAGGATCGTGCGGGTGCAGTCCTGGTGCTGTGCGATCACATCCACCTGGGCCGCGATGAGAGCAGCGGCCGCGGCCGCCTGCGCCTCGGGCTGGCACCAGTCCTTCGTGAAGATCACCTGGGTGGTCGCGGCGGGGTCGACCGATTGCGCACCCAGTGTGAAGGCGTTGACGTTGTTGAACGTGGCCGGGATGGGAAACGCGGCCACGAATCCCAGACGGTTGCTGCGCGTTGCGGCGCCGGCCGCCACTCCGGCGAGGTAGAGGGCCTCGCTGTGCGTGCCGAAGTAGGTGCCGAAGTTGTCGAGGCGAGGCGAGGGCTCGACGCCACCCTGATGGAGGACCGTGACCTCCGGATTACGGCGCGCCACCTCGTAGGCGGCCTCGAGGTGGCCGAACGAGGTGGCGAAGAGGATCGTGGCGCCGCGGCGGATGAGACCCTCCATGGCTGTGACCGCAGCGTGGTCCTCGGGGACGTTCTCGACGCGCAGGATCCGCAGATCGGGCATGGAGCGGGCGAGTGCCTCGCTGCCCTCCCATGCGGCCTGGTTGTAGCCCAGGTCATCCCGGGCGCCCACGAAGATGAACCCGACCGTCATCTGCTGCGACGCTGAGGTCCTTGCGCCCGCGCACCCACTGGCGAGCACGACCACCGCGAGAACCAGCAACACGGTCCGTCTCATCGCCGCCACCCTACGATGGCCGCGTGACCACCGGATCGCGCTGGAGACCGTGGCTGCTGACCGCGGCTGTGCTCCTCGTGGGCCTCCTCGCAACGACCGGCGCAGCGGTGGGATCACATCAGAGCCTCGAGCGCGACCGAGCAGCACGGTTCGACGGAGCCGCCGAGCGAGCGCGCGGCACCGTCGCCGGACGGCTGCAGCTGCACATCCAGAACCTGGCCCAGCTCCGGAACTGGATGTTGGTCACCCCCGGCGCAACGAGCGAGGACTTCCACCGGTTCACCGCCCTCGGCCTCGATGCGGGCCAGTACCCCGGCGTCCAGGCGCTCTCGTTCGCTCCCCGCGTCGCGCGCTCCGACCTCCCGGGATTCGCAGCGTCCATCCAGCCGACCACGACGACCAGGGGCGAGGCATACCCGGCCTTCGTCGTGCACCCGATCAGCGGAGCACCGACCGCGTACCCGATCACCTACATCGAGCCCATCGCTGGCAACGAGCCTGCCTACGGCTTCGACCTCGCCACTGATCCGCCCCGCCTTGATGCCATCGAAGCGGCTAGGGACCGGGGCCAGGCTGTGGGTTCGGGACCCCTTCGGCTCGTGCAGGAGACAGGTGACCAGGCCGGCTTCGTCCTCTGGTCGCCGGTGTACGACACGGGTGATGTGCCGAACACCGCACCCGCCCGACGCCGACACTTCCTGGGCGTGGTCAGCGAGGCGTTCCGCGTGGGCGACATGTTCAGCGGTGTCTTCGGGGCGAACCCTGAGGCCGACGCGGAGATGTACGACCTTGGGCCCACCACCGAAACCGCTGCCGTTCGGTTCGACGCGACGAACCGGATCCTCAACACCAAGCCCGAGGTGGCGGTCTCCCCCCAGGGAGCGGTGCATGGGTTGCACCGCGACCTCGACCTGAGCTTCGGCGGCCATCGCTGGAGGATGGTGCTCACGCCGAGCTCCGGGTTCCTCGACGGCCCGCGCACCCTGCCCTGGGTCGTGACCATCCTCGGCGGTCTCGTGAGCTTGCTCCTCGCCGGCATCGTGCACTCCACCACGAGGGCCCGCGGCCGCGCTGAGCGGCGCGCCATGGAGATGACCACCGACTTGCGTACAGCTGAGGCACGCACGCAGTCGATCATCCAGGGCGCCCCCGACGCGATGCTCGTCGTGGATGGGGACGGCACGATCTCCCGCGTGAACCTGGCCACCGAGTCGCTGTTCGGCTATCCCACGAGCGAGCTGGAGGGGCGACCAATCGAGCTGCTGCTACCGGGCGAGCTGGGTGACGCCCACCGCGCCCATCGTGCCAGCTACCTCGACGCGCCGCGACGCCGCGAGATGGGGGCCGAGCTCGAGCTGCTCGGCCGCCGACGCGACGGTTCGACCTTCCCCCTCGAGGTGAGCCTCAGCCCCCTCGTGGGCCCGGATGGATCGCTGGAGGTGATCGCCGCCGTGCGCGACGTCTCCGAACGGCGCAGCGCACAAGCCGCACTGCAGGCCGCACTCGATCATGAGCGCGAGACGGCCGAGCAGCTGCGCGAAGCCGATGAGCTGAAGACGACGTTCCTGAACACGATCAGCCACGAGCTGCGCACACCCCTCACTGCGATCAGTGGGTTCACTGAGCTCCTCTTGTCGGCATCGCTGACGCCTGAGCAGCGCAGCGACTACCTGCAGCGCGTCCGCCGCAACGCCGAGAGCCTGAGCACGCTGGTCGTCGAGGTGCTGGCGTTCGCCCGACTGGATCATCACGAGGTGATGCTGAACCCCACCCAGGTCGATCTCTCCACCGAGGTGCAGCGCATCGTCGACCAGCTCTCGCCGATCATCGGCGGCCACACGGTCGTCATCGACGCGCCCGACCCCGTCGTCGCCCTCGTCGACCGCGAGGCGCTCACCCGGATCCTCGCCAACCTGCTCACCAACGTCGCCCGCTATTCGCCCACCGGCACCACCGTCACCATCGCCGTCGAGCACCGCGATGACCGAGCCGTCCTCGCGGTCAGCGACGAAGGGCCAGGCATCCCGCCCGACGAGGAGCGCCGCGTGTTCGATCGCTTCTTCCGAGGCGCCACCGCACTGGCCACCCGGGTGCCTGGCACGGGAGTGGGCCTGGCCGTGGTCAGCGAGCTGGCTCACCGATCGGGCGGATCAGTGCGGGTCGCCTCCAGCGACGGGCGCGGCGCCTGCTTCGAGGTCGAGCTGCCCGCAAGGGCCCCTGAGTGACGATCGAACTGCGATCGGTGGCGGATAGGGTCATCGAATGTCGAAGCGGGTGCTGATCGCTGATGATGACGACGACATGCGCGAGCTCCTGCGCATGGTCTTGCTGAGCGCCTCGTTCACGGTTGCGGGTGCCGCGGCCGACGGCGAGGAAGCCCTGGACATGTGGCACCAAGAGCGCGAACAGGGCGTTTGCGCTGTCATCCTCGACCAGCGAATGCCCGGGCTCTACGGCATGGAGGTGGCCAGTGCGATCAAGGCCGAGGACCCAACGCAGGAGATCCTCCTCCTGAGCGCCTACATCGACGACGCCACCGAAGAGCGGGCCCGCGAGGTCGGCATCGCCGCCTGCGTCCCCAAGCAGGATGTGCTCTTCATGCCGAATCACCCAGTGCTGCTTCGCGCCTGCCCCAACACCAACTGACCTTCGGCGGCCTGACCCGAACAGCGCATCCTCGTTGGGCCGGGGTCACCTGGCCGCTCCGGATGGGCCGAACGGCTCTAGAGGCGATCGCGCGTCGGGCCGATAGTCAACGCAGCAGGCGATCGTCGCCTGCCGGACGGGACCGCGATGGAACCCCACAGGCACAGCGAGGAAGGGCGGGTGGATCTCGAAGGCCTCCCGCTCATCGTGACCGTGCCACACCCGTTGTCGATGGTCTACGGCGGCGGCGGGGTGTTCGGCATTGCCTTCGGCCTCGGTGTCGCGCATGGGCTGGCGGCAGCTGGCATCCCGGTGGCCGACGCGCCCGCACTCGGCACGTCGGCAGGCTCCTGGGTGGCATCAGCACTCGCCCTGGGCGTCCCCTATGAGGCCTTCGCGGCGATGGACGCTCCGAACGTGCCGACCCGCAGCTCGCGGGCACTGGTCGAGGCAGGAGAGTCGTTGTTCGGGGACGCCTGCCATCCGCTCGTCGCGGTGTCGGCCATCTATCTCCGGTCCCGACGTCGACACATCCTCGATGGCGGTCGCTATCGCCTCGCCGACCTCGTGGCGGCGTCCTCTGCCGTGCCTGGGTTGTTCCCACCCCACCGCATCGAGGGACGCCTCTACGTCGACGGCGGCATGTGGTCGGCCACGTCCGTCGACGCCGCTGTGCGGGCCGACGAGGTGATCGTCGTCGCACCGCTCGCCGGATCGGTCATGGGGCCGATGGGCCGCACGGCGGAGTTCCTCCTCAACCGCGAGCTGCGCACGTGGCGAGACCGGCACCCCGGCAAGACGATCACGCTGATCCGCCCCGACCGGGAGATCGCCCGAATGGCGGGGCGAAACCCCCTCGGTCTCTTCGACGCAGAACGGGCCCGGCCCGTATACCCGCTCGCCGTCGACTTGGGTCTGCGGTGGGGCGACCGTCTGCAAGCTCGCCCTGCTGCCTGAGCGGTCGCAAGGGCCTCGACCCTGGGACCTTCTGCCCTGGTCCGGCACGAAGCGTCATGCCACGCTCGGGCCATGACCAGCGAAGAACGAATTGGCAAGCTCGAAGCCCAGATCGAACGCCTGGAGACCAAGGAGGCGGAGCTGCGCAAGCAGCTCATGGAAGCCCAGCTGGACCAGTGGTACGGCCGCATCGAGGACCTCGAGGTACAAGCACATCTCGCGGCGATGAACACCAACGATCGGGTCACCGCGCTCGTGGAGCAGGTCCGCAGCCGACTGCGTGAGGCCAGAGGTCAGGTCGACGGGGCCACCTCCACGGTCACCGAACGGGTCGACGCCGCGCGCGGCAGCATCGAAGGGCTGCTGAAGGACGTGCGCCACGCCCTCGTCGACGCCAAGGACAAGGCCACCGCCCGATAGTCCGTCCGCCAAGAGACGGCGGAGATCGCACTACCGTTCCCGCCCATGGCCTACCCCTACGAGGATCGCTTCGCCGTCAACCGCGTGCTCCCCGAGAAGGGTCGACCACGCGAGGAGATCCTCTCGGAGCTCGCCACCATGGCCGAGGAGGAAGACGCGTTCTGGGAGACGGGTCGGTGCTCGGGCACGATGTACTGCGGCGACCACGAGCACTACGGCTTCATGACCGAGGCCTTCGGGCGCTTCGCCCACGTCAACGCCCTGCAGCGCGACATGTGCCCGAGCCAGACGAAGTTCGAGGCCGAGATCATCGCCATGACGCTCGACGTGCTCAACGGCAGCGCGGCAACCGACTCGACGCCGGTTGGCGTGGTGACGACGGGAGGTACCGGCAGCATCCTCCACGCCATGCTTGCCTATCGCGAGCACGGGTCACAGCAGCGCGGCATCACGTCGCCCAACGTGATCAAGCCGGAGACGGCGCACCCTGCGTTCGACAAGGCGTGCCACCTGTTCGGCATCGAGCTCCGCTCGGCCCCGGTGGACCCCACGACCACCCGGGTCGACGTCGACTGGGTGGCCGATCACGTCGATGGCAACACGGTGGCTCTCATCGGCTCGGCGTGCAACTACGGCTACGGAACCGTCGACCCGATGGAGGAGCTGTCCGACCTGGCTGTGCAGCACGCCATCGGACTGCACGTCGACAGCTGCCTGGGCGGCTTCATCCTGCCGTTCGGTCAGAAGCTCGGCTACGAGGTGCCTGTCTACGACTACCGACTTCCCGGTGTGACGAGCATCTCGGCCGACACCCACAAGTACGGCTACGCGTTCAAGGGCTCGTCGGTGTGCACCTTCCGCACCAAGGAGCTGCGCAACAGCCAGTACTTCTTCCTCACCGACTGGAGCGGCGGCAAGTACTGCTCGCCAGGCATCGAGGGCTCGCGATCGGGCGGGTTGCTGGCCGCGACCTGGGCGGCGATGGTGAGCTTCGGATGGGAGGGCTACCTCCGCTACGCCAAGGCGATCTTCGAGACGTCGGCAGCCATGCAGGATGCGGTTCGCTCGCACCCTGAGCTGCGGATGCTCGGCACACCGACGTTCCTCTTCAGCTTCACCTCCGACGAGTTCGACGTGTACCACGTGAACGACTTCATGCGCCCGAAGGGGTGGCGGTTCAACGGCCAGCAGTACCCCAACGCGCTGCACATGGCCGTCACCCGCCCACAGACGCAAGCGGGCGTCGCCGACGCGTTCGCCGCCGACCTCGCGGACGCTGTCGAGTACGCCCGCCAGCACAAGGGCGAACCAGCGCAGAGCGGGGCCGTCTACGGCGGAGTGCTCGGCGGCATGACCTCGGAGGCCGATGAGTTCATCCGAGCCGTGATGGCCGACATGATGGACGAGCAACAGGCGCTCCCGTGACCGACCGGTTCGTGCTCGCCATCGACCTCGGCACCACGGGCCTCAAGGTCGGCATCGTCGCGGTGACCGGCGCGATCGCGTGGACATCCGACGTCGAGCTGGACACCACCTACGCACCCGGAGGCGGCGCCGAGCAGGATGCCGAGGAGTGGTGGCGACAGATCACCGACGCGGCTCGCGCTGGCATCGCCAGTGGAGCGGTTAACCCGGCCCACATCGTTGCGGTGAGCACGACCGGGCAGTGGGCCAGCACCGTGCCCGTCGACGAGCAGGGCGTGCCGGTGGGGCCCTGCCTGCTCTGGATGGACACCCGCGGTGGCCGGCACGTTCGCAAGCGCATCGGCGGGAGCGTGTCTGGCTACAAGCCGAAGGCGCTCGCCACCTGGATCCGACGAACCGGTGGCGCGCCGGCCACGAGCGGCGCCGATCCGATCGGCCACATGCTCCACCTCGCGAACGACCAGCCCGACGTCGCCCGTGCCGCTCGTTGGTACCTCGAGCCTGTCGACTACGTGTCGATGCGGTTCACCGGCCAGGCCATCGCCACCAGCGCGTCGATGACCGGCGCGTGGCTCACGGACAACCGCCACCTCGACCGCCTCACCTACGACGACACGCTGCTCTCCCTCGCGGGGGTCGACGCCGCGAAGCTGCCGCCCTTGCGGCCGACGGCGTCGGTGATCGGCACGGTGCGAGACGACGTCGCCGATGCCATCGGCCTCCCCCACGGCGTGCAGGTCGTGGCCGGCACCCCCGACCTGCACTCCGCGTCGGTGGGCGCCGGCACGGTCCTCGACTTCCAGACCCACATGGCTCTGAGCACCACGTCGTGGATCAGCTGTCCGGTGCCGTTCAAGAAGACCGATGTCGTGCGGCAGATCGCGTCGGTGCCCGGGGCCGGACCCGAGGGCTACCTCATCGCTGACAACCACGAGACGTCAGGAGCGTGCCTGCAGTGGCTGCGCGACAAGATCATCGCTCCACGTGACGCGCTGTCGAGCGGTGAACGTCCGGCGTTCGGCGAGCTCGTCGACCTCGCCGCATCGGTGGAACCCGGGTCACGCGGCGTGATCTTCACGCCGTGGCTCACCGGTGAGCGCTCCCCCATCGACGACAAGAACGCGCGGGCCGGGTTCCACAACCTGTCGATCACCACCGACCGCGCGGCCATGGTGCGGGCGGTGCTCGAGGGCGTGGCCTACAACAACGCGTGGTTGCACGAGGCGGTCGAGCGCTTCGCCAAGCGGCGGCTCGATCCGATCCGCGTCTTCGGCGGCGGTGCGCAGTCCGACCTCTGGTGCCAGATCCATGCCGATGTCATGGACCGCACCATCGAGCGCGTCGCCGACCCGATGCACACCGGCCTGCGCGGCGCGGCTCTTCTGGCGGGCATCGCGCTGGGCGACGTCGAGCGAGGCCGAGCGCGCGACCACGCACCCGTTGACGCCACCTTCACCCCCGACCCCGCCACCCGCGCCGAGTACGCCCGCCTCTACGCCGAGTTCACCAAGCTGTACAAGGCCCAGAAGGACATGTTCCGCCGCCTCAACCGGTCACCTACCGCGCCCGCCTGAGCGGACTACTGGGCACGCCGCGCGTCGGCGGGACGCCCCGACGGTGGAGCGTCCCGCGGCGACCGATCGACGCTTCCAGGCTCGACCACGACCCGAAGGCCAGCGTGGCGGTTCCCCGCGCGGTGGCGAGGTAGACGACGCACGCGCCGGCGTTCATGAAGCCGTACCGGTTGACGATCACGTCAAACGAAGGTCAGGTGAGGCAAGGACTCAACTCGGAGCCGTCGGCGGCCGATGCTTCGGGATGGCATGGAGCGTGGCATTGGGGCTGCTTTCGACTGCCCTGGGCGTGGTGCCCGCCCAAAGCGCACCGCCGCCGACGCTGCCACCCGTCGTCGTCACGATCGCGGAGGCCGTCCCCACCACGATCCCCATCACCGACCCGACCGCCGTGACGGTCCCGACCACCGGGGCACTGGCGGGAAACGCGATCACTGGCCCACTGGTGACCTCTGATGCCTCGGGTGCGACCCCGACCACGCAGCCCGTCGCCACCCCGCCTCGGGTTGACACCCAGCTCGGCGCCCCGACCATCACCGACAGACGGCGGTCGAGCGGCGCCCCGCCCGAGGGCGCGTCTAGGCCTCCCTCCACCGCTCGTGGACCGGTTGGGCGGCAGCTGGCCCGCCCGCCCACGCCGCGCTTGGCGGCCGCCGCCCGCACAGCTGCGGCTGACTTCGCACCGGCGGAGGTGCTGTCGCTGGTCGCAGGGCTCTTCCTGGCGGCCAACGGGGTGGCCCGTCGACGCGGTGACCTTGCCCACATTCAGCTCGACGATCGCGACGCGATCGTCCGGTTCGAGTGATCCAGTGAGGTCCGATCGACTGCAACAGGTCAGCCAGTGAACGGTGAGGTCGTCCCCGGGATAACCGTCGCTGTGCGCCTCGGCGCTCTGCAAGCTGTGCGCCTGCTCGCCGCCGCCGTGGCCTTCGCCGCCCTGTCCGCCCGTCACGACCTTGCGACCGCGGCCGGGGCCGTCGTTGCTGCGTGGGCGGTGCTCTCCTCGCTTGGTGAGCTCGTTCGGCGCATGCGCCGTGCTCCGGCTCGCGGCGTGGGCGTGCTCCTCGTGATCGACGCAGTGGTGCTGGCGGTGGCGGCGGACGCCACCGGGGGGCCCCGCAGTCCGGTGCTGGCCATCGTGTACCTCCACGTGCTCCTGGTCGCCTTCCTGATCAGCACCGTGATGGGGCTGCGGCTCGCCGTGCTGCACGCCTTCGCCTTGTACGTGGCCCATGCCGCCGCCACGGCGCACGTCGGGGGGATTGCTCCAACGGGACTGGCCGCCACCCATGCCGCCGGGTACCTGCTCGTGGCAGCCGGCGCCGCTCTCTGCGGTCACCTGCAGACCAGGGCCGCGACGTGGGGGCGAGCGGAGCTGCGAGCGCTCGCCGACCTGGGTCCTCGCCTCGCGGCTGCCGGATCAGCCGACCGCGTCGCTGCGGCTCTCGCCAGCTCGGTCATCGGCAGCTTCGGGTTCTCTCGAGTAGCGGTCTTGCATCGGGCCACCTCCGGCTGGCGATCGGCTGACGGCACGGGGGAGACCGTCGACCTGGGCGACGCCCTCGACCACGACCGGACCATGATCGCGGCGCTCACGAATCTCGGCCCGATCACCCGGCGCGAGCTTCCGCCCGACGGCTCGCTCGACCGGCTCATGCTCGCCGCCACCGATGTCGCGATCGTCGGCGTCGACTCCGAGCCCGCCCTCGTCGTGATCGCCGAGTGGGACCTCTCGCGCGGCCAGGCCCTGCGATCGGAGACCCTCGCGGCCCTCACAGAGGCCGCCAACCACGCCGCGCTCGCCATGGCTGCCACTGCGCTGCGCGACGAGCTCCACCGCTTGGCCACCCACGACGGGTTGACCGCCCTTGTCAACCGTTCCACCTTCGACCAGCGCCTCGCAGAGGCGCTCTCCGATCGGCGGGCGCAGCCGGTGAGCATCGCCCTCGTCGACCTCGATCACTTCAAGGCCGTCAACGACGTCCACGGCCACCAGGTTGGCGATGAGGTCTTGCGTCGGGCCGCCGACGCGATTCGTGCTGTCGCACGACCCGGTGACACCACCGCCCGCTACGGAGGCGAGGAGCTGGTGGTCATCCTGCCTCGCTGCTCCACCGAGGAGGCCACATGGGTCGCCGAGCGCCTGCGAGCGGGCATCGCCGCGTCAGGGGTGGACCCAATGGTGACCGCATCCATCGGGGTCGCCACCGGCGATTGCGACACCGAGCCCGCGGAGGTGCTCGCCGCAGCAGACAAGGCGCTCTACAGGGCCAAGCGAGGTGGCCGCGACCGCGTCGTCGTCGCGAGAGAGCCGGGGCGCCAGCCACGGACCAGGGCGATGCCCCCGCCGGAAGCCCGTCGACGCCGCCGCGAGCAGATTCACGACGCTGCGACTTGAGCGCGCAGCGCCGTGGCCCAAGCAGCAGCAGACCCGTCCTGTTGGGGTTCCTTGCTGGACCCAACCTGTGGGGCGACGAGCTCGAGCCAATGTGGCGCCTTCTCATCCGGGTGGAGTGGCGTCATGACGAGCTCCCGCGCGTCCCTGTCGGTCTGGTCGGGCTTGTCGCGGGCTCAGCGGTCAGTAGGGGCTGGGGGCTCGATGGTTGAGCGCCTCCACGAGATCACGGTGGCGGTGAGGACCGACCCCGAGCCGACGATCACGACGACCAGCCACCACCTGACGTCAGTGGCATGTGAGGCCGGCGGCGCTCCCGATGTGGAGACGGGCGGGACGCCGTCCCCGTTGTCCCCGATGATCGTGGCCGTAGCGGGCCGGAACTGGGCGAGCGCGTCAGTCCAGGCTTGGGTGGTGGAGCAGCCGCTGTCCTCGTAGCGGCCACCGAAGGTTGCTGGGTCGCCGTGGGCGGCCGGCTCGCGGGCGAAGAGGAGGTAGCGGCCACCGACCTCATAGGTTCGGTCCACGGAGGTGGCCATCCCGTCTGCTGCTGGTCCGCCGAATACCTCGAAGGTCGGGTCGACGTCGCCCTTCCACCGCTCTTCGACGTGGACGGTGGCGACCCGGTCCTGGCTGCGGGCCGATGTCACTGTCCCGACGACGACGATGTCGGACTGGGCGATGGCCGTCGGGACGTCGGGCGGCGGCATGCAGGACGCCCCGGCCGGGTCGCTACCGGCGAGCACGAGGGCCGCACCACCGGAGAGAGCAAGCGCCAGCACGGCTACCGACCGGAGTGTGCGTGCATGCATGGTCATCGGACGTCGCGGCGGCGGACTCTGGTTCCCGGCCGGTCAGCGCAGCTGGCCTCAGCTCGGCAGGCTGGCGTGCCGGTCAGGGTCGGCTGCGAACGCTGCGACGCAGCGGAGGCTGCAGAACCAGTAGTCGCGATTGCGGTGGCGGAGTCGCCCGGCGGCGTCGGCGCGAGCTACCTGCATGCGACAGACAGGATCGATCGCGGTGCCGGCCGCAGCCGGGCACACCTCGAGCTCGAACAGCTCGACCGGTTGGGCGATGTTGCGCAGCTCGAACGTGCCGAGGTCCACGACGGTCACGCCAGACCGGCGGGCCACGTCGCCCACCTCGAGAGTGGCGAGCACTTGGCCGCCATGGGCTTGCCCGGTGACCCGGGCGGCGAGGTTCACACTGGCCCCGAGGTAGTCGCCGCTTCGTTCGATGGCACTGCCGTGGTGGAGCCCGGCACGCAGGACCGGCAAGCCCGGTTCTGCCGTCGCAACGGCGAACAGCTTGCCCAAAGCCATGATCGCGGCGGCAGGATCGGGGAAGGCGACCATGACGGCGTCGCCAATGGTCTTCACCAGCCGATCGCCGGTCCCGAGCGCCTCGGTTGTGATCGCCTCGAATCGATCGAGAAGCGCGACGGCTTCGCTGTCACCGTGGGCCTCAGTGAGCGCCGTGAACCCAGCCAGATCAACGAACCCGAACGTCGCCTCGATGCCGCTCACCTGGCCCTCACCTCAGGCTCCCCAGTGCGCCACGACGGGCGGCCCTGGCCGAGAGGCGATTCTAGAACTGCCTCTGACCAGGGCTCTCTTGGAGCGGACGACGGGATTCGAACCCGCGACCCCAACCTTGGCAAGGTTGTGCTCTACCAGCTGAGCCACGTCCGCGTGAGCCAGCGACGATAGCAGGCGCTCCCCGGCCGGCC
>JBKJIE010000066.1:0-9450 GCA_046598715.1 Acidimicrobiales bacterium | reverse complement strand
GGCAGCGGTCATCTCTCCTCCCCTCTGGTCGCACATGGCCCTCGACGCGGCTCGGCGCGTCGGGGCCGCGCTCACCTCGTTGCACGACCACGCCCCTGCGGTCCGAACCGCGCTCGGGGCCGACCAGTGACGCCCGGTACGCTCGGGCCCTTGGTGGGTCACGTCTGATGGAGCCGATCGAGTACCTACGTCTGGCGCGGCGCCGGTGGCGTCTCCTCGCGGCTTGCGTGCTGGTGGCAGGTGTCGTGGCCTGGATCACCACCCCGGCCCGACCGACGAATCGCCAGATCACCTACGAAGCGACCCACATCCTCCTGCGCGACACCACGGCAAAAACCCCACCGCCGGCGTTGGCGCAGGTGGCCCTCTTCGTCCGCTCGGGCGAGGTACCGAGCCGGGTGGTGAAGCGACTGGGCCTGGACGTGAACCCCGGTGTCCTTGCCGAGCGCGTGAAGGCCAAGCCCGACGAGGCCGCCGGCTCGTTGGAGATCACGGCCAGTGCGCCCAGCCGGGCGGAGGCCGCCAAGCTGGCCAACGCGTTCGGGGAGGAGACCTTGGCCCTCTTCGGCGAGCAGGCCCAGCAGGCGCAGGCCACCGCGATCCAGGCCGCCAACGACGACGTCGACCGCCTGCGTGCCGACATCGACGACATCGAGGCGCAGATCCGCGCCGCGACCTCCGCTGGCAAGACGGTGGGCGTCCTCGAGGCGCAGCGCGACGCCAAGATCCGGCAGTACGCCCTCGCTCTCGACCAGCAGACGCAGATCCTCAACCAGCCCCCTCCGAGCGTCGGCTACCTGACGCTTGCCGCGGCCAGCGCTGCCTTGGCCAAGCCCACCAATGGTGGGTTCTCGGCGCCGCAGAGCCGCCAGGGACGCACCGCCGTGGCGGTCGGCCTCGGCTTCCTCCTGGGCCTCGCCGCGCTCCTCATCGCCGAGCGCTTCGACCCGCGGGTGCACACCCGCGAGTCCGTCGAGCACGCCTTCGGGCTGCCCGTTGTCGCTGAGGTCCCCGATGCACCGCGGGGGGGACGCGGCGACCACGTCGTCCTGTCCGTCTCCGAACCGCTGTCGGCGACAGCGGAGGCGTACCGCACCTTGCGGGCCGCGATCCTGCTTACGCCGCTCAGCCACCTCGGCGGCGTGCGGGGCCACCTCGACGGTGCGTCGGCACCCCCAGACGACGAGCCGCAGGTGATCCTCGTCACCTCCCCGACCCCGGGCGAGGGCAAGACCACCACGGTGGCCAACCTGGCGGCCGCCTTTGCCGAGACGGGCCGATCCGTCCTGGTGCTGAGCTGCGACTTCCGGCGTCCCGAGATCCACCACTACCTGGGCGGTCCGCGGCAGCCGGGTCTGAGCGAGGTGCTGACCGGAGCTCGCACCCTGGCCGACATCGCCCGTGTCACCTTCGTGAACGGCGTGTACCTGGCCGCCGACGGCGGAGGCCTCCGCAGCCTTGGCGATCTCGCCACCACCGGTCGGACGGTGATCGACCAGGCCCGCCTCCTCGCCGACATCGTGCTCATCGACACCGCCCCCGCCCTCGCCACCAACGACGCCTCCGAGCTCATCCCGTGGGTCGACGCAGTCGTGGTGATCTGCCGGAGCGGCGCGACCACCGCTGAGTCGGCCCGCCGCACCCGGGTGCTCCTCGAGCGCCTGCGCACCCCCACCGTGGGCGTGGTGCTGGTGGGAGCCCCGGAGGTGGAGGCGAGCTACTCGGGTTACTACACGACGGCCGATCCCGTGGCCCGCCACAAGATCCCGCTGGGACGGACGATGCGGTCACCGGAGATCGACGAACGGCTCCGGCCCTTCCACGTCACCGAAGCGCCCCTCTCCCGTGAAGCCAAGGGCGACGCCGGGACCAGCTGACCGTGGTCGCCGTGTCGCTTCACAGGGCCCATCTCAACAGGGGGAGCGCCCTCCCCGCCGCCCTCGTCGGCGTCGTCGGCGTCGTGGCCTTCGCCGTCGCCTGGTCGATGGAGCACGCGAGCTACGACGTCTTCGTCGGATCGCTGATCGGACTCGGCCTTGCGCTCATGTCGCTCGTGGTCACGGCGACCATGGCGCGGCGGGAATCGGATCAGCGCATCGCCCGGCTGCTCGTTGTCGCGCCGCTGCTCAAGCTGAGCATGACCGTCGTTCGCTACGCCGTCGCCTTCGTGATCTACGACGGATCGGCCGACGCCGCGACCTACCACCTGGAGGGCATCAGTCTGGCGCCCTTCTACAGGGCCGGCATCCTGAACCCTGACCTCGGACGGCCCGTCGTTGGCACCGGGTTCATCCGAATACTGACGGGGATCCTCTACGCCGTCACCGGTCCCAGCCTGCTGGGCGCGTTCTTCGTGTTCTCGTTCATCGGGTACTGGGGGCTCTACTGCTTCTACCGTGCCTTCTGCCTGGCCGTTCCGGAGGGAGACCGTCACCGCTACGCCCTGCTCGTGCTGCTGCTACCCAGCCTGCTGTTCTGGCCGTCGAGCCTGGGCAAGGAGGCGTGGATGTCACTAGGCCTCGGCCTGGCGGCGCTCGGATCAGCCCGTCTCCTCACGCACCGACGGCACGCCTTCCCTGTCATCGCACTCGGCCTGGCCGCGTCAGGCGCAGTGCGCCCGCACGTGTCAGCGATGCTCGCGCTGGCTCTAGCAGTCGCCTATCTGGTGCGCCGCGTGCCCGACGGTGCGTCGATCACGGCACCGCTTCGCAAGCTGACCGGCATCGTTGTGCTGGGGATCATCGTCGTCGTCGCCGCGGGACAAGCCCGCACGGTGCTCGGGGTCGACACGTTCGATCGGGACGCGGTGGAAGCCGCCCTGACCGTCACCAGCCAGCGCACCTCGCGGGGTGGCTCGGTGATCGAAAATCGCGATACGGCCTTCCACCCGGCCGAGTTCCCCGCCGCACTCGTTGGCGTCCTGTTCCGACCATTTCCGTGGGAGGCGAAGAACCCACTCTCCCTGATCGCCTCCCTCGAGGGGCTCACGGTCCTTGGCCTCTTCGTCGCCGGTTGGCGTCGCATGGTGGGTGGGTTGCGGTCGATCCTCCGAACCCCCTACGTCGTGCTCTGCTGCGCGTACACGGTGCTCTTCGTCTACGGCTTCTCGAGCTTCTCCAACTTCGGGATCCTCACGCGCCAGCGTGTGCAGGTGCTTCCCTTCGTCCTCGTGCTCGTCTGCCTTCCCCCGTACCGGGCGCGAGAACAGGGTGGTTGGCGGGCGCTGCTCGTCGACCACAGCGGGCGAACACGGGCCGGCGTCGGTGGCTGACGCCGCTGGGTCGAGGCTCCTGGCCCGCCGCCCGGACGTCGTCTGGCGCAACGTTCACGCCGGTGTCCTCGTCCGCCCGCGCGGCGGACCACCACTTCGCCTCAGCGGGACCGGCCCTGCGCTGTGGGCACTGCTCGCGAAGCCGAGCCGCCTTGATGTGATCGCGGGCATGCTCGCCGAACTCCACGGAGCCGAAGCATCCACGGTCGCGGCCGACCTCACCCCAGTGGTGGCGAGCCTGGTCGAGCGCGAGGTGCTGGAGTGGAGATGACCCCAGTTGAGGTGCTCTACGCCGTGCTCGGGCGAGGGTTGGAGAGTCGTCTCGATCTCCCCACTGAGCCGTTGGCACCGCAGGCGTGGGCGGAGCTGGCGAGCCACACGGACGGCGCTCACCTGTGGGGGGACGTCGCCGATGCCGTCGCGACCGGCGACCTCCCAGCTACAAACGAGCAGGCCGAGCAGGCCTCCGCCCAGCACGAGCAGGCGATGGGGACGGTTCTCGAGCTCGAGATCTTGGCTCTCGACGTCCTCGATCTCCTCGCCCAATCGGGTCTCGACGCGCGCCTGCTGAAGGGGATGGCCACCGCCCACCTCGATCACCCCGACCCCAACCGCCGCACGTTCAGCGACATCGACCTCCTCGTCGAGCCCGGACGCTTCACGGCGACTCTCGACGCGCTGGCGGCGCACGGCTGGCGGCGCGACCTGCCAGAGCGTCGCCCCGACTTCGACGACCGCTTCGGGAAGGACGGCACGCTCCAGCGGGACCACTGGGGTCAGGTCGATCTGCACCGCACCCTGGTGATGGGCGCCTTTGGGCTGTGGATCGACCTTGACGATCTCTGGTCGGGATCAGCGGCGTTCGTGCTCGGAGGGCGAGAGGTGCACGCACTCGACAGCCCGCGGCGCCTCCTCCACTCCTGCTATGCCGCGGTGCTCAGCGACCCCCAACCGCGCCTCGCCCTCCTGCGCGACATCGCGCTGCTGGCCCATCAGGCACCGGACCGAATCCAAGAAGCCCGGGAGCTGGCCAGGGGATGGCACGGCGAGTCGGTGCTAGCTGAGGGGCTGGCGCTCACTGCTCAACGGCTCGGGCTGAGTGGGGTTCCGAGGGTCGACCCTGCAACGCTGCAGGAGCGCCTTGCGCTGCGGAGCTACCGCAGCCACGGAGGCACGAACACGGCCCTGCGCCTGGCCGGCGTCCTGGGCGTCCGCGGCGTCACGCCTCGCCTGGCCTACCTGTACGCGCTGGCGCTCCCGAGCCCCGGCTACCGAGTCGCCCGTCGGGACGCTGGCCGTCCCAGCGAGTGGCGCCGAGGAGCCCGTGAGCTCGGGCGGCTCGCCCGCCGGACCTGAGAAGGCACGGTAGGCACGGGCCCGGAGCGATTACGATGCACCGTTGGCCGCGCTGGGCCACCAAGCGCTCTCTGTGGGGCGATCCCCCTTGACGAGACCACGCTCTGTGGTGGATCCTAGGTGCGGAACCACCTTGGAGGGCGGGCCGATGGGCGACACGACAAAGAACGACGGGATCTTTCGGCGCGAGCTGCTGCAGAAGGGTGCCATTGCCACGGTAGGGGCTTGGACTGCGCCGGTGATCATCGGCAGCCTCGTCAGTCCGGCCGCCGCCAGCAGCGTCTCCTTCCCAACGAGCTGCTCCTATGGCCTCATTGTGTTCACGGTGAACGGCGCCGGGCCCTACATCGTGAAGATCGCGTCCGGCTCGGCCACCTGCACGAGCGAGAACTCCACCAGCAACGACGACAGCTTCAACGCGTACAGCTGCGGGGGGTCGGTCTACAGCGGCGGCTCGGCCTACGGCACGCAGATCCTCAAGGACAACGTGGCCGTACCGGTCTACCCCGGGTCGGCATGCCCCACCCTGCTCACCATCAACGGCTCCACGATCTCCGCCAACAGCGCCGGGGTGTCGATCCTCTTCGCCGTGTCGCACCACGGCCCGTCCAGCGGCTGGCAGGGCAGCAAGTTCTACCCGGTGTGCGGTCCATCCACGTCGGTGACGCTGAACTGCTGAGCAGGCAGGCGCAACAGCGCCCAAGCCGTCCAGCAACCCTGTTCGAGAGCCCGTGACGCAGGACGGCTTCCGTGCCTTGGTGCATGAGTTCACGGTGTCGGCACCCGACGACCCGCCCGTGGCAACCCACCTCGCCCGTCTGTTCGCCGCCCAGCGCGCCACGGTGACGAACGCCCATCACTACACGTTCGTACCCTCGGGAGCATCGGGCCCGTTCCACTACGAGCTGCGCCGCGACGGGCAGCGGATCGCCACCGCGAGCAGCGCCGAAGGCCTCGTCTCGCCGCTGGTGCGTCACCTCAACACCGAGGCCATCGACTCCTGGCTCGAGGGCCCGATCTGCCATGCGGGCGGGGTGGTCCACGACGGCCGCGGTCTCATGCTCGCGGCTGACCAGGAGGCCGGGAAGACCACGCTCACCGCGGGCTTGGTCCGCGCCGGATGTGACTACCTGAGCGACGAGGCGATGGCGTTCGACGCAGGCGGTGTGATCACGCCGTTTCCCAAGCCGCTCTCGATCGACCCGGGCTCTTGGCACCTGTTTCCTGAGCTCGAGCCGCACGCCGACCTCCCTAGCTCGGCGTACAAGGACGACCAGTGGCAGGTCCCGGTGGAGGCGATTCGGGCCAACGCGGTGGGCGTCGCGTGCCAAGCGGGTTGGATCGTCTTCCCCCGCTACGAGGCTGGCGCGCCGACCGCCCTCGAACCAGTTCACCGGGCCGAGGCCCTGATCGAGCTGGCGCGCAACACCTTCCACTTCGCCGACCGCAGCGGCGATCTGCTCGACCAGCTGGCCGACATCGTGCGCGACGCGTCGTGTCACCGGCTGGTGGTGGGCTCGCTGTCGGAAGCGTGCCGGCTCCTCGTCTCGCTCGTCGACGCGCCGCTCGATGCCACGGACGTCGGTCGGTGACCGGCGCCCAGCGTCTTCCTCCATACGAGCCCACCGCTCACGACGTACCTCGTCCCGCGCCTGCGGTGCACACGGTCGAGCTCGACGGCGAGGCCGTCCTGCTCGACACGCACGTCAACCGACTCCACCGCCTGAACCCGACGGCGACCCTCCTTTGGCGGTGCCTCGACGGGAACACCTCGATCGCCACCCTCGCCATAGAGATCGCTACAGCGTTCGATGCGCCAACGGACGTGGTGCTGGCCGACGCACTCGTCGTGCTCGCGCATCTGGGGAGCGAAGGATTGCTCAGCTGGTGAGAGACGGCCGATAGCGTCCACGTCGATGGTCGAGACGAGCCCGAGCTTCGCCCCACGGATCCCACGTGACGTGGCATGGGTCGAGCTCGACGGCGAGATCGTCGTGCTCGACGCAACGACCTCCCATGTGCATGTGCTCAGCCAGACCGCCGCACTGCTCTTCCCATTGCTCGACGGCCACGTCACACTGGGCGAGCTGGCAGACGACGTCGCCGCCGTGTTCTCGGTGACCGCCGAGCAGGCACTGGCCGATGTGCTTCGCTTCTGTGAAGACCTCCGGATCGCGGGTCTGCTCGAGGAGGAACCTGGCGATGGCGAATGACGGCGACGGGGCCCCTCTCCCCCGCTACCTCCCCAAGCCGCCCGTCCCCTGAGGCGATCAAGCCCCCGACCCGGTCTGGGTCGGTTCCTTCGCTGTCCGGGTCGGCGACTTCCACGTCGGCCTCTGTGCCGATGACCGAGAGGTGCTCGGCATCCTGCGCGCGCGGTACGCGGATCTGATCGTCGACGACCCCGTCCACGACGACTACGGGATCAGCATCGCGGCACCTCGTCAGCGGGGCGTGCGGCCGCTCCCCTTCCTCGCCCGGGGTTGCCGGCCCATCCTGCGGTCGGGATCTGTCGCCCGCCTGCTCCGAGCACTCGATGGGCACCTCGAGGGGCTCGAGCACCCATCGGTCCCCGGGCTCCTCCGCATCAACAACCTGGCCGTCGTCGTCCGCGAGGATCGCGCCTGCCTCGTGCCGCACGCGCTCGTCGACCGGGGTGCCATGACGGAGCGAGCCCTCCGAGGTCAGGCCCTGACCCTTGCCGACTGGCCCGTCGGCCTCCTCGATCCCCAGGCCCGCAACGTTGTGGTCCGGCCGGCGCTGCGCCCGATCGCTATCGGCGATGACGACGACCGGATCTTCGCCGGCCCCGGTACCTACGAGCTGCTGCGGATCTTCCGTGCTCGGGACGACGGGGATGAGACGTCGCGGGCCCGCACCTTGGCGTGGCTCCTGCACCACGTCGCCGACTTCGGCGGACTGGACCCGCAGACTCTCCTGGAGATGCTGGCGGACCTGATCCCGAACGTCGACCCGCTTGGCCTCGAGGTCGCGCGCTCGGGGTCGTGGGAGCGCGTGGCAAGCACGTTCGCGGGGGAGCCCTCCTCATAGTCGTGCCGTAGCCAGCGCACGGCCAGTCGCCCCGCCACTAGAACTCCGGCCGGGCCTCGCCGCTCATCGGCTCAGGGCCTAGGGTCCCGCCGCATCCGCATCCTCGTCGTCTGCACTGCCAACGTCTGCCGCTCGGTCATCGCCGAGACGTCGCTGCGCGCCCGGCTGCCGACATCGGCGTCAGTCACGTCGGCCGGCTTGCACGCCACGGGCCGCGGGCCCGACCCGATCGCCCTCGAGGTCCTCACGGAGCTCGGCCTCGTCGCCAACGGCCGACCCAGCCGACGCCTCGATCGGGACGACATCGAGCAAGCCGATCTCATCCTGGGCCTTGCCCTGCACCACGTCCGCGACGTGGTGGTGCTCGACCGAGCCGCCTTCGCGCGGACCTTTGCCATGGCCGAGCTCGTCGCACGTGCAGATGAGGCGACGGGGGTCCGACGAGGCGGCGAGGGCCTACAGCCCTGGCTCGCCCGTTTGCACGAGAGCCGAACCACCGGCGACCTCCTGGTGCCGGAGTCTCCGTTCGACATCACCGATCCGACCGGCGGTCCTCGGGCCGGCTACCTCGAGACGGCCAAGCGGATCGACGGGCTGGCACGGGCCGTCACCGACGCGCTCTATCCGCCGACCGAGACAACATCAGCGCCGAAGCCTCGACTGATCGTCCGGGCCACGACCGCGTCGCTGGTCGAGGTGGTGGTCGACGGCGGATCGGCGGCATCGGTCCGGGCCGTCGAACGCCAGCTCGGCCAGGTCGGGTCCAGCCACCTCGTCGACGGGTGGCAGCAGGCTGGGGAGCTGGCGCAGAGCCTTACCGGCCGATCGGGCACGGTCGTACTGTGTCTGACCACAGAGCCTCATGGTGCCGCGATGGTGGCCAATCGCAACCCTTCCGCTCGCGCCGTCGTGGTCACCAACGCCGGGATGGTCAACCGAACTCGAAGGCGGCTCGACGCCAACGTGGCCTGTGTGCCGAGCGGACTCAGGCCCGACGTCCTAGCCCGCATCGCCGAGGCCCTGGCCTCGACGGTGCCGGCCGACCGGCGGACCGATTCGTAGGACGAATCGAGGGCCGGGCACCGGGAGATGGCGGAGGTGGACGGGAATCGAACCCGCCGGACGGGGAGTGCCCGTCCCAACCGCGTTGAAGGCGGCGGAGCCCACCAGGTGCTCGGACACCTCCATGGTGGCGACGAACCCTAGGGCAGGTGGCGCCTCTAGACGACCTCCACCGACGCGGGACCATCGCCCAGCTCGCCGACGGTCCACCAGCCTAGGTCGGTCAGCTGGCTGGCCTCCTCAGGGCTGACTGCCGCAAGGAGGCCTCCGCTCGTCTGTGGGTCGATGGCCAGAGCCAGGAGGTCGGGTGACACTCCCGCCCCGACGTGGAGGTGGCCGTCGAGGGCGGCTCGGTTTCGGGGGTCACCTCCGGTGCGCACTCCGGCGCCGGCCGCGACCAGCGCGCCCTGGTGGAGCGGCAGCCCCCCCGACCAGATGGTGACCTTGGTCCCGCTGTGGCCGGCCATCTCCCACGAGTGGCCGAGCAGGCCGTACCCGGTCACGTCGGTGCACGCGTGGGGTCCAGTCGGTTCGCAGGCCTCACGCAGCTGCGTCGCGGCCGACCGGTTGAGCCTCCGCATCCAGGCGATGGCGGCGGCCTTGTCGCCCGGTCCGCCTCCTGCGAGCACGATCCCCGTGCCCAGCGGCTTGGAGAGCACGAGCACATCCCCGGGTTGGGCGCCGCCCTTGGTCCACACCCGATCGGGGTG
>JBKJIE010000038.1:0-55978 GCA_046598715.1 Acidimicrobiales bacterium | reverse complement strand
TCCAGGTACTGCCCCGCGATCACCTCGGTGCGGAGCTCGGTGAACACCTGACGAGCACGGTGCAGCACGGGGGCCGGCAGAGCGGTGGACTCGAAGAGCTCGTCGGCCCACACGTAGGTGAGGTCGCCGGCGAGGATGGCCGCGCTGCAGCCGAACCAGTCGCTCTCGTGGTCGGCCCGATCCCGACCGACGTTCAACCCCGCCCGATGCACCTGCGCCAGGGCCGCATGAGCGCTGAGGCGGCCCCGTCGCGTGACGGAGCGGTCCATCACGTCGTCGTGCAGCAGGGCGAACGTGTGGAGAAGCTCCACGGCCGCCGCCGGTCGGAGCACCTCGTCGTCGTGCTCGGCGCCGGTGGCTCGATGCCCCCAGTACACGAAGGCCGGTCGCAGGCGCTTGCCACCGGCCTGCACGAGCGCCCGGATCTCGTCGGTGACCTCGGCCAGGTTGGGATCGAGGGCCACGACGTCGGTGGCCCGTTGGTCGAGGAACTCGTCGAGGACCGACGCCAGCGGCTCGCTCACATGGTCGATCGCTCCAGCAACGCGCGCTGCCGCCCATGGGGCGGGGGCGGACGCTGGGGCTGCGATGGTGATCGGCGAGTCGAGGGCATCGCACGGCTGGTTGACCCGGGCTTGCTCGAGCCATGCCGTCAACGACGGCAGCACGGCCAGCCGCTCGACCTGCTCGACGCACCAGGGGCTGAGCGTGGCAGGGGCGTTCTGTGCTCGAGCCACCAAGTCGGGCCACGACGTCCACACGTGGTCAGCCACCTCCGAGGGGTCGGGGAGCCCCACCATGTCGACGAGGGCCACCACCACCGGGCAGAGCTCGTGCTCCACCGTGCCGTCACCCATCTCGGCCCGATAGGTGAAGTCCGGGAGGGCGAGCACCATCGCTGCGGGCGTGGCGCCGAGCTCCTCGGCCAGGCGCCGCGTGACGGCCTCCCGCAGTGTCTCCCCGAGCTGCGGATGACCGCAGCAGCCGTTCGTCCACACACCTGGCCAGGTGGGCTTGTGGAGCGCACGTCGGGTGAGGAGCACGGATCCGTCGCGCTGCACGATGTGACAGGAGAAGGCGAGGTGCAGCGGGGTATGTCGGTCGTGCACCTCCGCCTTGCGCTCGGTGCCCTTGGGCCGGCCCAGACCGTCGAGCAGCACCACGTGCTCGTCGAGTCGCTGCCGTGAGTCGGAATGGGGCGCGGTGTCGATGCGCATCGCCATCAGGAGTGCTCCTCGGGTGCGGGACGCCGGGTCGACGCCAGGTTGTGTGTGGCAACTATACACGTTGTAGAGGTATTCTTTACTTCATGTACATATCTTCGGCCGGCGGCCTCACCATCAGCGCAGTCGCAGCACGCACCGGGGTCAGCGTCCCCGTGCTGCGCGCCTGGGAGCGGCGGTTCGGCTTTCCCCAACCCGAGCGGCTCGAGAGTGGCCATCGGCGCTATCCCGAAGCGGAGGTCGCCCGGATCCAACATGTGGTGGCGGCTCGGGCGGCAGGCCGCTCGCTCGAGGCGGCGATCGAGCTGGGGAGGGCGACGGCACCCGTGCCGGGGGTCGAGGATCGATCGATCTTCGCCGCCCTTCGCAGCGCCCGGCCCGACCTCACCGTCGCCGTGATCGGCCGCCGCACGATGCTGGCCCTCAGCCGAGCCATCGAGGACGAGTGCTCGGCGCAGGCCGAACGCGCCCACCTCGTGGCGGCCTTCCAGCGGGAGGATGCCTACCGCCGCGCCAGCGACCGCTGGGGTCCGATCTCCGCGAGCGCCACGTCCACGATCGTCTTCGCCGACTTCGCCTCCAGCACGCGACGCGGGGACGTCGTCGAGATCGCCCTGTCCCCCCAGTCGCCGGTGCACCGCGAGTGGTCAGTTGTGTGCGACGCGCCTGGCTCGGCTGCGGTGCTCGCCGGTTGGGAGCGCCCGGAGGGCACCTTCGAGGCCCTGTGGACCGTCGACCCGGCCGCAGTGCGGCTGGCCACCGCTGTGGCGCGGGCCATCGCGGCCGTCGAAGCTCCGGAGCTCGAGCTCCCACCTGCCCCCGCGCCCATCAACGACCTCGGCGATCCCGCCCTCGCGTTGCGCCGCGCCACCGCTGTGACCAACCGGGTGGTGGCCTACCTCGATCGATGAGCGGAAGAGCTACTGCTCCACGCCGCCGAAGCGCCGGTCCCGCCGCTGGAACTCCCGAACGGCCTCGAAGAGGTGCTCCCGTCGGAAGTCGGGCCAGAGCGTCTCGGTGAAGATCAGCTCGCTGTAAGCCATCTCCCACAGCAGGAAGTTCGAGATGCGGTGCTCCCCCGAAGTGCGCACCACCAGATCAGGATCGGGCATGTCGGGCGCGTAGAGCCGCGACCGGATCGCCTTCTCGGTGATCTTCCCCGCGGGGGTGCCCTCGGCCACCAGTGCCTGTACGGCGTCGATGATCTCGGCCCGCCCGCCGTAGTTGAAGGCAAAGGTGAGGGTCATGCGCCGGTTGTGGGCAGTCATGGCCTCGGTGTCGTCGATGTGGCGCTGCACTCGCTTGGGCACGCGCCAGCCCTTGCGCCCGATGAAGCGCACGCGCACGCCCTTGCCGTCGAGCTCGTCTCGACGGGTGAGGAGCAGCCGCTCGTTGAAGGCCATGAGGTAGCGCACCTCGTCGGCCGGACGGCGCCAGTTCTCCGTGGAGAAGGCATAGACGGTGAGCCACCGGATGCCGAGCTCGAGGGCCCCCTCCACGGCGTCGAAGAGCGCTTCCTCCCCCGCCGCGTGCCCCTCGGTGCGCTTGAGCCCTCGCCTCGTGGCCCAGCGCCCGTTGCCGTCCATCACGCACGCCACGTGGGCGGGGATGCGATCCGGGTCGAGGTCGGGCGGCAGCACGGGTTCGAACCTAGTGGTCCGCGGGTAGGGCTCCTGCGTGTTCGATCTCGCGCGGTGGCGCGCTCGCTGGCGCTGGCTCGACGCGGTGCTGCGCGTCACGGACCGCTTTGGCGCCATCGGCGGAGGCCCGCTCTCCTCATCGATCGCCCTGGCCACGTTCGTGTCGCTCTTCCCCCTGCTCCTGGTCATCATCGCCATCGTCGGGTTCGTCTCGTCGGCCCGGTCCGACTTCGCCTTTCAGCTGATCGACGACCTGGGCCTTCGAGGTACGGCCGCCCAGACGATGCGCGACGCGCTCTCCACTGCGGAGGGCAGCCGCAAGGCCGCGTCCGTCGTGGGGCTGGTCGGTCTGCTGTGGTCGGGGCTGGGCGTAGCTGGATCGGTGCAGACGGCACTGAACGCCGCCTGGCAGGTACAGGGCCGCGGGCTCCTCGACAAGGCCGTCGCGCTCAAGTGGCTCGTCGGTGCCGGGCTGCTGTTCCTCTCCACCGCTGCGCTCGGGCCGGTGCTGCGCTGGGCGCCGGGTCCGGCCAAGCCGCCCACGATCCTGCTCGGCGTCGCCCTCACCACCGTGCTGTTCGTGTGGACCTACCTCGCCCTCGGAAACAGCCACGTGGGCTGGCGCGCACACCTTCCTGGCGCACTCCTCGTGGCGGTGGGCTTCGAGGCGCTCAAGGCCATCGGCTCGATCTACGTGCCGCGGGTCGTCGCGTCGTCGTCCGCGCTCTATGGCTCGCTCGGCGTGGTGTTCGCCGTGCTGGCGTGGCTGCTGGTCTACGGCCGGCTCATCGTCTACGGGGCCGTGCTGAACGTGGTGCGCTACGAGCGCGTCGCCGGCACGGTCACGGCCGAGATCGAGGTGCCGCGGATCGAGGGCGAGGTGCCGCTCACCACCACCCGGGGCGGAGCGGTGGAGACGTGATCAGTCGTCGCTCACGGCTGGAAGGGGCGACGCACCGAGGAGCTCGCCGTTGCGCAGCACGGTCACCGGCCCGTCCTCGCTCACGACGATGACCGTGGCGTTGGGGTCGTCGTAGCTGTAGCGACGCGCCGCCGTGTGCCGCATGCCGCGGTAGCCCTCGACCCTCTCCTCGGCATCGGCGCTCGGCACGAGACGTACGCCGAGCTGCCGGAGGGTGCCCGATGCGTCGAAGATCGCGGCGCCGTCCAGCTGGGACAGCGCGTGGCGCAGCGGCGCGAGTGCCATGGGTCGGAGGATGTCGAGGAAGGGTGGGAGCGGAAGGCGCTCCTCCACCATCGGGCCTGGCTCAGTGTCGGGACGGTAGATCAACAGCGCGCCGATGCCCCATGCGCCGAGGTCGTGCACGGCGAACTTGAGCATCGCCTCCAACACGGCTGGGTCGCCGTGCTCGGCGCTCACCGCCAGCGCGTCGATCCACGCGGACACGGGTTGTTCGTGGTGCCAGTCGAACCGCTCCCACCGCCACACCCCTGCCGGGCCGACCACCCGCACGGAACCGGCGGGATGGCGCTGCACGATGGTGGCGTCGAACACCTCCGAGAGCACGCGGAGATCGCGCTCGGAGCCCGCCGCGCGATCGAAGACGGCCCACGCGGCCTGGCCGTCCGAGCGGCGGATCAGCCAGCTCGACAGCCCGTCGGCAAACCGGCGCGCCCAGGCCAGCGGCTGCTCGGCGATCGGCCGCTCCACGATGCGCAGGTCAGTGCCCGCCTCCCACGTGACCGGGTCGGATCGGGGGTCGATGATGGCCCCCATGCTGGCCACGCGCCGCTCGTGCACATGGGGGTGGACGGCGTGCACCACCTCGTCGAGCAGCATCTCCTGCCACGCCTCGGACCCATCGAAGGTGAAGCCGCTCTCCTCGAGCTCCTCGCGCAGCCGACGACCCCGGGCAGCACGGCGAGGATCATCAAGCATGCGTTGAGGCTACGAGCCGCACGCCCACGATCGTGGTGGACCGCCGACTCTGCAGGGAGGTGCGAGGCTGGGTCGGTGAGCAGGGGCATCTCGCCGATCCGCATCGCAGGGCTGCGGAAGTCGTTCGGCCGCACAGCCGCGCTCGACGGGCTCGACCTGGAGGTCACGCCTGGGGAGATCCATGGCTTCCTCGGTCCGAACGGCTCCGGCAAGACCACGACCATCCGGGTGCTCCTCGGCCTGCTGCGCGCCGATGGGGGCACCGTCGAGCTGTTCGGGGAGGAGCCGTGGCGGGCCGGCGCCCGCCTGCATCGCCGCCTGGCCTACGTGCCCGGTGACGTGTCGCTGTGGCCCGAGCTCACCGGCGGCGAGGTGATCGACATGCTCGGACGGCTGCGCGGCGGGTTCGACCCGCGCCGCCGCGACGAGCTGCTCGAGCGCTTCGAGCTCGACCCCTCCAAGAAGGGGCGCGCCTACTCCAAGGGCAACCGTCAGAAGGTGGCCCTCGTCGCCGCCCTCGCTGCCGATGTCGAGCTACTGCTGCTCGACGAGCCCACCGCCGGGCTCGATCCCCTGATGGAGCAGGCCTTTCGTGACGTCCTCGCCAGCGATCGCCGCGAGGGCCGCACCGTGCTGCTGAGCAGCCACATCCTGGCCGAGGCCGAGGCCCTCTGCGATCGAGTGAGCATCATCCGCCAGGGACGCACGGTCGAGACGGGCACGTTGGCCGGCTTGCGCCACCTCACGCGCACGTCGGTCACCGCCGAGCTCGAGGCGCTGCCGCCCGGTCTCGATACCCACCCAGGGGTGCACGACCTCGTGGTGCACACGCTCGACGGACCCGCTGTGCACCTGCACTGCCACGTCGACGTGGCCCAGCTCGGTGACGTGCTGCGGCACCTGTCAGCGGCCGGCGTGCGAACCCTCACCAGCCAGCCCCCAACCCTCGAGGAGCTCTTCCTCCGCCACTACTCGACGGCTCCTGCGCCAGCGGTCGAGGATGCGACTACCCGGTGATCAGCCCCGGGCGCGGCTTCGAGGGCACCGGGGCGCTGCTCCGGCTCGGGCTCCGTCGAGACCGGCTGCTGCTCCCCGCCTGGATCTCGGTGCTCGTGCTCATGGTGGCGGGGTCAGCCCGTGCCACGGTCGACCTCTACCCCACCGTGGCGTCTCGGGTGCAGGCAGCCAACGCCATCAACGGCACGCCCTCGCTCGTGGCGCTGTACGGCCGGATCTACGACCGCACCTCGCTCGGTGCCGTGTCGCTTCTGAAGCTCAGCGTGCTCGGCACGGCCATGGTGGCGGTGCTCACCGCGATGATCACGGTGCGCCACACGCGAGCCGAGGAGGAGGCCGGCCGACTCGAGCTCCTCGGCGCCACCGTGGTGGGCCGGCGGGCCCCGCTCACCGCCGCGCTGGCCATCGCCGCCCTCACCAGCGCCACGATCGGTGTCGGCAGCGCCGCCGGGCTCCTCGTGGTGGGACTGCCGACGGGAGGCGCTGTCGGCTTCGGTGCCGCGTGGGCCGGGGCGGGGCTTGCGTACGCGGCGGCCGCCGCCGTCGCCGCGCAGCTCACCACCACCGCCCGCAACGCCACCAGCTTGTCGATCGGGTTCCTGGGGCTCACCTACGTGCTCCGGGGGATCGGCGACACGAGCCCCCGCCTCCGCTGGCTCACCTGGATCTCGCCGGTCGGCTGGGCACACGAGGTGCGTGCGTTCGCGGGCGAGCGCTGGTGGGTCCTGGTTCTCCTCGCCGCGTTCGCGGTCACCGCGACGAAGTCGGCCTACGTCCTCGCTGGCCGACGCGACCTCGGTGCGGGACTGCTCCCGGAGCGGCCCGGTCCGGTCCGCGCCGGTCCGCTGCTGCACAGCGCGCTCGGCCTGGCCTGGCGACTCCAGCGCGGCGCGCTGCTGACGTGGACGGCGGCCTTCGCGGCCCTCGGCGTCCTCGTCGGCAGCATCGCCACCGACGTGGGGTCGCTCCTCGACAGCCCGCAGGCCCGCGACATGATCCGTCGGCTCGGCGGTGAGAAGAGCCTCACCGATGCGTTCCTCGCCGCG
Organism: Acidimicrobiales bacterium; assembly: GCA_046598715.1. GTDB lineage: Bacteria > Actinomycetota > Acidimicrobiia > Acidimicrobiales > VFJN01 > VFJN01. Next base: position 49,152 of record JBKJIE010000038.1, on the reverse strand, counting down.
GAGCTAGGCGTGCTCGGGTTGGTTGCCGCCGCCTATGGCGTGCACGCGGCCCTGCGCCTCCGAAGCGAGGAGACCTCCCTGCGGGCTGAGCCCGTGCTGGCCACCGCCGTAGGGCGGTGGCGATGGGCCGGCAGCCACCTCATCGTGGCGATGGCTGGCACCACCTGCCTGTCGTTGGCGGCCGGGGTCACCGCGGGAGGGGCCTACGCCTGGCACACGCGCCGCGCCGCCGACGTGCTCGACGTGCTCGGCGGGGCGCTCGTGCAGCTCCCAGCCATCTGGGTGGTGATCGGGATCGTGGTGGCCGCCTTCGGGGTCGGTGCGCGCGCCGCGGGCGTTGGATGGGGTGCGCTGGTCACCTTCCTGCTGCTCGGTGAGTTCGGACCGCTGTTCAAGCTGCCGCAACCCGTGATGGACCTGTCCCCGTTCGCCCACGTGCCCCAGCTGCCGGGCACGGCGGTGCGCGCCATGCCGATCGTGGCGCTCCTCGCCGCGGCCCTGATGCTCACCATCGCCGGACTCGACGGCCTCCGGCGCCGCGACATGGCCTAGCGCGCCTTCCGTCGCGCAACGGGACCACAGCACGAGTGGGATGCTGGCCCGATGTCGGGGATCGAGGACGCGGAGCAAGCGCTCGCACGCGCCGATGAGGCCTTCGGTCGCTTCGACGCGGAAGCGGCGGTCACCCACCTCTCCGCCGCGATCCGGGGGTTCACTGCGGCCAACCGGCCCTGCCAGGCCGCCATGGCCTGCGTTCGCCTGGGCGACACGTTGGCCAACTACCTCGGCAACCTGACCGCGGCACGCGCGTGGTTCGCACGGGCGACGCGCCTCGTCGCGGACCAGCCGCCGTGCCTGGAGCAGGGATGGGTGGCGGTGGCAGCCATGGGCTGCGACGTCGACGACCCTGCTGTGCTGCTGGCGGGAGCCGAGCTGGCCCTCGACCGGGCTCGACGGTTCGGTGACCTCAACCTGGAGACCAAGGCTCTGGCCGACGCCGGCCTCGCCCACGTACAGGCCGGTCGAGTGGGCGAGGGCATGGCGCTGCTCGACGAGGCGATGGCCCTCGCCTGCGGACCGGCCGACGACGCTGCCGCGGCGGCCAAGTCGGTGTGCTCGTTCTTCACGGCCTGCTACTTCGCGGCCGACTTCGGCCGGGCCAGCACCTGGGCCGATCTGCTCCGCCAACAGGGGCTCATCGGCGCCGTCCCACCCGGGCCGGTCTTCCTGTCGAGCCACTGCAACAGCGTGCACGCCACCCTGCTCATGGAGATGGGCCAGTGGAGCGCGGCCGAAGCCGTGCTGCTCCGATCGATCTCCGAGTTCGAGACGGCGATGGGAGGCGCACCGGCGTGGCACCCCGCCATCGCGCTGGCCGACCTCCGCACCCGACAAGGCCGCTTCGCGGACGCCGAGGCGCTGCTGCTGGGCAAGGACCAGTCCATGCAGGCCCTCCTCCCCGCTGCCCGCCTGCACCTCGAGCGGGGCGATCACGACCTCGCCCTGGCCACCGCCCAACGCGGCCTGCGACTGATCGCCACCGACCAGCTGCGGGCCGTGGAGCTGCTCACCTTGCTGCTCGATGCCCACCTCGCAACCGGCGATCTCGATGCCGCGATGGCCACCTGCGACGCGCTGCAGGAGCGCACCCGAGCGCTCACGATCCCCACCTTGCGGGCTCGTTCCACGGCAGCACGGGCTCGCCTCCTGAGGGCCACAGGTGACATCGACGGAGCCATCACCGCCCTCGAGACGACCATCGACGACCTCGACCCCACGCAGCTGCCGTGGCTGCGCGCCACCCTCCAGCTCGACCTGGCACGTCTCCACGAAGAGGCGGGCGTCCCCGGAGCCGCCGCCACCACTGCGGCGGCCGCCGCCGCGACGGTGGCGACGCTCGACGTCGTGCTCACTCCCGCCGATGTCGCGCTGCTCGGACGACTCACCACGCGACAAGGGGGTCGGCCCGACGTACGCACCGTCAGCCTCACGCGCGACGGTGGCTGGTGGGTGGCCGCCAGCGACGGCACGAGCGTGCGCCTGCGCGACACCAAGGGCCTGCGCTACCTGGCCGAGCTCGTCGCCGCCCCTGGCGCGGAGCGCCACGCCCTCGACCTCGTGGACCGGATCGAGGGGGTGGGCACGGCCGGCCAACCCGAGCGCCGATCCCTCGGTGATGCAGGCGAGCTCCTCGACACCCAGGCCCGCACTGCCTATCGCCACCGCATCGAGGCGCTGCGCACCGCGGTGGACGAAGCGCTTGACGACGGTCAACTCGAGGAGGCCGAGGCCCTGCGAGGCGAGCTCGACGCGCTGGTGGGTCAGCTGGCGCAGGCCTTCGGCCTCGGAGGCCGCAGCCGGGTGGCGGGGTCCGCTGCGGAACGAGCCCGCCTCAACGTCACCCGTGCCCTGCGCGCCGCTATCGCCAACCTCGCCGAGGCCTTGCCGGGTCCCGGCGCGGCGCTCGATCGGGGGGTGCGCACGGGCATGTACTGCGCCTACGAACCGGTCGGGGGTGACCCCCGCTGGATCGTTCAGTCCTGACTGAACGGAATGTCCGGGTTCGGAACGCCTTCAGGGCATGGAACCCATGACACCCACAGTGGACGAGATCGCGGCCGACATCTTCCGGATCTCGACCTGGATCCCCGACGTGAGCCCCGAGGGGTTCACCTTCAACCAGTTCCTCGTGCGCGGGCAGGAGCCGCTGCTCTTCCACACCGGGCCTCGGGGGATGTTCCCGCTCGTTGCCGAGGCCGTGGCCACGGTGCTCCCCGTGGAGTCGTTGCGGTGGATCACCTTCGGGCACGTGGAGGCGGACGAGTGCGGCTCGATGAACATGTGGCTCACCGCCGCGCCATCGAGCCAAGTGGCCCACGGGGCCCTCGGCTGCGACATCTCTCTCAACGACCTGTGCGACCGACCGCCCCGTGCCCTCGAGGAAGGCGAGGTGCTCGACATCGGTGGCAAGCGGTTGCGCCAGATCTCCACGCCGCATGTGCCTCACGGCTGGGAGGCCCAAGTGCTCTTCGAGGAGACCACCGGCACCCTGCTGTGCGGCGACCTGTTCTCCCAGGTCGGCGCCCCGCCCGCCCTCACGACCGACGACGTCATCGATCCGGCCATGGCCGCCGAGGAGATGTTCCACGCCACCTGCCTGGCGCCGCACACGGCGGCCACGCTCCGCTCGTTGGGCGACCTCGAACCGTCGACGCTGGCGATCATGCACGGCGCGTCGTACCGGGGCGACGGCAAGAAGGCCCTCTACGAGCTGGCCGATGCCTACGAGAAGATGACGGCCAACGCCTGAGGGCGCTCGCCTACGCGTCGGGGAGCAGCGCTCGGGCGAGCGTGTCGCTCAGCCACTCGGCGTAGTCCTCGGTGCTCCAGCCCCGCAGCTCGAAGAGCATGCGAGCCACATCCGGAGCCGCGATGGTCCAGAGCGTGTCGACGGCACGCTCTGGACTCACGCGCAGCGGGCCCCGGGCCAGCAACCACTCGATGGCGCGGGCCATGTTGGCGGCCCGGTAGGTCTGCATCTCCGCATAGATCTTCGCCAGCTGCGGCTCCACCGATGCCGCCGAGCGGAGCATCTCGAACACCGGCCCGACGCGCGTCACGACGTTGGCGAGATCGTGGGCCAGGAGGTCGATCTGGCGGCGCTGGTCGGGCTCGTCGCGCACCGCGAGCGCCTCGGGACGATCCATCACGTTGCCGACGGGCGCACCCCCGCCGAGGCGCTCGTCGATGACCGCAGTCAGCACGCGAGGCTTGCTGCCGAAGGTGGCGTAGACGGTGTCGACGGCCACATCGGCACTGTCGGCGATCTGCTTGATCGTGGTGCGGGCATAGCCCTTCGCCTCGAACAGCTCGGCGGCCGTCTGGACGACGCGCGCCCGTGTCTGGGCGGCCTGCTCCTGGCGGACCGGTGACTCGTAGGTGCGCTTCTTGACGGGCTTGACCATTTCATCCTATCGTCACTGTATTCAACCTAGTTTAGCTCGGACGAAAGAGAGCCTTCCATGACCGATCTGCTGGTGGCTCCCCCACCCCCGGACGTGATCGCCGCGATGGCGGCCATCCCGCGCATGAGCATGTCGCCCTCCATCCTGATCACCCAGCAGGGCCCCGGCGAGGATGGCCAGCTCGGGCCCGAGGCGGCCGGGGCGATCCTCCTGCTGCAAGCCACCTTCGCCACCCAGGAGGGGGCCGATCACTTCTGGAGCGCGGCCGTCGAGCTGATGGCCATGCTGGCCGAGGCTCCTGGCTTCATCCGCCGGTACAGCTGGCCCGACGGGCCGACCATCTCCCTGTTCGCGCTGTGGCGCACCGCCGACGATGCCCACCGCTTCGCAAGCACCCCCGAGCACCGCGCCGCGGTGAAGGGGCTGTACCGAGACGGCTGGCAGCACACCCACTTCTCGGCGATCTGGGAGATCTCGAGCAACCACGGCCGGGTGGCGTTCTGCCCCTGCGGCGCGGCGACCCCCGTCACCGACGGCGCCTGCTCGGCATGCGGCGAGCCCCTGCTCGACATCTTCCGAACCGACACCGTCGTCAGTTAGGCCAGCCCGTCGCCTCGTCTGGCCCCGCGTGTTACGAGATCTGGCTCATCGTCCCCGATTTCGTGACAGGTCAGGGGGCGCTGGCCAGGCGTCACCCGCGAACGGTCACCCGACGCGGTGCAGGGTGGTTGCGTCGGTGTGGGGGAACGGCTCGTCGAACTCCGCCATGAGCAGCGTGGTCTCCTCGCGTACGACCACGTGTCGTCCGGGTTGGCCGTGATGGTCACCGTGCAGGCCTTGGAGCTGGCCTTCTGCGCGAGGTAGGCCTTCTCCGAGATGCCATAGCCAGGGGCGCCGAGACTTCTCGAGATAGGAGGTGGACAGCACCTCGCCCTTCGAGTGCGAGAAGGCGCTGTCGAGCCCGCCTTCGCCTTCCCAATCGCCGATCAGGTGCTGCAGTGGACCCATTCGCTCATGCCCGCAACCTACCGGCCGAGCGGGTCGATGGGGCTGTGCAGCGAGAGACCGCCGTCGCACAGGACGATCTGGCCGGTCACCCATCCCATGGCGTGCACGGCCAGCGCGCTCTCGGCGATGTCGTCAGGCGAGCCGAGTCGACCCAGGGCCGTGCGGTTCGCCACGCCGGCCAGCCATGCCCCGTCACGGGGGGCCCTGCCCAGCATCGGGGTGTCGGTCACGCCGGGAGCGACGGCGTTCACCCGCACGGTGGGCGCCCACTCGGCGGCCGCTACCCGCACCAGCATGTCGAGGGCCGCCTTGGAGGCGCAGTAGAGCCCCATCGACCGGTCGGCCAGGCGCCCGCTCACGCTGCTGATCGCCACGATCGAGCCACCACCGCTCGCCAGCATCGGCTGGGCCAGGGCTCGCATCGACAGCCACACGCCCTTGGCGTTGGTGCCCATCACGCGGTCCCAATCGTCGCTCGGCAGGTCGAGCAGCATCCCGCTGTGGCCGATGCCTGCGGTGATCGTCACCGTGTCGGGCACGCCGTGCTCGGTGGTGGTCCACTCGGTGGCGGCGATCACCTGGTCGGCGTCGGAGATGTCGCACGCGACATCGGCCGTGTCGCTCAGGTCCCACACCACGACCCGAGTGCCCGCGGCGCGGTGCCGTGCCACGACCGCCGCTCCGATCCCTGACGCGCCGCCCACCACAACTGCAAGGCGTGCGCCGCTCTCTGACAACCCTCGCAACGCGGCCTCCCCGATCCCGGTGTTCGATGACGTGGACGCCGAGCCTAAGTTGCTCGTTCAACCGGTCGGCACCGCCGCCGTTCGGGCTGACCGTCAGGGAGCATTGATGAGCAGGGTGCACCACTCCGCGATCTGCGTGACCGACATCGACGCGAGCCTGCGGTTCTGGTGCGACGGCCTCAGGTTCTCGGTGCTGATGGACGAGCAGTTCGAGGGCGACTGGTCCACGCTGCTGCGCGCACCGTCGACGTCACTGCGCGCCGTGTTCCTCGGCGACCCCGCCCACCCAGATGCGGCCATCGTCGAGCTCGTCGACCTGGGAATCGCCGAAGCTGCCTCCCCCACCGCCGAGCACGTGTCCGCGGGCTTCCTCCTTCTGTCGATCGTCACGGATCTTGACGCCGCCATCGACCGCCTGGCCGCGCTGGGACTCGGCGGTTCGCCTCGCCGGATCGAGGTATCGGGCATCGCCATGGCCGTCGTCGTCGATCCCGACGGGGTGCTCGTGGAGCTGGTGGACTCCGGGGCGACCGCCAACCTCGAGCGTCTCGCCACGGGCGACTCGCCCTCATGAGCGCCACCACGAGCAGTGAGGTGGCGATCATCGGCGCCGGCTTTGCCGGACTGGCCCTCGCCCACCATCTCGCCATCGTCGGGATCGACGACGTCGTGCTCTTCGAGCGCGCCGACGGCGTGGGCGGCACGTGGCGGGCCAACAGCTACCCAGGCGCGGCGTGCGACGTGCCGTCGCACCTCTACTCCCTGTCGTTCGCGCCGAAGGCCGACTGGTCGCGCTCCTACGCCACGCAACCCGAGATCCTCGAGTACGTCGAGCACTGCTACGACCGCCTTGACGTGCGGCGGAAGCTTCGCCTCAGCACCTCGATCTCCGCCGCCGAGTGGCACGAGCCCACGCAACGCTGGCGGCTGCGCACCGCGGACGGCGGGGAGCACGAGGCACGGGTGCTCGTCAGCGCGATCGGCCTGTTCCACACACCGATCGAGCCGGCCATCGACGGCCTCGCCGACTTCGGGGGCACGGTGTTCCACTCGGCCCGCTGGCAGCACGACCACGACCTCACCGGTAGACGGGTGGCCGTGATCGGCACCGGCGCCAGCGCGATCCAGATCGTGCCCGCCATCGCACCCATCACCGAGCATCTCGACGTGTACCAGCGCACCCCAGGTTGGATCCTGCCCCGCAAGGACGAAGCCTTCACCGACGAGGAGAAGCGTCGCTTCGCCAAGGATCCGGCCACCGCCCGCGCCCTGCGCGACGAGCTCTACGCGCAGTTCGAGTCGGCCACCACCTTCGTGCACGGCGACCCCGTCGGTGCCCTGATCGCGGACATCGCACGCGGCTACCTCGAACGCAAGGTGGCCGACCCAGCGCTGCGGGCGAGGCTCACGCCCGACTACCCGATCGGCTGCAAGCGCACGCTGATCTCCAGCGCGTTCTACCCAGCCATCCAGCGCGACGACGTGACGCTGGTGACCAACCCCATCGAACGGATCACCCCCACTGGCATCGTCACGGCGGACGGCACGAAGCGCACATGCGACACGATCGTGCTGTGCACCGGCTTCCGCGCCACGGAGTTCCTCCGCGGCATCGACGTGGTGGGACGCGCAGGCACGAGCCTGCACGAGCACTGGGCCGGCGTGCCCCGCGCCTACCTGGGCATGGCCGTGCCCGGCTTCCCCAACCTCTTCATGATGTACGGGCCGAACACGAACCAGGGCGGCAACTCGATCCTCGTCGTCCTCGAGGCACAGGCCCGCTACATCGCCGAGGCCATGACCGCGATGACCAAACGCCAAGCGACGAGCACCGAGGTGCGGCCCCATGCGATGCAGCGCTACACCGACGAGCTGACCGCCAGGCTGGCCGACACGGTGTGGAGCGACGGCTGCGACAGCTACTTCCGCACGAGTGCCGGCGAGGTGGTCACCCAGCTGCCCCACTCGGCCGGTTGGTACTGCGAGCGCACCGCCGCCCTCGACGAAGACGACCTCGCCTTCACGCCCGCCCCCTCGATCTGATCGGGCGGTGCGCGCTCCGAGCGTGTGACAGGGTTCGGGTTCGCCGATCACCCAGGGGGAACCATGGCCGACCTGCTGGAGCTGAGCGCCCGCATCATCGATGCCGGCCACGCCGACGAACCCGTCAACCGGGTCACCCAGGAGCTCTCCGAGGTCGGCGACGACCTCGCCGTCATCGAGTCGTTCTCCCACGTGGTGCTCCTGCGCACCGCCGATGGGCTGGTGGCCTTCGACACGAGCGGCGCCCACACTGGGGCCGCGTGCGTTGAGAGCCTTCGGACGTGGAGCACCGAGCCGCTGTCCCACCTCGTCTACACGCATGGCCACGTCGACCACGTCGGCGGCAGCGGCGCGTTCATCGCCGATGCCGAAGCCCGTGGCCACACGCGTCCGCAGGTGGTCGCCCACGAGGCCGTGAGCGAGCGCTTCGAGCGCTACCGGCGCACGAACGGGTGGAACCTGTCGATCAACCAGCGCCAGTTCGGGTGGCTGGCGCCCTCGGACAACCTCGGCATCGGTGGCACGGCTCGGTTCCTGCCCGACTCCACCGCCGAGCCCGACGTCACCTACCGCTCGGCCATGACGCTCGACGCGGGCGGCGCCACCATCGAGCTCCACCACGCGCGCGGCGAGACCGACGACCACACGTGGGCCTGGCTGCCCGAGCAGCGCGCCATCTGCGCGGGTGATTTCCTCATCTGGAACTTCCCCAATGCCGGCAACCCGCAGAAGGTGCAGCGCTACCCCGAGCAGTGGGCCGTCGCCTTGCGCACCATGGCGGCCATGGAGCCCGACCTGCTGCTCCCCGCCCACGGCCTGCCCATCGGCGGCAAGGACCGCATCGCCCTGGTGCTCGACGAGGTGGCCACCGCCCTCGAGCAGCTCGTGGCCGCGGTGCTCGAGCGCATGAACGCGGGCGCGCGCCTCGACAAGATCATCCACGAGGTGCAGGTGCCCGACGCCGTGCTGGCCCGTCCGTTCCTGCGGCCGCTCTACGACGAGCCCGAGTTCGTCGTGCGCAACATCTGGCGTCGCTACGGCGGATGGTGGGACGGCGACCCGGCCACCCTCAAGCCCGCGCCAGCCAGCGCCCTCGCCGCGGAGATGGCATCGCTGGCCGGCGGAGCCCTCCCCCTCGCCAAGCGGGCCGACGAGCTGGCCGCGGCGGGCGACCTCCGTCTGGCCTGTCACCTGGCGGAGCAGGCCGGCCTGGCCGCGCCCGAGGACCACGCCGTGCAGACGATCCGGGCCGAGGTCTACGAGCGGCGCCGCAAGGCCGAGACCTCGCTGATGGCCAAGGGCATCTACGCATCAGCCGTGCGCGAGAGCAAGGCCGTCCTCGGGGAGAGCTGACCGCAAGCGAGCCCCACCAGGCGTTCTCGGGCGATCTCTCCGTCCCCTGGGCGGGTTTTCCGCCCGAGAACGTCATCAGGTCACGTCGTCGATGCGCTCGCCGACGCGCTGGAACACCTTGCGGACCGCGTCGAGTGCCAGGTTCGGCCATCGAGCGGTTGAGGCTGAGAGTGAACCGCACTTGACCGGGCGGTCAAGTTCGCCTTGACTCACGCTCGATGACCACCACCGACATCGACTCCCTGAAGCAGAAGTACGCCCAGGAGCGGGCCAAGAGGCTGCGCCCCGACGGCAACGCGCAGTACCTGCAGCTCAAGGACCAGCTGGCCCACTACCTCGACGACCCCTACACCCCGCTGGTGGAGCGCGCCCCCAAGACCGACCACGTCACCGTTGCGTTCATCGGCGGCGGCTTCGCAGGCCTGGTCACCGGCGCTCGGCTCAAGGAGGCCGGCGTCGACGACGTGCGCATCATCGAGAAGGGCGGCGACTTCGGCGGCACCTGGTACTGGAACCGCTACCCGGGCGCCCAGTGCGACACCGCGAGCTTCGTGTACATGCCGCTGCTCGAGGAGACCGGGCACATGCCCACCGAGAAGTACGCGCACGCGCCCGAGATCCTCGAGCACTGCCAGCGCATCGGCAAGCAGTACGGCCTCTACGACAACGCGCTGTTCCACACCGAGGTCACCGACCTCGAGTGGGACAGCGGCCGGTCCGCTTGGATCGTGCGCACAAACCGGGGCGACGAGTTCACGGCGCAGTTCCTGGCCATGGGCACCGGCCCGCTGCACGTGCCCAAGCTGCCGGGGATCCCCGGCATCGAATCGTTCCAGGGCCACTCGTTCCACACCAGTCGGTGGGACTACCACTACACCGGCGGCGACCCGCAGGGCGCGCCGATGGAGAACCTGGCCGACAAGCGAGTGGCCATCATCGGCACCGGCGCCACCGCCGTGCAGTGCATCCCCCACCTCGCCCGGGCGTGCGGCGAGCTGTTCGTGTTCCAGCGCACCCCGTCGTCGGTCGACGTGCGGGCCAACCGACCTACGGACCCGGAGTGGTTCGCGGAGATCGCCACGCCTGGCTGGCAGCAGCGCTGGCTGGAGAACTTCACCGCCATCCAGACCGGCGGGCTCGCCGAGGAAGACCTCGTGATGGACGGCTGGACCGACCTGGCGCGGCGGGTGCGCGACAAGATCATGAGCTTGCCGCCGGAGGACTTCACCCCCGAGGGGATGATGGCAGCCTTCGAGGACTCCGACTTCGAGAAGATGTCCGAGATCCGCGCTCGGGTCGACGGCATCGTCGAGGACCCAGAGACCGCGGAGGGCCTGAAGGCCTGGTATCGACAGCTCTGCAAGCGGCCCTGCTTCCACGACGAGTACCTGCAGGCCTACAACGAGCCCAGCACCCACCTCATCGACACCGACGGCAAAGGGGTGGAGCGCATCACGGAGGACGCAGTCGTGGTGGCCGGCGTGGAGTACCCGGTCGACTGCATCATCTACGCGTCAGGCTTCGAGGTGGGCACGGACTACACCCGCCGCGCCGGCTACGACGCCACGGGCCTCGACGGCCGCACGCTCTCGGAGCACTGGATCGACGGCATGCGCACCAAGCACGGGATGCACGTGCACGGCTTCCCCAACCTGTTCATCGTGCAGGTGTCCCAGGGCGCCAACCTGATCTCGAACGTCCCCCACAACTTCGTCGAAGGGGGCAAGACGGTCGCATTGATGGTGAGTCACGCCCTCGACAACGGGCACCGTGAGATCGAGGTCACCAAGGAGGCCGAGGACGCCTGGATGGAGCTGCTTCTCGGCGGGCCCAACCTCGGCATCATCGGCTCGGCCGACTGCACCCCCGGCTACTACAACAACGAGGGGCAGCCCGGCGGGGTCGGACGCGAGTGGTTCGTGGGCTACCCCGGCGGAGCGACGGCCTACTTCCAGTACATCGACGCCTGGCGCAGCAAGGGCGACTTCGAGGGTCTCGAGTTCCGCTAGCGGGGCTGCGTCGTGATCCGCACCACGTTGGTGCGGCTGGTGGCCCGCCGCCCGTGCCCATCGGCTTCCAAGATGGGGTGTGGGTGAGCGCAACCTAGGGAGCCGGTCCCGATGGCGCGGAACCCGAACCTTCGTACGGTCGACGGGAGGTCACACCGGCCTCCCCGACCACCCAGGAGGCAATCATGCCCAGGTACCTCGTGCAGCGCTCGTTTCCCGACGGCCTGCACTTCCCGATCGATGAGGCAGGTCGCAAGGCCGTCGAGGGGATCGTGGCCGGCAACGGCGACCAGCAGGTGACGTGGGTGCACTCCTACGTGAGCGACGACGATCGCACCACGTGGTGCATCTACGACGCTCCCACGCCAGAGGCCATCCGGGTGGCCGCAGGCACGAACGGTCTTCCCGTCGACCAGATCAGCCAGGTCACGGTGCTCGACCCCTACTTCTACGAGGCATCACGGTGAGGGCCGTACGAGTCGCCGCCGCCGTGGTGGCGTGCACCTCGGTGGCGCTCGTGGGCCTAGTGGCCACCGGTGCGCCCTCGGGCGCCGATGCACCCATCGCTCGGGCCGATCTGGCCAAGGTTCGCCAGGCCACGACGCAGTTCCACGACGTGGCAGCCGCGACCCAGGCCGGGTACGACCTGCTCGACGTGTGCTTCGACGACGCTGCGGGCGGCATGGGCATCCACTACCTCAAGGGCGTCGATGCCGACCTCGATCCGCTGGCTCCCGAGGCCTTGGTGTACGAGGTGACCGAACAGGGACCGAAGCTGGTGGCCGTGGAGTACATCGTGCCGATGTCATTGAGCACCACGGCGCCCGAGGTGCTCGGCCAGTCGCTGCACGCCAACCCCAACCTCGGCCTGTGGGTGCTGCACGCGTGGATCTGGAAGGGGAACCCCGCCGGCGTGTTCGCCGACTTCAACCCGAAGGTGCGGGCCTGCTCCTAACCCATCGGTGAACCGTGTGGGCCGGCCGAGGGATCCTCGGCCGGCCCCCTGCGCGTCAGGCAACCTCATCGAGACGCTGGCCCACGCGTTGCACGACCTTGCGCACCGCGTCGGGACGCATGTCGTGGTCGACCGCCACGGTGACCGCCGGCGACCGGTTGCCACTGGCGCGCTCCATCTGCACGCCGAGCCAGATCTGCGCATCGCGCTCGGTGACGGTGGCCGTGAGGCGACGGTCGAGGGCGTGAGCGGCGGGGTGACGCCGGGCCACCGCTCGGAGCACCTCCCGGGGATCGTCCATCGCCGGGAGCGGCAGCGGGGCCTCGATGTCGAGGTGGGCGTCGTCGAGCTCACGAGTGAAGGTGCCAACGTGACGGTGCACCAGGGCAGTGATGCGGTGATGGGCCCACACCCACGGGAGGGCCCCGTCGGGCTTCCACGCGGGGGCGAGATCCGCCAGGGCGACGGCGGCATCGAGCGTGAGGTCGATGACGTCCTCTGAGGTGATGCGGAAGTCGATCCGCCGTGCCTCCCCCCGCACGATGCGGGCCAGCGACGCCTCGGCCAGGTCGTGCAGCTCCCACACCGCGCCCCTCTCACCGGCGGCCAGGCGAGCCATCACCGTCTCGACAGCGGCACGCCACGCCTCTCGATCCTGCCGCTCTTCGTCGCCGTCTTCATCCCGCGCCGTTCCCATGCGTCGCACGGTACGAACGGGGTATGACAGTCGATCTCAGATCGTTGCCTGTAGCGGCGCCAGGAAGGGCTGCTCAGCGGCCGACGCTGCTGTCTGCCTCCGTGAGGTCGATCCCCAGCTCTGCGGCCGCTCGGGCCACGTCACGGCGGCTCGACACCGCCAGCTTCGCAAGCACGGCGGACACGTGGTGGTCGACCGTCTTCTGCGAGACAATGAGGCGCTCGGCGATGCCGGCGTTGGTGAGCCCGTCGGCCAGCAGAGCAGCCACCTCCACCTCGCGAGCGGTGAGACCGGCCGCGTTGGCACGGGTGCTGGCACGCGGACCGCGTGGCACGTCGCGGGCGCCGAGCTCGCGCAGGCGCCGGGCCGCCATCTGGGCCCGTGGACGCGCCCCGAGGAAGGTGAGCTGCTCAAAGGCCCGGCGAACGTCGTCCACCTCGTCGCTGTCCGCGAGGGCGTCGGCCGCGTCGTAGGGGCAGCCGCGCTCCTCCCAGAAGCGGGCCAGGGCGCGGTGGTCGCGCGACACGATGTACCGGGTCGGCTCGTCGGCCAGATCCTCCGGCACCCAGGCCACACCCGCTCGCTGTGCACAGCGAGCCAGGTCACGCGCCATGACGGGGTCGAGCAGCTCGACCAGCGGCAGGCTGGCCTCCACCTCGGCGGCCGCGCTGACCGTGTTCCCCACGAGCCAAGCCGCCTCGGATCGGATGATCCGAGTGGACACCACGAGCTGCGCCTGCTCACAGCGCAGGGCGATGGTGAGTGCCTCGTCGAGGGGCTCGGTCGCGCCCGGGTCGCCGCGGCGAGCTCGGATGCGGCCGAGCAGGGGCAGCACGGCGCACCTGTTGAGATCGGAGGCGAACGGGTCGCGCAGCACGATGGCGAGCTCCTCCGTGGCCTCGCTCCAACGTCCGAGCATCATGAGGAGCTCGGCCCGGGACGGCCGCATGCAGTTGAGGCGGAGGTGCAGCTCATGCTCCTCGGCCGCCGCGATCCCGTCCTCGAGGGCGGGAAGGGCGCGGGCGGGCTGGCCCTGCCCGGCCAGGACGTAGGCCAGGTTCAGCGCTGCCCGCGCCGCCTCGTCGGGGATCCCCGCTCGCTTCCCGCGGTCCAGTGCCTCCTCGAGGGCGCGCACCCCGCCGTCGACGTCACCAAGACAGGTCAGCGCTGTGCCGTAGCTGTCGAGGGCCGACAGGGCGGGCTGCTCGAGCTCGAACCGCTCGGCCATCTCGAAGCCACGCTTGCCGGTGTCCAGGCACTGGGTGAAGTGCCCTGAGACAAGCTGGTGGCCAGACAGGTTGGCGAGCGCCCGAGCCAGCGCGGGCGAGTCGCCCGCGGGCGCCAAGCGCTCGACCGCTCGCTCCGCCGCCACCCACGCCTCAGCGGGCCGCCCCCCTGCCCGCAAGGCACCCGACAGCCAGGCCTCCCACTCACCGATGGCGACCTCATCCCCCACCGCAGCGAGGAGGACCTTGACCTCCTCACCAGCGGCGAGCGCCTCGTCGACCATCTCCACCCGCAGGCAGGTCGTGGCCCGGGCTTCGAGGAGGCGGCGCCGGTCGTCGTCCGGCAGCGGCCCCGTGTGCGCGAGAGCCTGCCCGTAGAGGGTGGCGGCTTGGCGCCAGGCGCCGAGGGCCACGCACTGGTCGGCGGCCTGCCAGGCCAGCGCGACGATCGCCTCTTGATCACCGGCGCCGATGGCGTGGTGGGCACGCTGCACGACGTCGCCATCGGGACCGAGGGCAGCCAGTGCCCGGGCGTGGAGCTGGCGGCGGCGCAGCGGGGTCATCGACTGCTCGACAGCCTGCCGGCTGAGCTCGTGCCGGAAGGCCTGGTGACCGCCGTCGTCGACGAGCAGGCCAGCCCGGATGCACTCGTCGACCGCTGGGCCGTCGCAGTCGCCCACGACCTGGATGAGGTCGGCGCCGACCTGGCGGCCCAGCACCGCGGCGGCGTCGAGCGCATCACGTGCGGCCCCGCTGAGGGGCACGGCTCGGGTGAGGACGACGTCTCGCACGGACGCGGGCAGCGTGCCCGGCGCGGCGTCGAGCGTCTCGACGAGGAAGAAGGGGTTGCCACCCGTGCTGGCGTGAAGCGACACGGGGTCGATGAGGCGGTCGCCCACCAGCGTTCGCACCGCATCGACGGACAGCGGCGCCAGGTGGAGGCGGGTGACGTGCGCGCCGACGAGCGAGCCGATGGCGCGACGCAGCGGGTGGTCGTGAGGCAGGTCGTCGCGGTGGGTGGCGAGCACGAGGCATGAGAGCGAACCGAGACGACGGCCCACGAAGCGCAGCAGGTCGAGGGTGGCCTCGTCAGCCCATTGGAGGTCCTCGAGCACCACGACAGTGGGGTGCGGTGGGGCCGAGAGCTCGGCCAGGAAGGCATCGAACACGGAGGCCTGGTCCTCGGCAGCCAGCGCGGCAGCCAATGGGCCGCCCCGACCTCGCACGATGTCGGCCAGGGGGCCGAGGGGGCGTGGAGCGAAGAGGTCGTCGCAGCGGCCGACCAGCACCTCGGCGCCACCGAGGTGGCGCTCCACGAGCTCCTGTACCAGTGCGGACTTGCCGGCTCCCGCCTCGCCGCTGACGAGGACGAGGTGCCCCCCGTCGTCGAGCCGGCCGAAGCGCTCGACGACCGTCTGCAACTGCTCGTCCCGTTCGAGGAGCCTCATGTCGGCCGAGGATACGACCCTGCGGATGAGCTTGCCCGGGTGGCGGGGAGCTCCTCGCACCCCGCGCACCCGTTCCTCCTGTCCCGTCACGGCGGTCCCGTCAGCAGGGGGGCGTATGAGCGGTGTGGCCGCAGCTGGCCGCAGCCGAGGGCGTGGCGGTGGACACGACGGACGCCTTGGCACCGCCGTCGTCGGCGGTGGTGCGCCCGACAGCGAACGAGCCCACGATCAGGATGGCCAGCACGGCGATGGCGGCGAACAGGCGGAGCGTCGTGCTCCAGGCCTGGCCGACGAAGTTCTGGGGCATGGCGGTGGCGGTCATGGCGGGTCTCCCTCCCGGATCGGTCGCCCGGCTCCCCGGTGCGACCCACGGGCCATCTGCCCGTACCGCCACGATGCGCCCACGACGGGGGCCGCCACATCGGCAACACCACCCCAACTTGGGCGCGCGACTCCCTAGGTAGTGGCGGGCATCGTTCCTGCTCCAACAGCTCTGGGCTGACCTGGACCAGCACGCGTCCGGCACCGCGAGCACGAGGTCGGCGATCGTGACAGCCGACTGGTGGCGCCGCTCGGCGCTACCGGGACACGACCGGAGGTCGGTCACGGCCAGTCAGTCGTACTCGGCCTCCACCGCCCCGAGGTAGACCCAGCGGCCGTCGTCATCGCGCACGAAGCGGCTGAGCTCGTGGAGCACGCCGGCCTTGCCGCGCCGCTCGTAGTGCGCCCGGAACTCCACCTCGCCCTCGCGGTCGAGCAGCTCGCCGGCCACGGTCGCCAGCACCTCGAGCTGGGTCCAGCGCTGCCCATACGCGAACTGCACCGACTCCGGACGAGTCGAAGGATGCCACGACCGCAGGAGATGGGCCTCGTCGCCCAGCGCGAAGGCGGAGAACCTCGACCGCATCAGCAGCTCAGCCGTAGGCGCCGGCCGCTCGCCGCGCACCACCGGTCCGCAGCAGGCGTCGAGCGGCACGCCCGATCCACACGGGCAGAGGTCCAAGTCGTCGGGCACATCGCTGATGATGGCAGCCGTCGCCAAGAACCCGGCGTCGGTGTCACGAGATGTGGGGCATCGTCCCCGATGTCGTGATACGAGGCCCGGCCGGCATCAGACCCGGAGGTGCTCGCCGACCACACCGAGGGCCACCTGGCCGCCGTACTCCACGGCCTGGCCGTTGGTGGCGAGATGGCCGCGAAGCACCTCGGCATCGCGACGACAGCGGCTGAGCGGGTGGGTGCGGTCGAGGGTGACCGTGCCGGTGAGCTCGCACATCGTGTCGATGATGGCGACGGCCTGCTCGTTGGCGGTGACGTTGGCGGCGAGGAGCCGCACTCGCTGGGTGCGTGATAGCTGGCCATCGAGTTGCGCCTCGTCCCACATGGAGCCCAGCTCGGCCTCCACGGATGCCCGGCACGCGTGCCAGATGCCCTCGGCCCGCAGGTAGGCGCGCTGCACCGCTGCGTTGGTGGCCAACGCGACGAACTCGGGGGGCGGCGCCTTGGCGAGGAGGATCTCCCGCGCCTCGTCGAGTGCCCGGCGGGCGGCGCCGAGCTGGGTGGCGGCCACCGAGGTGGCGATGGGCCAGTTGCCGTTTCCCACCAGCACTCGGTGCGCTCCGCGGTCGTTGGTGGTGGGCTCGAAGGGCGAGAACGTCCACGCTGGATCGATGCGCTGAACCGGGATGGTGATGCTGTTGCTTCCGGTGCCACGCAGGCCGGTGGGGTTCCAGTCATCGCCGATCTCGGCTCGATCGGCCGGCACCCATGCGATGCGGAGCACGGGCAGGCCCTCGGGGGTTGCTGCCCCGGCCACCATGCACAGACCGCCGATCCAGGTGGCGCCGGTGCAGCCGGTGTCGAAGGCCCACGCGCCTTGCACCACTGCGGAGTCGCCGTCGAACGACAGCTCGCCGAGGCCGGCGATCGTCGACGCGGACGAGCCGAGCGGGTCGGCGAGCACATCGCTCGCCCATACGGGGTCGGCTCCCGCCGCAACCCAGCCCAGCTCGGCCGCCCCTTGGGTGACCACCCACCCGAGCGAGGGCTCGTGCCCGGCCAGCTCCACGCCGATGCGGAACCAGTCGACGGGTGCGCCGCCGGTGCCGCCGAGCTCAGTCGGCACGAGCGTGCGGAACAGTCCGGCGGCGAGCGCCCCCTGGTAGAGATCGTCGGGCAGGCGCCGGCCGTCGTCGAGCTCGGTCCAGCGACGGTCGGCCTCCTGGCCGAGGAGCGTGGCGGTCTCAATGGTGGCTCGCGTGGTGATGGGTTGCTGGAGCGTGGTCATGGTGTGACCGTACGAAGACCGATCCCCTGCCGACTTCGCGGAGAACCCGCTGTTCGCACTACGGGATATCCCGTAGTGCAGCGCTCAGCGGGGCGGGGTCACGAGGCCGCGGGCCACGGCGTGCACGGCGGCGTCAGCCCGGCCCTTCGCGCCCAGCTTCCGGTACAGGTTCGTGACGTGACGCTCCACCGTGGATGGCCGCACGCCGAGGTCGCGCGCGATGTCCTTGTTCGATGCACCGAGCGCGAGCAGCGTGAGCACCTCTGTCTCGCGCCTCGTGAGGTCGACGGTGCTCGTCGCCGGTGGCGGCGTGGGCGTGAACGGGCGGCCATCGACCGCCGCGAGGATGGCGTCGACGAGGTCGCCGGAGTCGCGGATGAACGGGTCGTGCTCGCTGCCCTCGAGCACGTGGAGCCGAGCGCCCGGCACGAGGCGCGCCACCTGCCGGCTGAGGTCGGGGTGGGCGGCCGGGTCGTGGCGGTTGGTGAGCACGGTGGTGGGCACGTCGAGCCGGGCCAGCTCGTCCCGCACGTCATGGGTGCGCATGAGCTCGAGGAGGGCCACCGCCATCTCCGGATCGGCAGCCTCGCGCTGGAAGGCACTGAACCAGCTGAGGTCGTCGCTGCTCCCGTTGGGCAGGAACAGCGAGGACATGGCAAGGGTGGCCAGGTTCCAGTTGTTGACGATGATCGCCACGAGTCCGTCATGGTGCTCCTGGCTGCTGAGATCGCTGCCGCGGGCGTAGGTGGCACAGAGCACGAGGTGCTCGACCCGCTCGGGATGAGCGGCCGCGAACAGGGTGGCCACCGGTCCGCCGGCCGAGTAGCCGATGATGCTGGCTCGCTCCACCCCAGTGGCCGCCAGCACCGCCTCGAGCTGGGCGAGGTCGTCGACCATGCCCGTGGTGACGCGGCTGCGATCGGAGAGCCCGCCACCGATGCGGTCGTACCAGATGAACCGGTGTCGCTCGGAGAGCCGGGCGAGGGTCGACGCCGCCGACGGGTGGGTCCACAGCCGCTCCACATGCGAGAGCCAGCCTGGCGTGAGCACGAGCGCCGGCCCCTCCCCGGCGGTGGCGTAGGCCACCTGTGCCCCATCGGCCACTCGGCAGTACCCGATGCGCGGCGCCACCGAGGTGCTCACCGGGCGACCCATCCCGGCGCTCGAACCCCCAGATCTTGCATGGGCCGCAGTCTCGCGCCCCCCAAGACGGCCGGCGCGACCCATTCGAACCCGGTGACCCTTGACGCTTTCGCAGTTGCGGATCACCAGCGGCTTGGCTGACTTGTCGCTCTGCCGAATCACCCCTTGGCAGGCGAACTACAGGGGTGTAATCTGGGGGTCTTCCCCTTCGGGACCCGGGTCGATCCGTGGGTCCCCGCTGGTCGAACCCACGACGTGCGTCCCGGAGGTGACCTGTGCCCGCCCAGCTGCTCGATCAAGAGCTCTGCGCAGTGCCCGGCTTGCCGATGTCGATGCGCGGTCGTACCCCGTTGGTGGGGTTGGCGCGATGACGGTGATCGACCATCCACAAGAGCGGGCGTGGCACGACGGTGAGATGTCCACGGTCGCGCTGATGGGCACGATCAACCTCGCCGTGGCGGAGCTGGTGGCCACGATCCGCATGCTGATCGACACCGGCGGCTGGGGCGGTCACGGCATCCAGACCGTCGAGCACTGGGTCACCTGGAAGGCCGGGATCTCCCGCTCACGGGCCGAGGGGCTCGTGCGGATCGCCCGCCGGATCGACGAGCTGCCCGCCTGCTGGGCGTTGTT
This sequence comes from Acidimicrobiales bacterium, assembly GCA_046598715.1. GTDB lineage: Bacteria > Actinomycetota > Acidimicrobiia > Acidimicrobiales > VFJN01 > VFJN01. Next base: position 29,639 of record JBKJIE010000038.1, on the reverse strand, counting down.
CCGGGGCGGTCGGCTCACCGAAGACGCCATGGTCCGCATCGCCCGCCGCGTGCCGGCCTGCCGAGACACCGAAGTGGCCGGCTGGGCGCCAGGGATGCTGATCAGCCAGCTCGTACGGTCCCTGAAGTCCTGTCCCGAGCTGCCCGACCCCGATACGAACCCGAAGCCCGACCCCGCCGCCCGCGAGCGGCACCTGCGCATGCACCAACGTCCCGACGGGTCAGGCACAGGCGAGTTCGAGCTCCCGGCCGACGAGCTGGCCACCCTCCGCACTGCCCTGCAGCACGCCCGCGACGCCGAGTTCCGGGATCGCAACGGCCTCGAACCCCACGCGGAGGTCTCCGAGGTCGACAACCGCAGCTCGGTCACATGGGCCGACGCCCTGATGCGCCTCGCCACCGAAGGCCTCGACACGCTCGACCCCACACTGGCCCGCACCGGCCGGCCCGGCGACCGCACCAAGGTCGTGCTCCACCACGACGTGGACCCAGCCGGGAACCTCGGCCCCGGGCAGCTCCACCTCGGGGCGGTGATCCCCGACACGGTCGCCCGGTTCATGGCCTGCGACACCGAAGTCGTCGTCGCCACCTACCTCGCCGGGAAGCTCATCGGGATCCACCCCACCGACCGCACCGTGAACCGGCCTCTGCGCCGCGCCATCGAACGCCGCGACCAGGGCTGCGCGCACCCCCTGTGCACCCAGGTCCGCTGGCTGCACATCCACCACATCGTCCACTGGGCCCAGCAAGGGCTCACGATCCCGTCAAACCTCGTGTGCCTGTGCCCCACGCACCACCGCCAGCTCCACCACGGCGAGCTCACGATCGACGGCAACCCCGAGACCGGCACACTGCGCTTCTACGACGCCCGAGGTAGACCGATCGAACCACCCGATCCCGGCCCGCCGCGGCAGCTCCGCCCCGACGAGCCCAGTCCCTTCACCCCACCATTCGGAGAACGCCTCAACGCCCGCTGGTTCGGCTGGAACTAGCGCCGCGCGCAGCGCAAGTCCTGGTTTCGGAGTCCGCAGCGGGGCGCAGGCCGGCCCGATCGACGTCCTCGACGACGGCGACGTCGCCGGGACGACGAGCTGCCACCGGTGTAGCCCGACCTAGAAGTCGGCAATGATCGCCTCGACCAGGAGGTGACCCGATGGGGATCTACGCCGACCACGTGCTGCCGCGCATCATCGACGTGGCGTGCGGCACGAAGGCCAATCGTCCGCTGCGTGCACGGGTGTGCGCGGGCCTGCACGGCCAGGTGGTGGAGATCGGCTTCGGCTCGGGACACAACGTGCCCTACTACCCGGCCGCCGTCACGGGCGTGGCCGCCATCGAGCCGGCCGGGCTCGGCTGGAAGCTCGCCCGCAAGCGCCTCGAGCGCACGAGCGTGCCGGTGGAGCGGGTGGGGCTCGACGGCCAGTCGCTCCCCCTGGCCGACCACAGCTGCGACACCGCCTTGTCCACCTGGACGATGTGCACGATCCCCGACATCGCCTCCGCCCTCGGTGAGCTGCGCCGCGTGCTCAAGCCGGGCGGCACGCTGCACTTCGTGGAACACGGCCTGGCGCCCGACGACAAGGTGCGGCGCACGCAGCACCGCCTCGAGCCCATCCAGAAGCGCATCGCCGGCGGGTGCCACCTCACCCGGGAGATCCAGCACCTGCTCACCGACGCCGGCTTCACGATCGCGGAGGCCGACGAGTTCTACGAAGAGGGCGCCCCGAAGTTCCTCACCGCCGAGACCCTCGGCGTCGCCGTCTCCCCGTAGCCCGGGCAGCGCGCGCATCGAGCGCCGGTAGGTGCCCTGCGTGCCTGGGGTGTGAGAAGTCGAAGGGCTGAGTGGGACGGACGGCGGCGACGGCGCATAGGGATCCGGGTCAGGCCCGTCGAAGTCTTGCGGACAAGTCGGACAAAGGGAGTCGCGCGTGGCGCAACGACGGTGGATCCACGCGGCGGGCAGCGTCGCGCTCAGCGCCCTCCTGGGCTTCGGGATCATGGGACCCGCCCAACCAGCGGGGGCCGACTCCGGTGGCGACCTCGTGGAGGCTTGCGCGCCCGCCACCGCGGTGCCGGAGGTGGGCCCACGCGCCTGCCGCTCGGTGCAGGCAGGCACGTTCGTGCCCGCCCAGGGGTGCCGGCGCGTCGACGGGCTCGACGAGAGCGTCTGTCCCGCGATCGACGGACGGCAGGTGAGCGAAGCGGCCATGGTCCAGTTCGAGGCCAGCTGGCTCGCCCGTGCCCTCGCCCTGCAACGCAAGCTGGACCTCGACGTGCCGCTCAGCCAGGCCCTGATCCCCCACACCCACAACTCGGCCAACTCGTCGGCCTACGCACCCTCGGTCACCACCCTCGACGCCAACCAGGTGCTCACCATCACCGACCAGCTCCGCATCGGCATGCGCGCCATCGAGATCGATGTGCACTGGGTGCCCAACCCGAGCGGCGATCCGGCCCAGGGGTACCGGGCCGTCGTGCAGTGCCACGGCGAGCCAGTGGCTACCCCGGCCGGCGTGATCCACGGCGGCTGCAGCATCGACACGCCGCTGGTGGACCTGCTGCGGGAGCTCCGGACGTGGCTCGACCAACCGGCCAACGCCGGCGAGGTCGTGCTCCTCTACCTCGAGAACGCGCTCGACGGTGACCCTGCCGCGCACGCTGCCGCGGCCAACGCCATCGAGTCGACCCTTGGCGGCCTCGTGGCTCGGCCCACGCCCGGCGGCGGCTGCCAGAGCCTGCCGGTGGCGCGCTCCAAGCAGGACCTGCTCGACGCTGGCGCCCGCGTGCTGATCACCGGCAACTGCGGTCCGGGCGGCTGGAACGACTGGGTCTTCGACCGCTACCCGAGCTGGGACGAGAGCGGCGGCTCCACGTTCGACTGCGCCGAGGCGCGCGCCGCCATCCCGACGTTCGACAGCATCCTCGTGCGGCGCTACGAGGACTCCACGTGGCTGTCAGCGATGGCCGGCGCCGGATCCCACCTCGACGCGGCCACGATGGCGGAGATGGTGCGCTGTGGGGTGAACCTGGTCGGCTTCGACCAGCTCGTCCCCGGCGACGACCGCCTGCCCAGCCTCGTGTGGAGCTGGCGGTCCGACGAGCCTGCCGTGGGCACCACCGGCGCGTGTGCCGCCCTCGGCACCGACGGACGGTTCTTCGCCGACGACTGCAGCCACCCTCGCCCCGTCGCGTGCCGGACCGCCACCGGCGGCTGGGCGGTGACCTCACCCGAGGCCGAGTGGATCGACGCCGACAAGACCTGCCATGCCGCCGGACATCTCGGTGCGAGCGTGCCAGTCAACGGCTGGGACAGCGGCTTGTTGCGCGCCGCCGCCGATGCGGCCCACGCACCCGAGGTGTGGTTGGCCTACGGCAAGGACGGCACGGGCGACTGGGTCACCGGCATCCCCGCCACCCCGCCGTCAGCGACCGCCCTCGCTCCGGGTCACTCCAGCGAGCGCCCCGCCGACCCGCGCGGCCACGGGGGTCCTCCAGCGGAGCCAGGCACAGGCCGGGGCAAGCCGATCGCGGCCTCGCGTCCGATGCCAGCGGCGACCACCGCTCTGGCCACCGGACTGCTCGCGGCGGCGCTCGTCGGTGTGGGCGTCCCCGGCCGTCGCCGCCAGCGGCGGGAGCGAGTGCGGTGACCACCGCCCTCGCCGCCTCCATCTCGACCGGCACACCACCGAGCAGATCGCACTGACCTTCGCCGGCAGCGCAGAAGCGGCCAGCTTCGTCGTGCGCACCGCCGGCCACAGCAAGGCAGGCAGGACTTCGTCGACCCGTGCTGAACCTCTCCCCTCATGGGACGTTTTGGGGCGGTTCGCGCACATTCACTCATGGCGGTCGTGGTGCTGGTGGTAGTACTGGCCACGAATGAGGGCCCACAGGCCAACGCGGCACCGATGTTCGCGGACTGTGCTGCGCCGACCGACAACGCCACCATCGTCGTGGGACAGGTCGCCTGCCAGCAGGTCCACAGTGATGCGATCGGCGGCACCACGGCCTTCTCCTACTTCGTGCCCCTTGCCTGCGGACCCGCGGCGGGCCACATCTGCCCGGTGCTCTACCTGCTCCACGGGTTCGGCGGCGACTACCACGGCATGCTCGGCACCGCCGCCCACCCGTCGTCATGGGTGCAGGCCCTCAGCAAGAAGCCACCGGTCGATCCCCGCACCTCGTCGGAGCCGTGGACGCTGAGCGATCCCGCCAGCTGGGTGCCCGCGACGCCGATCGACATGATCCTGGTCGCACCCCACGGGCGGACCGTGCCCGGCGGCTTCGGGCCGGGGCCCGACATCGACTCGTACTGGACCGACTGGAACCCGCGCTACGCGGCGGGCGGCGATGACCCGAAGTACGCCACACCGGCGCCGCGGTTCTCCACGTTTCTCGTCGACGAGCTGGTGCCCTACGTCGAGGCGCACTTCCGCACGGGTGCGGGGCGGGAGTGGCGAGCCCTGGCGGGCACGTCGCTCGGCGGGTTCGGCGCCTACAAGAACGGCCTCCAGCACCCGGACGTGTTCTCGAGCATGGGTTCGGTGTCGGGTGCCCACAACTTCCTCTTCGCCCCTGGCCTCGACGCCGGCGTGGCACCGGCCTCGCCGGTCGGGGTGCAGCCACCGGTGAGCGCAGGGCACGTCGCCGTGCCCAGCCCGGCCAACAAGGTGCCCGGAGCGGTGGTGCCGTCGCAGGCGAGAACCTTCCTCGCCGCCACCCTGGCCCTCGGCGATCCGACCACCGACCAGGCGTACTTCCGAGGCAACACCCCGCGCGACCTGGCCCTCAACGCTCGGGCCTACGACGTCGCCGCACACCAGACCCTGTTCGTGAAGGGCTTCGTGAACGACACCGTGGCGCGCCGACCCCAAGACGCCACCGACCCTGTCGCCGTAGCTTTCGAGGACATCGTCCTCCCGATGAACATCGACATGGAGGCCGCCTTCACCGATGTAGGCGTGCAACGCGAGTTCGACGTCCACCCTGGGCTGCACTCCGAGCCGTACCGCGGCGCATGGATGCGCGAGCAGCTCGAGGCCCAGTACGCACGCGTGCAGCACTGGGACGGCTCGGAGTCGCCTGCCAGCGCGCCAGTGCGCTTCGACTACCGCAGCGTCTTCACGGACTTCACGATCTGGGGCTGGGGCGTCCATGTGGTGCGCCCCTCGGTCGAGATGCTCACGCTCACGAAGGTGACCTGCGCCTCTGTGACGATCCAAGGCACCGGGCTGGTCACCCTCACCCCGCCCCCTGGGTGCGGTCATGGCCCTGTCACCGTCGACCTGGGTCCGTCAACGCCGGTCGATGAGCCCGCCAACGCCGGCGCCACCCCCGTCTATGGCCGGACGGTCACCGTGTCGCTCGCGGGCGCCTAGCGCGGGTCGCAGACGGCGTCTGCGTGGTCAGCACGCGGGGTGATGCACCGATACCGCGTAGGCGCCCCCAGCCCGCCACGGCGCACGGTCCCAGGTCGCGAAACGCTCCGCGAGGACGAGACCGGCGGCGGCGGTGTGGGCGTCCCACTGGTCGATGCCGTAGCCGCGGTCGACGCTGAAGCCGGCGACGAGGCACCCGTCGGGCGCCACATGCCGGGCGGTATGGGCCACCAGCTGCGTCTGCGTGCCGGCGGGCGTGAACAAGGGCACGTTGCCAGCCAGCACCACCACGTCGAACGTGCGGCCGAGGTCGAACGTGGTGAGGTCGGCCTCGACCCAGGTGAGATCCGGTGCCAGTCGCCGGGCGGTGGCGACCATCGAGCCGTCGACGTCGACGCCCACCGCATCGATCCCGTGGCGCGCTAGCTCGATGGCCACTCGGCCGGTGCCGCAGCCCGCGTCGAGCACGCTGCGGGGCTCGTAGGCGCGCACGAAGGTGGCCTCGCCGTGCACATCGGCGCCCGCGGCCGCCAGACGGTCGAATCGGGCCTGGTAGTCGTCGCCCTGCCAGGCCACCGGTCGGCCGGCGCCCAGCGCACCGAGCTGCTCGAAGGCGCGCCAGGTGGCGTCGTCGAAGGCGACGATGCGGACGTCCGCGATCGACGTCGGCGTGTCGCGCAGCGTCTCGAGCGCCACCCGGCACCCGGCATCGAGGGGATACCCGTACACGCCGGTCGACAGCACCGGGAAGGCCATCGACGTCGCCCCCACGCGCTCCCCCTCCCGGAGGGCGCCGCGGTAGGCGCTGCGCAAGTGGGACTCCTCACCAGCGTGCCCGCCCTGCCACACCGGTCCCACTGCATGCACCACCCAGCGCGCCGGGAGGGCGAAGCCAGGTGTCGTGCGGGCCTCGCCGGTGGGGCACGGGCCGACCGCCGCGCAGGCATCGGCCATCGGCGCCCAACCGGCCCGCTCGAAGATCCGGCCGCAGACCCCCGATCCGCAGGCAAGGTGCTCGTTGGCCGCGTTGACGATGACATCGACGTCCTGGTCGGTGACGTCGCCCCGCACGACGGTGACCGTCATCAGGCGTAGGCGCGTCGCAGCGCGTCGATGGCGGTCTGCTCGTACTGACGGGCCAGAGGCAGCAAGCGCGTGAAGGCGAAGGCGGCGTGCACGAAGCCGTCGAGGTGGTGGTGCTCGACCGCCACGCCGGCCTCGCGCAGGCGGGTGGCATAGGCCAGGCCGTCGTCGCGCAGCGGGTCGAGCTCCATCGTGGCGATCAGCGCCGGTGGCAGCTCGCTGAGGTCGTCGTAGTGCAGCGGCGACACGTAGGGGTCCTTCGGGTCGACCTCGCGCAGGTAGGCGCCGCGGTACTCGACCATGTTCGCCTTGGTGAGGCCGTACCCGGTCGCCAGCAGGTCGATCGAGGGCTGGCTCATCGTGAGGTCGGTGGCGGGCACGTCGAGCCACTGGAACACCAGCGCAGGGCCATTGCGGTCGCGCGCCAACAGGGCCACCAGCGCGGCCAGGTTGGCCCCCGCTGACTCACCACCCACCGACACCCGCGCCGCATCGATGCCCAGCTCATCGGCCCGCTCGACGAGCCAGGCCAGCGCGGCGTAGCAGTCCTCCAACGGTGTGGGGTACGCGTTCTCCGGAGCCATGCGGTAGTCGACCGAGGCGACCGTGCAGGCCGCCCCGGCGGCGATGGTGCGACAGCGCGGATCGCGCTGGTCGAGATCGCCCACGCACCACCCGCCACCGTGGAGGAACACGTGCAGCGGCCGCGGCCCCACCCCCGCGTCGGTGGGCTCGTAGAGCCGCACCCGGATGGCACCGCCGTGCACGGGCACCATCACCTCTCGTGTCGGCACCTTCGGACCGTGGTGCATCACGAGGCGCCCGAGCTGGCGAGCCTGGATCGTCGAGGCCAGACGCCTCGCCGGGAAGGTGCTGTCGTCGTCGCCCATGCGGTTCTGCAGGGCGAGGATCGGACGGAGTCGAGGATCGAGGGGCATGGGGTGAGGCTACGTTCGCCGCCATGATCGAGCGCGAGGTCACCATCAGCACGACCGACGGGGAGATGACCACGTTCGTCTTCCACCCGGAGCACGACGGCCCCCACCCCGTGGTGCTCTACTTGATGGACGCCCCCAGCATCCGCCCCGCGCTGAAGGACATGGCCTCGCGCTTGGCCACCGCCGGCTACTACGTGCTGCTCCCCTACCTCTTCTACCGGGGAGGACCGTTCCGCGGGTTCGGCAAGAGCGACGAGGACATGCACGCTCGTGGCGAGCTGATGGGCACGATCACCCCTACCAACATCGTGGACGACGCCGAGACCCTGCTCGCCTGGGCCGACGCCGACCCCGCCGCCCGCGACGGCAGGGTGGGCGCCGTGGGGTTCTGCATGAGCGGCGGTCTGGCCATCTCTCTGGCTCGGGCCCTGCCCGACCGAGTGGCGGCGGCAGCGTCGATCCACGGGGCCTGGCTGATCCGGGACACGCCCGACTCGCCGCACCTGGATCTCGACTCGGTGCGCGCCGAGGTCTACTTCGCGTGGGTCGACCCCGATCCGACGGCGCCCGCCGAGCACATCCCCGTGATGCGGGAGGCCCTCGACGCGGCGGGCGTGCCGCACACGATCGACGTCATCACCGGGGCGGTGCACGGGTTCGCGCCCGCGGGCGAGCGCTACGACCGGTACGCCTCGGAGCTCCACTGGGAGCGCGTGCACTCGCTGCTGCGGCGCAACCTCTGAGCCGGGGCACCAGGCGCTGTCATACCGGGGTGCCTACCCTCTTGGCTCATGGTCTTGCGCGCGGTGTGGACGGGATACGGGCACGACGCCGCCCGCGCCCTCGCGGATGCCGTCAGCGAGGCCAAGGCGGGGGAGCCACTGGCCCCCGTGACAGTGGTGGTGCCGTCCAACCACGTCGGGGTCGCGTCACGGCGCCTGCTGGCGTCGGGCAGCCTGGGATCCGTCGCCGGTGCTGGCATCGGCCTGGCCGCGGTCACCTTCGTCACCCCGTTCCGGCTGGCCGAGCTGCTGGGTGCGTCGACGCTCGCCGGCCAAGGCAAGCGCCCGGTGTCCACGCCGGTGCTCGCCGCCGCGATGCGAGCCGAGCTGGCACTCGACGCCGGGCTGTTCGAGCCGGTGAAGGAGCACCCCGCCACCGAGTCCGCCCTGGTCAGCACGTACCGCGAGCTGCGCGACCTCTCGCCGGCGGCGCTCTCGGCCCTCGGTGCCACGAGCGATCGTGCCCGCGAGGTCGTGCGCCTCCACCGCGCCGTGCGCGCTCGTCTCGCCACCCACTGGTCCGACGAGGAAGACCTCCTCGAGGTGGCCACCTCGCTCGCCGCCTCGGCCTCGGCCGCCGAGCTCGGTGCCCTCGTGGTCCACCTGCCCCAACGCCTGTCCCGGCACAGCGCCCGCCTCCTGACCGCGCTGGCCACGCACCTCCCCACCACGGTGATCGCCGGCCTCACCGGCGTCGCTGACGCCGATGCCGAGGTGCTGGGATCCCTGACACGACTCGGCATCGACCTCGGTGCTGCACCATCGGCGAGCCATGTCCCGCCGGTCAGCCCGGAGCGCACCACCATCGTCACCGCGTCCGACGGCGACGAGGAGGTGCGCGCCGCAGTGCGGGCCGTCGTCGACGCAGTGCGCGGCGGCACCCGGCTCGACCGCATCGCCGTGCTCCATGCCAGCCCAGAGCCATACGCCCGCCTCGCCCACGAGCAGCTCCACGCCGCAGGCATCGCCACCAACGGTGCCGCGGTCGTGCCCCTCGCCACGCGCATGGCCGGCCGCACGCTCCTGGAGCTGCTGGCTCTCCCTAACAACGGGTACCGCCGCCAAGATGTGTTCGCTCTGCTGTCCGCGGGTCCGCTCCTGCACCACGGGCGGTGGGCACCAACCACCGCGTGGGAGCGCCTCTCCCGCGAAGCCGCTGTCGTCGCCGGTCGCGCCGACTGGGACGTCCGCCTCACCCAGGAGGCCGACCGCCAAGACCGCCGAGCCGACAAGGCCGCCGCCGATGACGACGCGCCAGAGTGGGTGGCCAGCCAAGCCTGCACCCTCGCGACACGGGCGCGCGAGCTCCGGCTCTACGTGCTCACGATCATCGACGACCTCACGGCTGCCGCCATGACCCCCCGCCGCTGGAGCGAGCACGCCACCTGGGCTCGCGGCTGGTTGACGGTCCTCCTCGGCGACACCTCCCGACGCGAGGTGTGGCCCGTCGATGAGCGCAAGGCCGCCGAGCGGGTCGAGCTGGCCATCGACCGGCTCGGCGCCCTCGACGCGGTGGAGGGCCCGGTCACCCTCGAGGTGTTCGCCCGCACGCTCACCGTCGAGCTCGAAGCCGACCTCGGCCGCGTCGGCCGGTTCGGTGAAGGCGTGCTGGTCGGGTCGGTGGAGATGGGCATCGGCCTCGACCTCGACGTGATCGTGGTCCTCGGCCTGGCCGAAGGCTCCTTCCCCTCCACCGTGCGCGACGACTCCCTCCTCCCCGACCGCGAACGCGCGGCTTGCGGCAGCGAGCTCGGATTGCGGGCCGACCGCGTCGAGCGCCAGCACCGCCACCTGCTCGGCGGCCTCGCCGGTGCCCGGCAGCAGCTGCTCTGCGTTCCCCGAGGCGACCTGCGCCGCAGTGTGGAGCGAGTGCCATCGCGCTGGGTCCTCGACCTGGCCACGTCCCTGGCCGGCTCACCCACGCGCTGGTGGGCCGCCGAGCTTCACGCCGCCATCGAACCGTGGGCGTACCACGTCGCCTCGTTCGACGCCGGGTTGCGCGCGATGCACGTGCCCTCCACCGACCAGGAGCATCGCCTTCGGGCCCTGCTCGCCGCGGGCGGGTCGTTGGCCGCCACCGACGACGCGGCCACTGCGGCGGGGGCCACCGTCATCGAGCGCCGACGCAGCGCCACCTTCACCCGCTTCGACGGGAACCTCAGCGGCCTCGCCGTGCCCTCGCCGGTCGACGGCGTCACCTCGCCCACCCGGCTCGAGCGCTGGGCGAGCTGCCCCCACGCCCACTTCGTGCTCGACATCCTCAAGGTCGACCCGATTGAGAACCCCGAGGACAACCTCGCCATCACCGCACTCGACAAGGGCACCCTCGTGCACCAGATCCTCGAGGACTTCATCAGCGAGGTGGTCGCTCGCCCCGAGGCGGATCGGCCCCGCCCATCCCAACCCTGGTCGGCAGCCGACCGGACTCGCCTGCAGGCGCTAGGCGAGCAGCGCTGCGACGAGGTGGAGGCGCTCGGCATCACCGGCCGGCCGATCTTCTGGAAGCGCGATCGGCGTCGCATCCTCGCCGATCTCCACCTCTTCCTGGATGCCGACCAGTCGTACCGGGCGATCCACCAGACCGTTCCCATCGCGGTGGAGCTCGGCTTCGGGTTCGACGGGCTCGATGCCGTCTCGGTGCCGCTGCCCGACGGGCGCACCTTGCGGGTACGAGGCCGAGCCGACCGCCTCGACCGGGCCGCGAACGGCATGCTGCACGTCGTCGACTACAAGACCGGCAGCTATGGGAGGAGCTACGCCGCGCTCAGCGAGGGCAACCCCGTGGCCGGGGGCACCAAGCTCCAGCTGCCGCTCTACGGGCTCGCCGGCCGGCTCGCCGAGGGCCAGCCGGCTGCGCCGGTGCACGCGGAGTACTGGTTCGCCACGTCCAAGGGGAACTTCACACGAGTCGGCTACGCGGTCACCGACGACGTCCTCGCCGTCACCATCGCCACCTTGGGCGTGATCGTCGATGGCGTGGAGGGAGGCGTGTTCCCACCACACCCCGATGGCGCGGGCACGTTCGTGTTCATCAGCTGCGAGGTGTGCGACCCCGACGGGCTCGGCACCGTCGAGCTGCGCGGCCACTGGGAGCGCAAGCGCCACGACCCTGCCCTCGCCGACTACGTCGCGCTGGCGGAGCCATCCGCCGACGACGAGGAAGAGGGAGCGGCATGACCACCGTCGACCCCCCCGACCAGGCGGCCCGCCATCGCATCCGTCGCGACCTCAGCACCACGCTGTTCGTCGACGCTGGCGCGGGCTCGGGCAAGACCACCGCACTCGTGGGTCGCGTGGTCGCGCTCGTGGCGTCGGGCACCGTCGAGCTCAAGCATCTCGCCGCCATCACGTTCACGGAGAAGGCCGGAGCCGAGCTGCGCGACCGCGTCCGCCGCGAGCTCCAGGAGCGCCAATCGCAACCCGACACGCCCGCGGAGGAAGCCGAGCGATGCCGCACCGCGGTCGAGCAGCTCGATGGCGCCGCCATCGGCACCCTCCACTCCTTCGCCCAGCGCATCCTCAGCGAGCACCCAGTGGAGGCGAAGCTGCCGCCGCGCGTCGAGGTGATCGACGAGGTGAGCTCGGGCATCGCCTTCGACGGCCGCTGGGCCCGGGTCCTCGACGAGCTCCTCGCCGACCCGGCGCTCGAGCGCACCCTCCTCCTGCTCGACGCAGCCAAGGTCAACCCCACCAAGCTCCGCGCCCTCGCGCAGGCCTTCGACAGCGCGTGGGACCTCGTGGCCGACCGCATCCCGGAGATCGCTCCGGCGCCGCCACCCGTCGCCACGTTCCTCCCGCCGGTCCTCGCCGAGATACGCAGCCTGGCGGAGATCGGCGCCCGGTGCGCCGATCCGGATGACAACCTTCGCCTTGCCATCGACGCCATCGTGGCGTTCGGCCAAACCCTGCAGAGGCCGGAGCGCAACGATCTCGATCTCATCGAGCTGCTCGTCGACGGGCAACCGAAGTACCCAAAGAGTGCGGGCCGCAAGGACGCGTGGAACGGGTGCAAGCCCGAGGCGCTCGAGCAGGTGCAGGCGGTGGCTCGCGCCGTCGAGCTCGTCCGGGCTCCGGTGCTCCAGGCCTGCGCACACCACCTCGCGTCAGCGATGCGCCGCCACACCCTCGATGCCGCGGACGCCCGTCGGGCCGCCGGCCAGCTCGAGTTCCACGACCTGCTCGTGCTCGCCCGCCAGGTGCTTCGAGATCCGGTACAGGGCCCGGTGGTGCGGGCATCGCTGCGCGACAGATACCAGCGGCTCCTGCTCGACGAGTTCCAAGACACCGATCCCATCCAGATCGAGCTGGCCGTGCGCATCGCCTGCGCCGATCCGGCCACCGCCGATGCCCCTGGCTGGGCCGACGTCGACGTCGACCCTGGCCGGCTCTTCGTGGTGGGCGACCCGAAGCAGTCGATCTACCGGTTCCGTCGTGCCGACATCGCCACGTTCCTCGACGCGGAGGCCCGTTTCGCCGCTGAGGCCGGCGGCACGGTCTCCCTCTCTGCCAACTTCCGCACCGTCGAGCCCATCATCGAGTGGGTCAACACCACCTTCTCCATGCTGATGGCGGAAGCACAGGACACGGAGGTGGAGCGCTCGCAACCCACGTATGCCCGGCTCGACGCGCAGCGGGGCGATCCGGCGAGCGGGCCGGCCGTGGCCGTGGTGGGCGCCGTCGCCCACCCCGCCAAGACCAAGGCCGACCCGTTGCGCGAGGCGGAGGCCCGCGATCTCGCGCACGCCATCACGGTTGCCATGGCCGAGCGCTGGCAGGTGCGACACGGCGACGACGGCTGGCGCGACCCGAAGCTCGGCGACATCACCATCCTCGTGCCCGCCCGCACCTCGCTGCCCTTCCTCGAAGACGCCCTCGGCAAGGCCAACATCCCGTTCCGCACCGAGTCGAGCTCGCTGGTCTACGCGAGCCGGGCTGTGCGCGACCTGCTGATGGTGCTGCGAGCAGCCGACGATCCCACCGATCATCTGCGCATCGTGTCCGCGCTGCGCACCCCGTTGCTCGGGTGCGGCGACGACGACCTGTTCCGCTACAAGGTGGAGGGCAAGGGCAGCTGGAGCTACAACACGCCCGAACCTCCCGACCCCACCGCCGGGCCTGCCGCGGCTGGTCTGGCGTTCCTGCGAGAGCTCCACCAGGCCCGTCACTGGCGGAGCCCCGCCGAGCTGCTCGACCGCATCGCGCGCGACCGACGCGCCCTCGAGCTCGGCTTCGCCGAGGGTCGCCCCCGGGATGTGTGGCGGCGGCTGCGGTTCGTGATCGACCAGGCCCGCGCCTGGAGCGAAGCCTCCGGTGGCAGCCTGCGCTCCTACCTCCGCTGGGTCGACCAGCAGACGATCGAGGGTGCCCGCGTCACCGAAGCCGTCCTCCCCGAGACCGACGACGATGCCGTGCGCATCATGACGATCCACGCCGCCAAGGGCCTCGAGTTCCCGATCACGATCGTGTCGGGCATGACCACCAAGATCGCCGGTCAGACCAACGTGGTCGACGTCGTGTTCCCCCGCAACGGCGGGCCCGTCGGCTACAAGCTCGGCAAGGAGGTGGTCACGGAGGAGTTCGACGCGTGGAAGCCCGTCGACGAGCAGATGGGCTACGACGAGCGAATCCGGCTCCTGTACGTGGCGTGCACCCGCGCGTGTGACCACCTCGTCGTGTCGCTGCACCGCGCCGACCGCCCACCGGCGCCAGCGGCCAAGAACCGCACCAACGCCGAGACCCTCGTCATCGGCATGGGCGACGATCTCCTCGCCGGTCTCCCCGACCTCAGCGGCACGGCTGTGCCGCTGAGGTCCGAGCCCGGTTCGATGCCATCAGCGCCTCCACCCTTCACCGAGTGGGAGGCCGAGCGAGCGGCCGCCCTCAGCGTTGCCTCCCGTCCGGGTGCCGTCGCCGCCACCGCACTCACCGACGAAGGCGCCCCCGACTGGGGTGCCGACACCGATGCGGGGCTGCACAAGCGCCCGCGCGATCTCGATCTCCCGCCGTGGCTGAAGGGGCGTTACGGCACCTCCGTCGGTCGTGCTGTGCACGGTGTGCTGCAGACGATCGACTTGGCCACCGCGGCCGGGCTCGACGATGCCGTCGCGGCCCAGTGCCAGGCCGAGGCAGTGCCCGAGCGGGCCGACGACGTGCGCACGCTCGTGGGAGCCGCCCTCGGCTCGCCGGTGGTGCAGGCCGCCGCGGCGGCCCCGCACTGGCGCGAGGTCTACGCCTGCACCCCCATCGGCGACCGCCTGCTCGAGGGCTACGTCGACCTGCTCTACCGATCGCCCCACGGGCTGGTGGTGGTCGACCACAAGACGTCGGCCAGCAGCGACCCGATCGAGCTCGACCGGCGCGTGGCGGGCTACCGCCTCCAAGGGGCGGCCTACGCGGTGGCCGTGGGCCGCGCCACAGCCGAGCCCGTGCACAGGGTGGTGTTCCTCTTCCTCACGCCCCAAGGCGCCGTCGAGCGCGAGCTCACCGATCTCGCCGACGCCATGGCCGACGTGAAGCGCCTCGTCACCGCGGGCCAGGAGCTCGTCACCGCGTGAGCTCCGACCGTCGGCTCAGCGAGCTGCCGATGCCATCTGCAGCAAGAGCCCGGCCGTGATGCTCGCCAGGCACACGAGGTGGTCGCGGTAGACGCGGCGGGCGAGCCGGCTCTGGCCGGCGGGGTCGTCGCGCCGCGCGCCGAGTCGCACCGCATTGGGGACCGTGCGACCTCCGGCGAGACCCACAGCCGCGAGGACGAGCACCAGCGAAGTCCACGGGAGCCACGCCGGGTCGAGGCCGTTGACGATCTCCACGACGATCGCTGCGACCGTCGCCACCATGGCGACGGCGACGAGTCGGTTCATGGGCCGGGCGCCCGTCGTGACTCGGGCGTAGTAGCCACCGATCGACGCCAGCACCGGCTCGGGGAGGTCAGACCCTGCGTTGTAGCCCCGCACCTGCACGTCGTGCATCAGGTCGAACCACAGCACGGCCAGCAGGAACCCGGCACCAGCAGCGACGAACGCCTCCATCCATGCAGCGTGTCACACGACGCGTGCTGCTCAGGTCAGCAGACCGCGCACATAGGCGGCCTGACCGGCGTGCTGCAGGCAATCGGAGATGAGGCTGACCAGCCGCACCCCGAGGGTGACAGGCGGGTCCCAGCGCTCGTCGATCACCTGGTCCAGATCCGCGGCGGTCAGGCCGCTGAGGTACGCGATCGTGCGGGCCTGCACGGCGTTGTAGTAGCCGATCAGGTCCTCGGCCGAGCCGCGCACCGATGCCACGTCGGCCGCGGTGTGGCCGTAGCCGTGGTCCTGGTCGTCCGGTCCTCGCCCGAAGTGCTCATGCCACCCGTCGGCGAGGTAGCGCTGCTCCACGCCGACCAGCTCTGAGATGTGATGGTCCTGCACCCGCGTGAGGTGCCAGATGAGCCAGGCGATCGTGTTGGCCCCTTCGCCGGGGGCAGCCGTGAGCTGGTCCCCATCAAGGCCCTCGACCGCTTCGCGCACCAGATCGGGCAGCCGCCCGAACAGCTCCACCAGGTACCCGTCGACGTCCATCTGGTCTCCCTCGCTCCGTCAGGGGTGCC
Source organism: Acidimicrobiales bacterium (assembly GCA_046598715.1). Taxonomy (GTDB): domain Bacteria; phylum Actinomycetota; class Acidimicrobiia; order Acidimicrobiales; family VFJN01; genus VFJN01. The sequence goes on along the minus strand of JBKJIE010000038.1, from coordinate 13,874 downwards.
ATCTTCCCCCGGATCGGTAGCGTCGTGCCCGTGATGCTGGCCGCCACCCCCGAATCGCCGGTGGCACGCCGACTCGGCACCTTGGGGCTCGGCCTCCTGCTGGTGGGCACCGGCGTGGCCATGATGATCCGAGGTCAGATCGGGGTGGCGCCCTACGACGTGCTCACCACAGGCATCGCGCACGCGACGGGCATCGAGATCGCGCTGGCTGCGATGCTCCTGCCGCTCGGGTTCACAGGGCTCGGCTGGGCACTCGGCCGTCGACCCGGTCCTGGCACCCTCCTCGCGGTCCTGCTCGTGGGGCCGATCCTCGGTGCCGTGCTCGACGCCCTCCCGCACCAGGAGGCCATGCTGCCCCGGCTGGGCCTGTTCACGGTGGGGTTCCTGATCGTCACCGCAGGCATCACCGCCGTGATCGTGGCCGAGATCGGGCCGGGCCCCGCCGAGATCGTGATGCTCGCCATCCACGACAGGGGGTACCCGCTCGCTCCCGTGCGCACCGGCATCGAGCTCACCTGCGTGGCCTTCGGCTGGGCCATCGGCGGCCAGATCGGCGTCGGCACGGTCGTCGTCGCCCTGCTGATCGGCCCGTTGCTGCGCTGGATGCTGGCCGCCGCGGGCTTCGATGCCACCCGCGCCCAGACTGCCACCGAGTGCGCATCCCCCGGCGCCTGACCCCGACCTAGGGTCGTCCCCGTGGGATCCCTGCTCGACCAACCAGCAGCGGTCCTCGTGATGCTCACCCTGGCGGCCTTCCTCCTCGTGGTCGAGGCCGCCCTGCCCACCGTGGGCATCGCCGGCACGCTGGGGCTGGTGCTGAGCGTCGGCGCCATCGTCGGGGTGGACCGCCAGGACGCCACATGGTGGCCGCTGCTCGGCCCGGCGGTGGCCGTCGTGACGTGGTGCGTCATGGTCGCCCGCCGCGAGCGGCCGATCGCCGGCCAGGTCGCGGCCGCACTGCTCTTCGGCGGCGGCAGCATCACGTTCGGCGTCATGGCCGACAGCACGATCACCGCGGTGGTCGGCGCCATCGCCGCCGTTGTGCTGGCCGCAGACTTCCCCTGGGTGCACGGCGCGGCACAGCGCCTGCTCGAGCGCCCCACCCAGGTCGGGATGGATTCGATGGTCGGGGCCGCCGTCGAGGTCGTGCACTGGGAGGGTGAGAGTGGCACCGTGCGCCTGCACGGCTCACTGTGGAACGCCACCTCCACCAAGCCCCTCGCTCCGGGCGACCACGCCACGGTGGTGGCCTTCGCGGGCACCACGCTGGCGGTTGTCCCGCCCACCGCTGTCTCAACCTGATCTCTCAACCAAGGAGCCCTATGGAAGCCGTGATCGGTGTCGTGTTCGTGCTGGCAGTGGTGGTGGTCATCTTCTTGGCCAGCTCGATCAAGATCGTGCAGGAGTACGAGCGGGGCGTGATCTTCCGCCTCGGTCGCTCGGTGGGCGCCAAGGGCCCTGGCCTGTTCTTCATCATCCCGATCATCGACCGCATCGTCCGCGTGAACCTCCAGATCGTGGCCGTGCCGGTGGCGTCGCAGGCCGTGATCACCAAGGACAACGTCACCAGCAGCGTCGACGCCGTGGCCTACTTCCAGGTGGTCGACGCCGAGGCCTCCGTGATCAAGATCCGCGACTGGTACACGTCGTCCCAGCTCGTCGCCCAGACCACCCTGCGCTCGATCGTCGGTCGCCACGAGCTCGACCAGCTCCTCACCGAGCGCGACCGCATCGACGGCGAGCTGCAGATCGCCCTCGACGCGCAGACCGAGCCGTGGGGCATCAAGGTGCACCGGGTGGAGATCCGTGACGTGCAGGTGCCGGTGCAGATGCAGCGCGCCATGGCCAAGCAGGCCGAAGCCGAGCGAGAGCGGCGGGCCAAGATCATCGCGGCCGAGGGCGAGCTCCAGGCCTCGCAGAAGCTCGGCGAGGCGGCGGCCATCATCAGCGCCTCGCCCGGTGCCCTCCAGCTGCGCCAGCTCCAGACGATGGTGGAGATCTCAGCGGAGAACAGCTCCACGGTGATCTTCCCGATCCCGATCCAGCTCCTCGATGCCCTCGAGACGCTCGCCAACGGCAGGTCCCGCCGGGAGTAGCAGCCCGATCCCAGGGCCGTCAGTGCCGGTCAGTACCGTGGCCGGGTGTCTGCCGATGATCAGGTCCGCGCTGCCCTTCAGCGCGTGACCGATGCTCTCCCCGCCGGTGAGGCGCGCCCAGGCCAAGCAGAGATGGCGGTGGCCGTGGCGGCGGCCATCTCCCACAAGCGGCACCTCGCGGTGCAGGCGGGCACGGGCACAGGCAAGACCCTCGCCTACCTCGTGCCGGCGGTGCTGGCCCGCAAGAAGACGATCGTGGCCACCGCCACGAAGGCCCTCCAGGATCAGCTGGCCGGCAAGGACCTGCCCTTCCTGCAGCAGCACCTCGACCAGCCCTTCGAATGGGCCGTCCTCAAGGGCCGGTCCAACTACCTCTGCATGCAGCGCCTGTCCGAGCTGGCGGCCAAGGACGGCGCTGGGGAGCAGCTCGGGCTCGACGGCGTGGCCGAGCGCGCCCCGAAGGAGGAGCTCGTGGCCCTCGCTCGGTGGGCCACCACCACCGACACGGGCGATCGGGCCGAGCTCGACATCGAGCCGTCCGACCAAGCGTGGTCGGCGGTGAGCGTCAGCGCCCGCGAGTGCCCGGGCGCGTCGCGCTGCCCGAGCGGTGGCATGTGCTTCGCGGAGGGCGCCCGCCTCAGGGCCAACGAGGCCGACGTCGTCGTCGTCAACCTGCACCTCTACGGGCTCGACATCGCGTCGGGTGGCGTGATCCTGCCCGACCACGACGTCGTGATCATCGACGAGGCCCACCAGCTCGAGGAGATCATCTCGGCCACGAGCGGCGTCGACCTCACCGGCGGCCGCTTCACCGATCTCGCTCGCCGCACGCGGGGCGTGATCGCCGACGACCAGATCCCGGCAGGGGTCGACGACGCCGGCCGCCTCCTCACCGATGCGCTGCGCCCTCACCGCGACCGGCGCATCAAGGGCAACCTCCCCGACGACCTCGCCGGCGCCATCGCCGTGGCTCGAGGCCGGGTGGAGAGGGCCCTGGCCGCCGCGCGCGCTGTCCCGGCCGACGCGCCCGAAGACAGCCGCTCACGTGCCCTACGGGTGCAGCAAGCGGCCGGCGCCCTGATCGACGACCTCAACGCAGTGGAGCAGGTGTCGGCCAGCCAGGTGGCCTGGGTGGAGGGCTCCGACGCCTACCCGGTGCTCCGGGTGGCCCCTATCGATGTGGCCGGCCTGCTGCGAGACGCTCTGTGGGACAAGCGGCCCGCGGTGCTCACGAGCGCCACCCTCCCGCCCCGCCTTCCCGATCGCCTCGGCCTGTCGCACGACGCCGTCACCGAGCTCGATGTGGGCAGCCCGTTCGACTACGAGACCAACGCGCTCCTCTACTGCGCCGCCCACCTCCCCGACCCGCGCAGCGCGGCCTACCTCGAGGCCATGACCCGCGAGCTCGGGGAGCTGATCGAGGCGGCGGGCGGCCGCACGCTGGCCCTCTTCACGAGCTTCCGGGTGCTCGACGAAGCGGCCGCAGCGCTGCAGATGCAGCTCGACGTGCCGATCCTCACCCAGCGCGACCTCCCCAAGGCCCGCCTCCTCGAGCGCTTCGCCAGCGAGGAGGCCACGTGCCTGTTCGCCACCATGGGGTTCTGGCAGGGCGTCGACATCCCTGGCGCGGCACTGAGCCTGGTGTCGATCGACCGCATCCCGTTCGGGCGGCCCGACGAACCGCTGCTCCAGGCTCGTCGCGAGCGGGCCGGAGCCGACGCCTTCAACCTCATCGATCTGCCGCGGGCCACCACGATGCTCGCGCAGGGCGCGGGCCGGTTGATTCGATCAGCCACCGACAACGGCGTGGTCGCCATGCTCGACCCCCGCTTGGCCACCGCCGGCTATCGGTGGGATGTGGTGCGCGCCCTGCCACCGATGCGACGCACGAAGGACCCCGCCGAAGCCCGCCGCGTGCTCGAGGCGATCCGCGACGGGGCTGGTTGACCTCAGCGAAGCAGGCTGATCGCGGCCACGACCACGATGGTCTGCGCGACCATCGCCGCACCGATCCGCAGCGTCAGCCGGTTCTCCAGTGCCGCCATCTCCGCGCGCAGGAAGGCCGTCTCGACGCGCAAGTACTGCTTCGTGACCAGCTCGTCGGCTTCGGTCGAGGGGAACTCCGACATCAGGGCGTTGGCCTCCTCGTCGCCGAGTATCGGTGCGAGGCTCAAGTAGATCGACGACCGCGTGCGGGTATCGAGGGTCATTGGTGAACATCCTTCCGTGCGACGCATGGAAGGGGGAAGAACCACCAGCGTAGGCCGAACAGGCATGCCGGGCCAGGGGTAGCGGGTAGACCTCTCCGCATGGTCGCAACCAGCAACGAGGTCGCCAAGCGGCGCCAGCTCGTCACCACCCGGCGTCGAGCCACCGCGCTCCTGGCGGTCGTCACAGCCGTGTTCATCGGCACGGTCGTCTCGGGCGCAACCGCCGACAGCTGGCTGGGCTACCTGCAGGCCACGGCGGAGGCGTCGATGGTGGGCGGCCTGGCCGACTGGTTCGCCGTCGTAGCACTGTTCCGTCATCCACTCGGGCTACCGATCCCGCACACCGCCATCATCACGGAGCGCAAGGAGCAGTTCGGTGAGACGCTCGGCGAGTTCATCCAGGACAGCTTCCTCACCCCCGACGCGGTAGCCGAGCGGGTGCAGCTCGCGCATGTCGGCGACCGGGTGGCCCGCTGGCTGGCCGACCCCACCAACGCCGACAAGCTGGCCGGCCACGTGCTCGGCGGCGCCGTCGAGGTGGTCGACCTGCTTGAGGACGAGGCCGTCCACGACGTCATCGAAGGACTCGTGCGCGAGCGGCTCACCTCCGCATCCCTCGTGCCGATGGCAGGGCGTGCCCTGGGCGCGCTCACGCGTGAGGGACGGCATCGGGAGGTCGTCGATGCCGGGCTGCGAGGCCTCGACCGCTACCTCGACGAGCACCGCGGCGACCTCCTGGCCCGATTCCGGGATCATTCGCCGTGGTGGCTCCCCGGAGCGGTGGAGGATCGCATCTTCGAGCGGTTGCTGGACGGTGTTCGGGCTGTGCTCGACGACATGGCCAACGATCGGGGCCACGGCCTGCGTCGCTCCCTCGACGCCCGCATCCTGCGCTTCGTCGACGAGCTGCAGAGCTCCCCCGCGCTGCGGGCGCGCGGCGAGCAGCTGACCCGCGATCTTCTCGAGCGACCCGAGGTGCGCACGTGGGTGGCATCGGTGTGGGCCGAGGCCAAGGCGACGCTGCGCGACCAGGCCAGCGATCCTGCGTCGGATCTGCACCGCCAGGTGGCCGAGGCCATCGCATCAGGGGGACGACGCATGCTCGAGGAGCCGGCGCTGGTGGCCAAGGTCGATGAGGTGGCCGAGTCGGCCGCTCGCTACGTGGTGGAGCACTTCGGCGGCGAGATCACCGAGCTGGTCTCGACCACGATCGCCCGCTGGGACGGTGAGGAGACCTCCAACCGCCTCGAGCTCCTGCTCGGCCCCGACCTGCAGTTCATCCGCATCAATGGCACGGTGGTTGGCGGTCTGGCGGGCCTGGCCCTGCACGCCATTGCGCAAGCACTCAGCTGACCCCCGCCCAGGGGACGCTGATGCGCTGCTACGTTGCCAGCCGAGACGAGCCCGTGGGGGGCCGGCGGAAGGAGCGGGGCATGGGTGGAAGCCAGCGAGCAGGGTCGATCGCGCTCGTGACGGTGCTGGGCCTGGGCCTGGTCGCCTGCGGTGGCGGGAGTGACAGCACCAGCGCCACCACGACGACCAAGGGCGACGCAACGACGACGACCACCAGTGGCGGCTCGCTGGGCGACTTCAGCGGTGAGTGCGCCAGCTTCGTCTCGGCTTTTGCCGGCGCCAGTGCCAGCATCGGATCCGCCTTCTCCGGCGCCCCCGGCGACCAGATCAACACGGCGGCGAGCTACTTCGACAACGTGGCCGGCAAGCTCCCCAAGGAGATCCGCGCCGACTTCGCGGTGTTCGCAGCCGCCTACAAGGAGTTCGCCCGAGCCATCGTCGATGCGCACATCGACTTCAGCAACCCGTCCTCGGTCGACCCCGACAAGCTCGCCGCTCTCGAGAAGCTCTCCAAGGCCTTCGACTCGCCCAAGGTGAAGCAGGCGAGCGCCAACATCCAGGCCTACGTCGACACCCACTGCAAGAGCGGCTGACCAATACGGGTGAACATCCGTCACGCGACGGTGCCCACCACGTCATTCCGCGCGCAGAGCGCTGGCGGGCCGCTCACGGGAGGACCGGATGGCTGGCAGCAGGGCCAGCACCAAGGTCCCGACTGTCGCGGCTAGGGCGAGCCACCCCATTCCGATCCAGGCGGGCACCGGATGGTCGACCACGTAGGCCCGCGTTGCGATGAGCGTCCACACCTGACGCCCGGCCGCCAGCCCGAGGGGGATGCCGCCAAGCACCGCTACAAGGGCCACCGTCGCGCCCTGGGCTACCACCGTGGCGCCGACCACCCGGGGCGTCACCCCCAGCGCTCGAAGGGTGCCCGCCTCGCGCCGACGAAGGCGGGTGGTCTGCGCCACGCCGTGGACGACGGTGATCAGCCCGAGCGCCATCACCAGAGCGGCGAGCAGCGCCGGCAGGCTGCGCACCTGGCCGAGATTGGTGACCACGGCCGGCTTCAGACCCGCAAAGGTCGAGAACGGCTTGAAGCCGGCGTCCGCCAGCCCCCGATCGGCCGCCTTCGCGTCGACCGAGGCTCCCCACGAGAAGGCCACCTGGTGGATCGCGGTCCCGTCCAGTCCGCCGAGGAAGTGGGCGCCCGCCAGGGTGAGGGCCACTCCAGAATCGTGCGCAAAGTCGCCCTCGGGGAACAGCACCTCCCCCACGATCTGGAAGCGGGCGCGACCACTCTCGGAGGTGAGCCGCACGGCGTCCCCGACGGCCAGCCTCATCTTGTCGAGCGTGGCTGGGCCCACGGCGACCTCGTCGGGCTGGGCGGGAAGGCGGCCACGGAGGATGGAGGCACTCGGATCGCCGCGGTGCACGTCGAACACGAGCGCCGTCACCCCACCCGCACGCGGTGCGCTGATGCCGAAGGCCACGTTGAGGCCGATGAGGTCCACCGCGCGTTGATCACCGTCGAGCAACGCCATCGCACGGGTGTAGACGGTGGGGTCCTCGCCGGCGTCGATCACGCGCTGCCCGACGCTCCCCTGTCCGCTGAGAGATGGGTCGACCTGCAGGCGCGCGATCGACGAGCCGACGAGCAGGGCGGCGACGGCGACAGCCACCCCGGCCATGGCAGCGACCATCGCGCTTCGGCTGGCGCGCCCACCACGGTCCTGAGCCCCGAAAAACGCTCGCCGCACCCCGAGGGTTGCTGCGAGCGGTCGAGCCAGCGGCGGCAACGGTCGTTCGGCCGTCGAGGGACGACCCGCTGGACGACTGGCACGGAGCGCGCTCAGAACCACCACCGCCGTGGTGGTCAACGCAGTCGCCGCGGCCGCCCAGACGACCCACCCCGCCTCGATCACGATCGCCCGACGCGCCGGATCGACGGCCTTCGCCAACCCCACCGAGGCGAGCGGCGAGGCGAGCACACCTCCAACCACGCCAGCGACGGTCCCAGCGGCAACCCACGGGGCCAGCACGATCACGACGAGGCGGGCCATCGCCCCTCGGGTCCAGCCGATCGCCACGAGGGTCACTCGAGCTGCGAGGGCCGTTCGGGCGAGGCGAAGCGTGGTCAACCCGATCGCGGTGAGACCCGCCAGCGCGGACGCCGCCGCGATCAGCCGCAGCGAGGTGGAGATGGTCCGCAACCCGTCCTGCGTGGCCGTCGACGCGGTGAAGAACGACGGCTGGACCTCGTCGCTCTTGCGACTCGGACCAGGTAGAGAGATCTGCTCACCGGCCTGGACACGTGCGGCCAGCGGCTTGGTGAGCCGGGCCTCCGCGAAGGTGTACACGCGGATCTCATCCAGGTAGCGCTTGGCAAATGCCGGCGTGAGGTGGATCAGGCCTGTCCAGCGCCCGAAGTCGACCGGCGAACGGGCCAGGCCGACCACGGTGACCGGCACGACCGGGCCGTCAGGCGGGCCGGGGTCGCCGCCGTTGTAGGCCGAGTCCACCCAGGCGTTGGTCATCGACTCGAGGGTGAGGTGATCGCCCACGTGCAGCTTGAGCGCTGAGGCGAGGGCCTCGCTCAGGGCCACCTCGCCGATCGCAGCGGGGTTCGGCGCCCGTCCCGACACGATCACCGGGGTGTCTACGGTGCCGCCGGCCTTGGTCGGCCAAGGAGCGAGGGGAAGGAGGTTGTAGTCAGGAAAGAGATCCGAGCCCTTCGGCCGCACGAAGAACTCGCGGACCGCGCCCACCGCGGTGACCCCGCGGGCCGTCGCGACCTGGGCGACGAGCGCCTCCACCTCCGTGTCTGACCCCACTGCGAGGTCCCCGGCGTGCGTTCGGGCCCGCAACCGATCCAGCGCCGACTCCGCTCGCTGCGCTCCGGCCAGCACCCCCACCACGACACCGACGGCCACAGCCAGCGTGATGGCGAGCACGAGCTGCGAACGCCAGCCTTCGCGCCAGGTCCGACGCACGACGAGGCGCATCGCCGACGAGCCCGTCACACGCATCCTCGTCGGGCCACATCGTCCTCCACGCTGCCCATCGAAGGCCGAATGGGCTACCGGGGCAAGGGTGCTGCCCCTGGGCCGCGGGTAGTGGTAGCACCCGACCGAGGACGTCGGCGCAACCTAGTAGCCAAGGCGTTCCATGGCCTTGGGGCGGCTCTGCCAGTCCTTGTCGACCTTCACCATGAGCTCGAGGTAGGTGCCCTCGGGGAGCTGCGCCCGCACGGCCATGCCGACCTCCTTGAGCACCTGGCCCTTCTTGCCGATCACGATGCCCTTCTGGCTGTCGCGCTCCACGAGGATCTCGCAACGGATGAGCGGCCAGTCCCACTCGGTGACGCGCGCCGCGATCGAGTGGGGCAGCTCGTCGTGCGTGCGGCGCAGCAGCTGCTCGCGAACGAGCTCGGCCACCCAGAACGCCTCGGGCACGTCGGTGACCATGTCGTCGGGGAAGTAGCGCGGCCCGTCCGGCAGCCGTTGGATGAGGTGCGCCACGAGCGCCTCGATGCCATCGCCGGTCTTGGCCGACACAGGGAAGTACTCGCTGAGCGACAGCCCGGCGGCGGCCACCAGCTGGTCGGCCACCTCCTTCTTGGAGGCCTTGTCGACCTTGTTGACGATGCACACCGCGTCGTTGGGCACGAGGTTGGCCACCCACTGGTCGCCGCGCCCGAAGGGCTGGCTGGCGTCGAGCACGAAGCACACGACATCGACATCGCTGATCGTGCCCTGGGCGGTGGCGTTCAGGCGCGTGCCCATGGCGGTGCGCGGCTTGTGGATGCCGGGCGTATCGACGAACACCACCTGGCTGTCAGGCCGGGTGAGCACGCCCATGATGCGCGTGCGGGTGGTCTGCGGCTTGTCCGAGGTGATGGCCACCTTGGTGCCGAGGATGCGGTTGAGGAGCGTCGACTTGCCGACGTTGGGCCGTCCCACGAGCGTCACGAACCCGGACTTCATCGCTGCGCCTCCGTGCTGGTCTGGTCTGACCCAGAGGGTTGATCGTGCGGTGAGGCTTGAGCCGGCTCGAAGGCCTCGATCCGATGGAGGCGCACGTGACCGATGCGGCGCCCTTGCACGCGCTGAGCGGTGAGGCGCCATCCGTCAACCTCGACGTGCTCTCCCTCGGCCGGCACATGCCCGAGCTCGGAGAGGAGGAGGCCGCCGATGGTGTCCCAGTCGCCCTCGGGCAGCTGAGCGTGGATCAGGTCGTTGACCTCGTCGAGCGCCATGCGAGCGTTCACCCGCACGTCGCCGCCGGGGAGCGGCTCGATCATCGGGTCCTCTACGTCGAACTCGTCGACGATCTCGCCCAGCAGCTCCTCGATGATGTCCTCCAGCGTGATGAGCCCGGCGGTGCCGCCGTACTCGTCGATGACGATGGCCATGTGGAACCGCTCCACCTGCATCTCCCGCAGGAGGTCGGCCACGCCCTTGGTCTCAGGGACGAACTTGGCCGGGCGAGCGAGCTCCGACACGGCCCGCTCCTCGTTGCCGTCTCGCTCGGCGCGCATGAGGTCCTTGGCGTGCACGATGCCCACCACGTCGTCGATGCCCTCGCCGCACGCCGGGATGCGGCTGTAGCCATTGAGGATCACGACCTCCATCGCGTCGACCACACGGAAGTCGGCGGTGACGGTGACCATGTCGGTGCGGGGCACCATCACCTCGCGCACCACGGTGTCGCCGAGCTCGATCACCGACTCGATGAGCTGACGTTCCTCCGCCTCGATCACCGAGTCCTCCAACGCGAGGTCAGCCACGGCGAGCAGCTCCTCCTCGGACATGTACGGGCCGCGCTTCAGGCCCTTTCCGGGCAGCAGCACGTTGGTGAGGCCGATCAACCCGCGCGAGAGCAGCCGCAGCGGCCCCCAGCGAGCCAGCGCCCGGATGGGTCGGGCCGACGCGAGGGCGGCGCGATCGGTGTGCTGGATGGCCCACGTCTTGGGTGCCACCTCGGCCAGCACGAAGAAGAGGGTGACGTTGACGGCCGTAGCGCCCACCACGCCCCACGCTCCGAAGAGCCGGCTGGCGAGCACGCCCAGGGTGGTCGACTGCACCAGCTGCGTCGACAAGACGAGGAGCAGCGTGGGGTTGAGCCACTCTTGGTGCTCGACGAGCGACAGCAAGGTCTGCCCCCGCTTGCCCGCGGTGTCGGCCAGCGCCTGGGCCTTCGACCTGGACACGCGGGTGAGCGCCGTCTCGGCCACGGCGAGCACGATGGAGAAGAGGAACAGGACGACGACGACCGCGGCCAGCACCCAGTCCGCGCCGGTGACGCTCATCGTCGGGTGACTGTCATCGGTGATGGTGGTAGCGGTCGAGGAGCTCGCGCTCCCGGGCCTGCATCGCGGTGGTCTCGTCCGGGTCGGCGTGATCCATGCCGAGCACGTGGAGGATGCCGTGGACGATCAGCAGCGCGAGCTCGTCGTCGTAGCTGCCGGCGTGCTCGGGCGCCTGTCGCGCTGCCACCGACGGACACACCACGACGTCGCCGAGGAGCATCGGGAGATCGGTCACCTCGGGTGGTTCGCGATCCGGGCCGGTCGCCCCCGAGTCGGGCCAGCGCCCACCGTCGATGGGGTCGTCGATGGGGAACGCCAGCACATCGGTGGGGCCTTCGGCGTCCATGAACCGCTTGTTGAACTCGGCCATGACCTCTTCGGTGACGAACAGGAGCGACAGCTCGGCCTCACCCCGCACGCCGGAGTCGTTGAGCACGCTCGTGGCCAGATCGACCCACCTCGCCAGATCGACGGGGTGCTCGGACTGCTCGTCGACACCGAACACGTCGATCTCGCCCTCATCCGGCGGGCGACGACGGCGGTTGGCCATGGGCATCGGCGGCAGGTCCTCGGGCTCGATGCCCTCGGGGAGATCGGCGGGGTCGGGGCGGTCGGGACCATCGGGGTCGCCGGGCATCAGCGCGTGGGGGCGGCGGGGGTGGCCCGCTCGTAGGCGTCGACGATGTCCTGCACGATCCGATGGCGCACGACGTCGCCGCTGGTGAGGTGCACCCAGCCGAGCCCATCGATGCCGGTGAGGATCTTCTCGAGACCACCGAGGCCGCTGCGACCGCCTCCCACGTCGACCTGGGTGGTGTCACCAGTGACGACGGCCTTCGAACCGAAGCCGATGCGGGTGAGGAACATCTTCATCTGCTCGGGTGTGGTGTTCTGGGCCTCGTCGAGGATGATGAAGCTGGCGTTCAGCGTGCGGCCGCGCATGAACGCCAGGGGCGCCACCTCCACCGCACCGCGCTCGAGGAGCTTGCCGGCGTTCTCCGCGCCGACCATGTCGTGCAACGCATCCCACAGGGGGCGCAGGTAGGGGTCGATCTTGGCCATCAGGTCGCCAGGCAGGAACCCCAACCGCTCACCGGCCTCGACGGCGGGGCGGGTGAGGATGATCCGGTCGACCTCCTTGGCCTGCAGCGCCTGGACGGCCATGGCCACCGCGAGCCAGCTCTTCCCGGTGCCGGCTGGGCCGAGGCCGAAGGTGATGACGTTGTCCCGGATGGCGTCGACGTAGCGCTTCTGGCCGCTCGACTTCGGTCGCACCGGTCGCCCGCTTGAGGGGCGGAGCACCTCGGTGGTGAGGATCTCCGCGGGGCGCTCGTCGGCGCGCACCATGGCCACGCTTCGCCGCACCGTGCCAGCGTCGAGGCGATGGCCCTGCTCCACGAGCACGACGAGGTCCTCCATGAGCGCCCCGACTCGCTCGGCGTCGTCGCCATCGAGCGCGATCTCGTTGCCGCGCACGTGGATCGCCACGCTGGGGAAGGCCTCCTCGATCGCACGCAGCACCTCATCGCGCTCGCCGAGAAGGGCAGCCATGAGGTGGTTGCCGGGGACGGAGATCTTCACTTGGGTGCTGGACACGACGCGTCAATGCTAGTGGGGTGGCGGGTCGCATCCGCCCGGGATCCGGTGAACGCCCTACGCTGCCCCGGATGGTGGAGCGGCAGGGCGGTCCCGCATGGGACGCGGCGCTGGGGCAGTCGGGCGACCTCGTGCGAGGCGCGGGGTCGCCGACGTTCACGGCACGCCTCGATCGTTGGGTGGCCGAGGCGCGCGTCGACGAGGCCGCGCTGCGGCGCTCCCGCGAGCGCTGGCTGCGCGAGGTGGCCGAGCAGGAGGCCACCCTCGCCGGCGTGCTCGCCGACCTGGCCGAACGGCGAACGCCGCTGACCGTGCACACGCGCGGCGGCCGCCGTCACCACGGCACCATCCGAGTGATCGGCGTGGACTTCGTGGCCCTCGGGCTCCCGTCGGGCGCCGACGTGCTGCTCGCCAACGCCGCCATCGGCGTCGTGCGCACAGCACCAGCAGTCGAGCCGACCGTGGGCGATCGGATCGTGGCCACGGAGCTGCGCCTCGCCGATGTGCTCGCGGAGCTGGCCGCGGACCGCGAGCGCGTGCTCGTCGTCACCGATGCCGGCAACGACACCGTGGCCGGTCAGCTGCGCAGCGTCGGCCACGACATCGCCGTGGTGCGCACGGATGGCGAACGACCAGCCACGGCCTATGTCTCGCTGGCCGCCATCGGCGAGGTGACGATCGGCTGATCGCACCTGGGCCGCCGCGGGCGTGTCGTCACTTCTTGGCGCTCGTGTCGGGGTAGAGGTGCTCGAGCGAACCCGGCTCGATGCGGGACGACTCGATGAAGGCGTCGACGTCGTCGGCTTTGAGGCGGATGACCCGGCCGAGTCGGTAGGCGGGGAGATCGCCCAGATCGATGAAGCGGTAGAGCGTGCGGGGGGTGATCCCGAGCCGCCGTGCCGCGTCCTGTGTCGAGAGCCACTCGATCTCCGGTGCTGCCATGTCGTCACCCTATACCCGTCTTTGGGGTTACGTCTTGCTGTTCCATGTGCTTTCATTCGGTCCAAGAGGCGCAGAAGCCGCGAAGGAGAACCGATGGCGGGCAGCGAATTGGGCACTGTGACTGCAGTCACGGGGGCGAGACCGGCCGAGCGGGAGGTGCGTGCACCTCGGGTGATCGAGCGTCGCCGCGGCCTGCCCGGAGGGCGGGCAGCCCTCGGTGGCCTGCTCATCGCCATCGCCGCCGTGGGGGTGTTCGTCGCCTACGAGGGCGCTGGCAAGGCGCCCGCAGATCGGGTCGTGGTGGCGGCGCGGGAGATCCACGTCGGGCGGGTGATCGAAGCCGCTGATCTCCGGGTCGTCCTCGCCGAC
>JBKJIE010000083.1:0-12357 GCA_046598715.1 Acidimicrobiales bacterium | reverse complement strand
GCCTGCAGCTGGTCGGGCGTCTCGGCGAACGGGAACGCATCCTCCATCTCGCGCTGCCACGGTGTGTCCTCACCGAAGGCGTGGCCCTTGGCGTGGACTCGCTTCTGGTACAGCACGACCAGTTCCTGCGCGATCGTCGCGACTTCGGTCGCCACTTTCGCCTTCGTGCGGGCGAAGTCGGCGCCGCCCATCTTCGACAGTGACGGCGAGTCACCGCCGGTGTAATGCCGGACGGCGTCGATCTGGTCGGACGGCACGTAGAGCTTGTCATCGCCGCGGTACTCGAGAAGGAGGTAGTCGCGCTCCACGCCGCCGATGGCCCGCTTCACCATGCCCGCGTACCGGGCCACGCCGTGCTGGTGGTGCACGACGTGGTCGCCGGGCTTGAGGTCGTCGAAGAAGCCCTGTGCGTCGCGCTTGCGGGTGCGGGCCTTGCGATGGGCCCGACGCCGACCGGTGAGGTCGTGCTCGGCGATCACGGCCAGCTTGATGGCGGGCAGGATGCACCCGCGCTCGAGCGCCGCCACCTCGATGGTCGGGCTGATGCCATGGGCCGACAGCAGATCCTTCAGGCGGGCAGCCGACCCCTCGCCGTCGGCGGCCACCACGATCTGGTAGCCCTGCCCGGCCAGCTCGGCCAGCTGTCGCACCACGCGCTCGGGGTCGCCGGCTGTGGCCGCCACCCCCATCGAGGTGATCGTGGCCACGTCCGGACCCTCTGGGGCAACCGTGACGGTCCAGGCCGGCGCGTCGGTGTGGGTGAGGAGCCGGTCAAAGGGCAGGTGCAGACGGGGAAGCCCGTCGTCGTCGCCGTCGGCTCCGCTGGTGGCGCCCCACGTCTTGGCCAGCACCGCAGCGAGGTCGGCCTCCTCGGCGAGCAGGTCGGCGGCGCGATCGCGCATCCGGCGGGGCTCCACGAGCAGCACGAGGGCATCGGTGGGAACCAGGTCGAACAGCACGTGCTCGCCCGACGTGAGCCAGGGCAGCCACGACTCCATCCCGTCGAAGGTCTGCCCCTGCGAGAGGCGCTCCCACTGCTCCCGTCCCCAGGGCTCCAGGGCGATGAGCCGCTCCGCCCGCGCCCGTACATCCGCGGTGGGCAGCAGCTCCCGGCAGCCGAAGATCTCGACGTGGCTGAGGTCATCGGTGGAGCGCTGGTCGGACACGGAGAACTCGGTGAGGCGGTCGACCTCGTCGCCCCACAGGTCGATGCGCACCGGCCGCTCTGCGGTGGACGGGAACACGTCGACGATGGAGCCACGCACGGCCACCTCGCCGCGGTGCTCGACCACCTCCTCACGTCGGTAGCCCGCGCCGACGAGTGCGGCGAGGAGCTCGTCGCGGTCCCGCCGCTCGCCGGGCCGGACGACGACAGGCTCGGCCTCGTCGACGTGCGGGCCTAGGCGCTGCACCAGGGCGCGCACGGGGGCCACGAGCACCCGCGGGGCACGCTCCGGGTCGCGGAGGCGCCACATCGTGCGAAGCCGTCGGCCCATCGTCTCCACGGAAGGGGACACCCGCTCGAAGGGCAGCGTCTCCCACGCCGGGAACGTGTCCACCGCATCGGGCCCCAGGAAGGTGCGCAGATCATTGGCCAAGCGGTCGGCGTCGCCCGTGGTGGGCACGGCCACCACGATCGGGCGGCGTGACGACAAGGTGGCCAGACCCGCCACGGCGAGGGCGCGCGCCGGTTCGGGGATGGCGAGCACTGCGGAGGAACGGCCGAGCACGGACGCGAAGCCGGGCTCCTCACGCAGCAGCGGGGGGAGGTCGCGGAGCAACATGTGAAGTGGTCAGGGTACTGCCGGTCCCGGAGATCAACCCGGTCGGCGGAGACCGGGCCTCAACGACCGACTCGACTGACTACCGTCGTCGCCCATGACCGCACTGCTTCCTCGCACCATCGACTGGATCGAGCTGGCGCCGATCGCGATCGTGGCGTCGGCCGAGTCGGCTGCGTCTCCTGATGAGATCTTCGCCGTGCTCGCTGATCACGAGCGCTGGCCGGGTTGGTTCCCCGGCGTGAAGAAGGTCGAGGTGACCGGGCCCGCCAGCGGTGTGGGCGCGCGCCGGCGGGTCAGCGTCCCCGGTGCCGTCGTCGACGAGGAGTTCATCATCTGGGAACCGGGCGTGCGCTGGACCTTCACCGGCACGGCGGCGCGCCCCCACGTGACCAAGTCACTGATCGAGGACTGTCGCCTCACCCCGCTCGAGTCGGGAGGGACGAGGATCACCTACGGGATGTACGTCGATCCACCCACGGCCTTGCGCCCACTGGTGAAGGTGATGGCCAGGCAGATCCGGCGCAACAACACCCGCGCCATGGTGAACCTGGCGCAGCGAGCCGCTGTAACCAGCCCCTTGCGCCGCGTTGGTCCGGTCTCGTGTCAGGAGATCGGGGACATCAGCCCCGATTCGGTGACACGACAGATGCTGGACCCCCGGTTCAGGCCCGGGCCCAGAGGGTGCAGCGGGTGACCACGAGGAAGCCGAGGTGCTCGAAGCCAGGGCGGCTGTAGTCGCTCGTGAAGGCCATCGCCGGGAGCTCGAGATGGTCGTCGACCCTGGCCCACACCAACGCACCCCACACGCCGCGATGACGAGCGGCGGGGAGGGTGGCGGCGAGGCAGAGGTTGACCACGCCGTGGGCGGCGAAGCTCGATGCCGCTGCCACCGGCCGGCCGTCGAGTCGGCCGAGCCGGTAGCGGATGCCGGTCTCGAGTAGCCCGCGATCCATCATCGTGCCGGCTGGGAGTCCAGCCGCCTCGGGCACGGGGTAGCCATCCACGACCACGCGCTCGACCTCGGTCAGACCCGCGACTTCGCCCACCACGTCCACCTCGACGCCGGGTGGCACCGAATGGTCGTGGGGCCCGGGTGCTCTGACCACGAGCGCCGGGTGGCCGACGACGGACCAGCCTCGACGCTCCAGCGCAGGGGTAGGCCAGACGGAGAACAGCAGGTTGGCGCGCCCGCCCTCCCCCGCCCAGAAGTCGTCGACCTGGTCGAGCACCAGATCGTCGATGCTCTCCAGCGGCCGCTGCAGCACCGACTGGTTGAGGTAGCCAACCGGACCGCCTGAGTCGCTGAGCACCACGCCTTCGGACCCACCGGCGCGGCCACCCGAGGCCATCGCGATGGCCACGCTGAGGTCGCCTTGGTTGCGGACGAAGCGCAGGAAGAGGTTGTCGTCGTCGCTGGTGTCGAGCCCCCAACCGGCGGCGAGCCCGCTGGTGAGCGTTGCCATCGTCAGCCCTCCAGTCGGTAGAAGCGGAAGACCGGATGCTCGATGGGCAGGATCGAGACGGATCCGAACCCGGCATCGGTGGCGTAGCCCTCGAAGGTGGACGGGCGCATCACGGTGCCGGTGGCGGCGGAGTGCTCATGGGTGCGACCAGCGGGGAGGCAGTGGAGAACGCTGAAGCCGTAGAGCAGGCGCTGCACCTCGTCACCGGGCGCCGCGAAGGACTCGGCGGCGTTCTCATCGATGATGAGCACCGACCCGCCGCCGCCCGCCAGGCGGCGCATCGCTCGCAGCGCATCGACGGGATCGGCGAGGTCGTGGATCACCTCGGTGGCCATCACGAGGTCGTACTGCCCGCGGAACGCTGGGTCGGTGACGTCCTGCACCTCGCTGCGGACCCGGTCGGCCACGCCCCGGGCCGACGCGTGCTTGCGGGCCTGGGCGACGGACGCGTCGTCGAGGTCGAACCCGTCAACGGTGACGTGCGGGTAGGCCTCGGCCAGGTAGATCCCCGCCCACCCCTCGCCGCAGCCGAAGTCGGCCACCCGAAGTGGCTCCCCCGCCTCGAGGCGTGCCTGCACATCCGGCAGCGCCGGCAGCCACTCGGCCACGAGGGAGCTGGCGAACATGGGTCGCGTGAAGCCGGCCTGCATGTCGTGCAGGCCGTAGGCGGCGAAGGGCACGCCCTCGCCGGTGCGGAAGGCGTCGGTCACCAGGTCGATGGAGAGCACGAGCGGTCCGATGACGTCGGCCAAGGCCCCGCTGTACGCAGGGTGCTCCTCGTCGAGCAGCACGAGGGCATGCTCCTCGGGCAGCTCGTACCGACGGGCCGTCGCCTCTGCGCTCGCGTCGTCGACGCCCACCGCACCGGCCACCGCCTGCTGCTCCAGCCACTCCCTTGCGTAGCGCTCGTCGACACCAGCGGCGGCCGCGAGCTCAACGCTCGTCCGGGGGGTGCCCCGCATCGCCTCGTAGAGACCCAGGCGCCGACCGAGGTACGACATCGTGAGCTCCATCGTGCCGAGGGTGGCGCCGAACAGCGCCTCGGCGAAGGCGCCTACCGCCTCCTCATCGATCTCGGTTGCGGTTCGGGGGTCGGTGACGGTCATGACGTCCTCCTGTGGTCGGCCTGTGACCAGAGGGCGCCAGGTCGCCCCTAGCGACGCCAGATGCGCGCTTCCGTTCCGCTCAGGAGGCCGAGATCGACCAGTCCGCTGGGTGCTCAGGCTGGTAGGAGCACCAGAAGCCGGTGCGGACCGCAGCCCGCAGGTGGCGGCCCAGCGCCGGGTGGAGCGCTTCGATGCGCTCGATGCTGGCGCGCACCCTGGCCGACACTGCCTTGCGCAGCCGCTCGTCGGGGTCGCTGCCGACGCGGCGAGCCCTGCCCCCGAGGCCGAAGGCGCTGCTCAGCTGGTCGACGAGCGCGTCGCGCTCAGCGGCCAGCACCTCGGCGCGTCCCACATCGCCATGGCGGTCGGCCTCGTCGAGATCGTCCTCGAGGTCGACGAGGCGCTGGCGGTACTGCTTGATCGCCTCGTCATCCAGCACGGCCTGACCGCCCGCCCCAGCCCCGTGGGGCAGGCCGCCGATGACGCCTTCGAGCTCGCGAACGTGCACCTCACGGCCACCTCGAGCGAGGAGCACGGCCAGATCGGCGATGCCCTTGGCGTGACGGACGTGCACGGTCTGGCCCTCCCACGACCAGGCCCACGTGTCGCCCTCCCGAGTGAGGCTCGACGGGTTCTGCGTCGGCTCGGTGCCCAGCGCGGCATCCCCTACCAACGGCTGTGCCAGCGCGTCGGCCTCTGATGCGAGCACGGGCAGGTCGGCGCGGGTCAGGGCGGCGGCCGCACGACGCGCAAGCTCGATGGATGCGTCGAGGTCATCGGGATCGCCGGACTGACGCAATGCCCACGCCCCATCGAGGTCGGCGAGCGCTTCGAGGACGATCCCGCCGCCAGCAGCGGCGCTGCGCGCGGCAGCCACGTGCCGGCGGGCTGCTACCGGATCGCCGTCGGCCGCGGCAAGCAGCCCGAGGAAGCGATGCGACGAGCCGTGCAGGTAGGCGCCGATGCCCTCCACCGGCGCGCACCGGGCCAGCGGCTCGAGCTTCTTGCGCAGATAGGCCACGAGCTCCGCGCTGCCGACACGGGCGCTCACGTAGGCCACCTGGGCCAGCGCGGGCACCCACTCGCTGTCGCGCGGCAGGGTGTCGAGTCGTTCGGGGGACAGTGCGCCCACCGTCATCCGGGCTCGGTCGAGGTCTCCGAGCGCTGCGTCCCGGTACGAGTTCGTGATGTCGGCGTACGGCGAGATCAGATCGGGGACGTGCTGGAGCATGGCGGCCATCGATCGCTCAGCCATGGTGCGATCCCGCTGGTCGATGGCCACCATGAGCTGGTGCACCTGCACGAGGAGCACGCTGTTCATGCTCCCGCCGAGCGCGCCGAGCTCCCTGGCCTCCTCGATCAGCTCGCGGGCCTCGGCGGATCGACCGTCAGCGGCCGCGAGCGCCGCCCGCCACAGCGCGACGTACCACGTGTACAGCGGATCACCCAGAGCCGCTGCCGCGCGCTCGTAGGCCGCCACCTCCGGCGGGATCAGACCGTGCTCGCTGCGCTCGAGGAGCGCCACCACTCGCAGCCGGCGGCCGAGGAGCTCGAGGGGCAGATCGCCTGCCCGCTGGCCAAGTGCAATGGCCTCACCGGCCGCAGCCAAGCGCTCGTCGACGTGCTCCGGATCAGCACGAGCGTCGCACCAGGCGGCGAGGGCGTGGCCCAGCACGACCGAGTCGCCGGCCTCCCGGGCCAGTGCGATCGCCTGTTCGGCCAGCTCCACGCGCCGGTCAGACGAGTCGACGAAGGCCAGCGCCACCGACAGCCGCGCCAAGACGAGCGGCAGCAGCGGATCGCCCGGCGCCAGCACCGCAGCCGCCTCCTCGAGCAACTCGATCTGGTGGTGGTCGAGCAGGCGCACCTCGAAGGCACCCAGGCCCACGCTGAACCCAAGCGCCGAACGGGCGACGATGTCGCCCCGGCCCGCTCGTCGCCCCATCTCAGCCGCCTGATCAAACGCCGCCCGAGGGTCGCCCCGACCCTGGCGAAGCCGGGCCGCACCGATCCCCAACCACGCCTCGGCCCGCAAGGCCTCGCCGGCATCGCCGGGAGGCGCGAGGTGCATCGCTTGCTCGAGTGAGGCGAGTGCGTCCGCCCAGGCCAGCCGAGCCAACGCCTCGTCACCGGCGGCGATGAGCAGGCTGGCGGGGAGGGGATCGTCGGGCGCGAAGTCGCCGCGCGCGGCGTGGTGGGCCAGCGTGGACGGCGAGATGCCGGATCGTGGGCGCAGGGCCGCCACTGCCTGGCAGTGCCAGGCGGCCCGCTCGTGACTGGCCAGACGCTCGTACCGAGTCGCCTGCACGAGCGCGTGGACGAAGCGCCACCGTCCCGGCCATCCCTCGCTTGGCGTGACCAAGCGCGCCGCGGCGGCCTCATCGAGCTCGTTGGCGGCCGAGGCTCCGATCATCGTCTCCACCAGCGACTGGTCGAACTCCACGCCGAGCACCGATGCCGCGCCCAGCACCCGGTCGCAGCTCGTGGAGGTGCGGGCGAGGCGACGCGCCAGCACATCGCGCACGCCCGTCGGCAGCGAGGAGGACCCCGAGTCGAGCAACCGCGCGACCTGGGTGACGAAGAGCGGGTTGCCGCCCGTCTGCCGCTGCACTGCCGCTCGTTCGCCCGCAGTCGCGGGACGGCCGAGCACCGACTCGAGCACGGCCGCCACCGCGTCGTCATCGAGACCCGGCAGCGCGATCCGATCCGCGTTTCCGCCCACCGATGCCAACCCGCCCTGCTCGGGCAGCTCGTCGTCGCGGTAGGTGCCGATCATCAGCACCCGCATGGTGGCCACGTGGGCGGCCACGGCGACGAGCAGCTCCGATGACTCGCGGTCGGCCCAGTGCAGGTCGTCGAGCACCACCACCTGTGGGCGGTCGAGGGCGCACGCTCGCAGGGCATCGACCACGTCGGCGAACCGCCGACCGCGAGCGCGCAACGCGTCGGACGCATCACGAGCATCCCGCCCATCGGTCCCCTCCAGCTGCGCGCCGGCGGCCGCGCAGGCGTCGTCGCCCGGCCGCCGCAGCACGTCGAGCCACGGGGTGAATGGCGGCAGGTGCTCGCTCTCCCAGCACGCGCCGGAGCGCACCACCGCTCCTGCCGCGGCGGCTCGATCGGCCAGCGCCCGGGCCAAGCTCGTCTTGCCGATCCCGGCCTCGCCGGTCAGCAGGAGGAGGCGGCCGCGCCCCTCCAGGGCGGCGCCCAGCGCCACATCCCCCGCTTGGAGCAGGACCTCACGACCCACCAGCACAGCCGCACGCTATCGCCGCGACCGAGCGACCCTCAGACGGGATCGGTGCGGGTGTTGAAGCGATGCATGGCTGCGTCGATGCCGTCGCTGAGGATGAGCTCCACCGCGTCGGCGGCCTCGACCACCACGACGTCGAGCTCGGCCCGGTCGCGCTTGCCGGGCCGCTTCAGCACGTGATCGACACCTTCCGCACGCCCCGGGGGCTTGCCGATGCCGATCCGCACCCGCGCGAAGTCGTCGGTGTGGAGATGGGCCTTCACCGATTTGAGACCGTTGTTCCCGGCCAGCCCGCCCCCGAGCTTCACCTTGAGGCGACCAACCGGGAGGTCGAGCTCATCGTGGACGATCACGAGCCGATGCGGATCCTCGATGCCGTGGCGACGCACCAACGGCGCGACGGCCTCACCGGAGAGGTTCATGTAGGTCATGGGGATGGCCAGGGCGAGGCGGCGGCCGCCCACCACCACCTCGTCGACCATCGCTCGTTCCTTGCCCTTGCGGAGCTTGGCGCCGTGCCGTGCCGCGAGGAGCTCGATCACCTCGGCACCCACGTTGTGCCGCGTGCCCTCGTACTCCGACCCGGGGTTGCCCAGGCCGACGACGAGCAGATCGGCCGGGGTGCCGCGGCGCTCCGCCGCGCCACCCCGCCGACCGAACATCAGCCCTCGCTGCTGCCTTCGCCGGCGCCGTCTTCGGCGGCAGCCTCAGCGCCCTCTTCACCGTCGGCGGCACCCTCAGCGCCCTCTTCGGCCTCGGCACCCTCTTCGGGCTCGCCGGCGGCTTCTGCCTCCGCAGCCTCGAACTCCACATCGGAGATGCCATGCGACGCCGTGACGACGGCTTCCTCGGGATCGACCGAGGTGGTGACGCCGGCAGGGAGCGCGATGTCGCCGACCCGCAGAGCACTGCCGATCTCGAGACCCGAGATGTCGACGGTGAGCTCCGAGGGGATGTCGGCGGGCTTGGCGGTGATGAGCAGCGACGTGAGGACCTGATCGACGACGCCACCGCCGCGGGTGACCGACTCCGCCTCGCCCTCGAGGTGGATCGACACCTCGACGTCGACGGTCTTGGTGAGGTCGACGCGGATGAAGTCGACGTGGAGCACGTCGCGGCGCACCTTGTGGCGCTGGATGTCCTTCACGAGCGTGGGGGTGGTCTCGCCCTCGATGTCGAGGTGGATCACGGCGTTGAGCCCCTGCTCGGTGATGAGGGCGGCCCGGAGGTCGCGCCACTCCACCGTGAGCGGGATCGGATCGCCGCCGAGGCCGTAGACGACGCCGGGGATCTTGCCCTCGGCGCGGAGCCGGCGGACGGGGCGGGTGCCCTGCGGCGGGCGCGGGGTGGCATGGAGGGTGATCTCGGCCATCGGATGGCTCCTACGTCGGAGATCGCGCCGGAGCGCAATGCAGTGGGTTGTGGACCGGGAGAGGCTACCGGCGAGGGGCCCCGCCGGGCCAGATGAGCCCCAGACCACCTTGCCGCGCGAACAGCTCAGTTCTGGTTGGCGCCGCCGAAGATCTCGCTGACGCTGTTGTCCTCGAACACGGCGTCGATCGTCTCGGCGAGCACCTTGGCGATCGAGAGCACCTCGATCTTGTCGATCTGCTTCTCCGCCGGCAGGGGCAGCGTGTTGGTGACGACGACCTTGGTGATCACCGAGTTCTTGATGCGGTCGATGGCGGGGCCGGACAGCACGCCGTGGGTGGCCACCGCGTAGATCTCCGATGCACCCCGGGCCTTGAGCTGCTCGGCGGCGGCGCACAGGGTGCCGCCGGTGTCGATCATGTCGTCGATGAGCACGCAGGTGCGGCCTTCGACATCGCCGACGATCTCGACCGCCTCCACGGTGTTCTTCACGCCCTTCACGCGGCGCTTGTGGACGATGGCGAGGTCGGCGTGGAGCACGTTGGTGTAGCGCTCGGCCACCTTCACCCGGCCGGCATCGGGCGACACGACCACGAGATCCTCGGGCAGGTGCGACTTGATGTAGTCGATGAGCACGGGCATGGCGGTGAGGTGGTCGACGGGGCCGTCGAAGAAGCCCTGGATCTGCCCCGAGTGCAGGTCGACCGACATGAGCCGGTTGGCGCCCACGGCCGCGAACATGTTGGCGACCAGCTTGGCGGTGATCGGCTCCCGACCCTCCGCCTTGCGATCCTGGCGGGCGTAGCCGTAGTTCGGGATGACCGCGGTGATGCGCTTGGCCGACGCACGGCGGGCGGCGTCGATCATGATCAGCTGCTCCATGATCACGTCGTTCACCGAGAGCTCCTCGGTGGCGCCGTGGGTCTGGATGATGAAGACGTCGGCCCCTCGCACGTTCTCGCCCAGCCGCGCGTGGATCTCGCCGTTGGCGAACTCCACCAGGTTGGCGTGGCCGAGCTCGACGCCGAGGTGGTCCGCGATCTCAGTGGCGAGTGGGAGGTTCGACCGGCCCGAGAGCAGGTGCAGCCTCTTCTTGGTGACCAGCTCCATGGGTCCCCTCGGTACCGGAGTGGGCGGGTGGGGCGACGATCAGCTGTCGAGGCCCGCCGTCGTGCCCCCAGTGTAGAACGGACCTGTGCGCGTCCCCGACCCCAGGTGCGTGCCCGGCTCGAGCACTGCGTACGGACCGACCTGGCAGTGGTCGCCGATCTCGCTGCGACGGGCGATCGTGTGCTCGAGCGTGGTGTGCTCGCCGACGGTGCAGTCGACGAGTCGGCAACCGGGACCGATCTCCACACCGGCGCCGATGGTGGTGCGTCCCTGCAGGATCGTGCCCGGGAACAGCGTGACGTCGGGAGCCAGGACGACCGCAGCGTCGATGTAGGTCGCGGTGGGGTCGACCATCGTGACGCCCTTCGCTTGCCACGCCCGGTTCGTGCGCGCCCGTAGGTCGGCCTCTGCCGCGGCGAGCTGCGAGCGGTCGTTGACGCCCTGGGTCTCCTTGGCGTCGGTCGCCACGACGCTGACCACCTTGTGCCCCGCTTCGGCCAGCACCTCCACCACATCGGTCAGGTAGAGCTCGCCCTGCGCGTTGTCGGGCTGGATCCGGCGGAGCGCCGGCGACAGGAGGCTGCGGCGGAAGCAGAAGATGCCCGTGTTGATCTCGTCGATGACGACCTCGTCAGGGGTGGCATCGGCCTGCTCGACGATGCGGGCGATCCGCTCGTCCTTGCCGACGCGCACGATGCGGCCGTAGCCGGTGGGGTCGTCCATGCGGGCCGTGAGGATCGCGCACGCGGCACCCGACAGCCGGTGCTCGGCCACGAGCGCGGCCACGGTCTCGCCGCGCAGCAGCGGCGTGTCGCCCGGTAGGACGAGGACGTCGTCGTCGTCGAGATCGTCCTCGGGCAGGCCGCTCAGGCCGACCGCGACCGCATCGCCGGTGCCGCGCTGGTGGTGCTGCTCGACGAACTCGAGTCGGAGCCCGGCGCCGTCGTCCATCAGCTTCTTGGTGACCTGCTCACCGCCGTGACCCACCACGATGACGGCCCGGTCCACCTCGGGCTTGGGAAGGGCGTCGAGGACGTAGAGCACCATCGCCCGACCGCAGAGCAGGTGCAGCGGCTTCGGGCGGGCGGACCGCATGCGCGATCCCTCGCCCGCGGCCAGGACGATGGCGGAGAGGCGGCGTCCACTCATGCAGTAGGTCTACCGCGATCGTCCCTGCGATCCGCGCGCGGTTGTCCCGCAGCGGGCTGCGTGGCTGCGAGATGGCTCGGGGGGGAGGGCTCGAACCTCCAACAGCCGGCTCCAAAGGCCGGTGTTCTGCCAATTGAACTACCCCCGATCGGGCACGGAGTCAGGTTACGCGGTGGCCGCCTGCTGCCCTGGCTTGGCGCTTCATGGGGGACGACCGGTAGCGTGATCGACCTCATGGGTTCACTGATCAAGAAGCGCCGCAAGCGCATGCGCAAGAAGAAGCACAAGAAGATGCTGAAGCGCACACGTTGGCAGCGCCGGGCCGCCGGCAAGTAGCCGGCCCACCCCTCCGCACAACCGATTTCTCCGACCGACCGCCCTGGCGATAGGGCGGTCGGCGCGCGTCAGGCCCCCTAGTAGGCGGGCAGCGAGTGCACGACCATCCGGCCGGGGCCGGGGTACGCACCCTCCACGAACCAGGTCGAGCCGCTGCCGGCGAGCACCGGCGAACGGCCGGTGGCCTCCGCAAGCAGGTCCTGCCACGCGGCCAGTTCGGGAGCCACGGCGAGGGCGGCCGGCTCGAGGTCGTTGGGGCCCTCGGCGGTGGGGCCGCCCAAGTCGTCCCACGCCCGGTAGACCGCGGCCGTGGAGCAATGCACCGGCGGGGTGAGCAAGGTGAACGTGCGCTCTTCGTGGGGAAGTGCCTCGAGCTGCTCCCCCACACCGGTAACACGGGCTCGTCCGCCGTGGACACAGAACGGCACGTCGGCGCCCAGCCGGGCGGCCAGGTCGAGATCCTCACAACCGGCCCAGCGCAGCACGGCGGCAGCGTCAGCCGACCCCCCGCCGAGGCCAGCCCCCGAGGGGATCACCTTGTCGAGGCGCACCAGCGCCCGGCGGTCCACCAGCGCGAGGGCCCGCCGCACCAGGTTGTCGTCGTCGACGGGTACATCGGTCCCGCCACCGGTCACCTCGAGGCCGTCGCCCTCGGCAAAGGTCAGCCGGTCGACGAGGTCCACGCTCACCATCTCGGCGTCGAGCAAGTGATAGCCATCGCGGCGCACGCCAGTGACGCGCAGCGATCGAGTGAGCTTGGCCGGCGCGATCATCAGCACGGCCGG
>JBKJIE010000054.1:0-38158 GCA_046598715.1 Acidimicrobiales bacterium | reverse complement strand
GCCACGGAACTCGAACGGATCGCACGGGAGTACGCCAGCCCGCTCCTCACGGCCGCGGCCCTGACGTCTCGAGGCCGACTCCAGCTCGCATCCGATGACTCGGCGACCGCCTGCGCGACCCTTCGCGACGCGCTGCACAGGTGGCAGGAGCTCGAGGTGCCCTACGAGGAGGCAACGGTCCGCCTGCTCCTCGGGCAGGCCTGCCGGCAGTGCGGAGACAACGACGGCGCCTCCCGGTCATTGACGAACGCTGCCGCGATCTTCGACCGACTCGGTGCCTCCCTCGATGCCCGCAGCATCCGCGACCTGTCGACGGAGACGACCTTGCCCGCCGGCCTGACCCCCCGCGAGGCAGAGGTGCTGCGCCTGGTCGCGTCGGGTCAGACGAACAAGGAGATGGCAGCAAGCCTGTTCCTCAGCGAGCGCACTGTCGCCCGCCACCTATCCAACATCTTCACGAAGATCGGCGCCACGTCCCGCACGGCCGCCGCCGCGTTCGCCTTCGAGCACCACCTCGCGTAGCACTACAGAGCCGGGTGCCGGGATCGAACCGACGACATCCTCTTTACAAGAGAGGTGCTCTACCAACTGAGCTAACCCGGCGTGGAGCCAGAGGCTAGCGAGCAGACCGGACTACGCGATCAGCGCGAGGTCTTCGTCCTGGTCGGCGACGGCCCGCTCGGCGAGGTGCATCTCGAGCTTGCGCTTGATGCGCTGCAGGGCGTTGTCGATCGACTTCACGTGGCGGCCGAGGTGGTCGCCGATCTCCTGGTAGCTCTTGCCCTCGACGTAGAGCGTGAGCACATCGACCTCGAGGCCCGAGAGCACCTCGGCCATGCGGTCGCGCATGGCGCCGAAGCGCTCGTCGGCCACGATGTGGTCGGCGGGGTCGCTCCCGTGGCGGTGCACGTGGATGAGCTCGTCGACCGTGCGTTCGCCCGAGTCGTCGCCGTTGCGACCACCGGAGATCGATACGTACTGGTTGAGGGCCTGGTGCTTCTGGCGGGTGGCCGTCTTGATGGCCGTGATGATCTGGCGGGTGATGCAGAGCTCAGCGAAGGCACGGAACGACGACTGGTGCTCGGGGCGGAAGTCGCGGGCTGCCTTGTAGAGCCCGATCAGGGCCTCCTGCTCGACGTCGTCGCTGTCCGCACCGACGAGGAAGTAGCTGCGAGCCTTGGCCCGGGCGAAGCGGCGGTAGCGGGTGATCACCACCTGCAGAGCATCCTGGCAGCCGCTCTGGAAGCGGGCGACGAGCTCGATGTCGGTGAGATCGGTGAGCGTTGCGAGGTCTGATCGTGACTGCACGGCGGGTGCTCCCTGAGTGGTGCGACGTGTGCTGCGGCTAGGTGCTACTCGCGGTAGCCGAAACTGACTAGTCACGTTGAACCATGCCGGGTGGTCCTGTGTCAATGGTCACCTGATCATCGGGGCGAGAAAGTGGCACGCCATCTGCCCAAGAACTGCGAAACCGGAAGAACCAGAAGCAAAATGGGTCGCGAGGACTAGTCGCCGCCTAGTCCTTGCCGACCCGCTGGCGCGTCGCGGCTCAGGCGCGCGTGCGGGCCCGGGCGACCTCGAAGCAGGCCAGTGCCGCCGCCGCGGCGACGTTGAGTGATACCAGCGCTCCGGTGAGTGGGATGCTCACGATCTCGTCGCAGCGCTGGCGCACGAGCCGCGACAGCCCCGCTCCCTCGGCCCCGAGCACCAGGGCGATCGGGCCATCAGCGGCAGGGAGGTCCCACAGCGACGTCGGCCCCTCGCTGTCGAGGCCCACCACCCACACGCCCTGCTTGTGCAGCTGCTGCAGAGCGGCAGGCAGACCGCCCACCACCGCGAACGAGAGGTGCTCCACCGCCCCCGCAGCGGCCTTGGTCACCGTCGGGGTGACGTGCACCGCCCGGTGCCGGGGCAGGAGGATCCCCGTCGCGCCCGCGCACTCGGCGGAGCGCAAGAGGGCGCCCAAGTTGCCTGGGTCGGTCACGCCATCCACGGCGACGAGGAACGGCGGGCGTCCACCGGGGCGAGCGGTGGCCAGGTCGTCGAGCGACACCTCGGGCAGCTCTTCAGCCTTGGCCAACACGCCTTGTGGCGCCTCGCAGCGAGCCTCGGCGAAGAACTTGCCGCGCGACACCTCGCGCACCGGCACGCGCTCGCCCTGTGCGAGCTCGAGGATGTCCTCGAGGATCGGCGAGGGCTCGACGTCACCGAGGATCCAGATCTCCCGCACCTTGCGCCGCCCCGCGAGGAGCAGCTCGCGCACGGCCTGGCGTCCCTCCACCTGTTCGCCGCCCACACCGTTGCGGCGCTTCGACGAGCCTCGGGCGTCGGCGGGTTGCGACGGGCGAGCGCCGCGGGCACCAGCGGCCGCCCGGCCGCCCGGGGCGGGCAGGCTGGCGCTGCGGCCAGAGGCTCCGCTGGCCTTGCGGGGGGCACCGGGGCCCGATCGTCCCTTGTCGGCCGGCGGCACTCGGCCCGACGAGGTCGACCGACGGGCAGCCGCCTTAGGCGCGGCCGGCGCCCGGCCACCGGATCGTCGGGGCTTGGTCACGCGGGGTCCTCTCGGCTGACGATGGCAACCGCGAAGCAGGCGATGCCCTCGCCCCGCCCCAGCGCGCCGATTCCTTCGGGGCGCTTGCCCTTCACGGTGACCGGCGCCCCCACGGCCTCGCTGAGTCGCCCCTGCACCTCGGTGCGGTATGGCGCCAGCTTCGGCGCGTCGAGCACCACCGTGCAGTCGACGTTGCCCGGCACCCAGCCAGCGGCACGGACGGCGCGCATGGCCCGACGCAGCAGGTCGAGGCTGTCGGCACCGGCCAAGGCCGGGTCGGTGTCCGGGAAGTGCTCGCCGATGTCACCGAGGCCGGCCGCACCGAGGAGCGCGTCGGTGACGGCGTGGGCGATGACGTCAGCGTCGCTGTGCCCGGCCAGGCCGCGCTCGCCGGGGAACGTCACGCCACCGAGCACCAGGGGCCGCGCGGCATCATTGGTGAACGGGTGCACATCGAAGCCCTGCCCCACCCTCATCGCCGGCACAGCAGCTCGGCCAGGAGGAGGTCGGTGGGGGTCGTGATCTTGATGTTCGCCGGGTCGCCGTCCACGACCACCACCCTGCCACCTCCAGCCTCCACCAACGAGGCGTCGTCCGTGCCCTCGGGGATACCCACGTGGGCGGCTCGCAGCGAGGCAGCCCGGAAGGCCTGCGGCGTCTGCACGGCGACGAAGCGCTCCCGGGGCGCGGTGGAGCCGCCCACCACGCGCAGCGTGTCGGTGACGGGTACGCACGGCACGGCGGCATCCGCGCCTGTCGCGACGGCGGCCAGCACCCGGTCCCACACCTCGGGCATCGGGACGGGTCGGGCGGCGTCGTGGACGACGATCACGTCGGCACCGTCGGGCACCGCGGCCAGACCGGCCCGCACCGACCCCGACCTCGTCGAGCCGCCCGGCACGACGACATCGGCGCCCGGCTCATCGTCGGTCGCGCTGTCCTCGGGCACCACGAGCACGACGCCGTCGGAGACAGCCCGCGCCGCACGCACGGCCCAGTCGAGCACCCGATCGGGGCCGAGCCGCTGGTACTGCTTGCGCTCGCCGAAGCGAGCCCCGCTTCCGGCGGCCACGACGATCGTCCAGACGGCCACCCGGCGGACGCTACCTGCAGCAAGCCGTGTCACTAGGCTGCGCGCCCGATGATCGACATCGAGCTGCTCCGGGGAACCGAGCTCTTCGCGGAGCTCAGCGACGACGCCCTGGCGCGGGTCGTCGCCAACGCTGTGTCCCGCACGCTGCGACGCGGCGACGTCGTGTTCGAGGAGGGCGCGGCCCCCGAGCACCTCTACGTGGTGGAAGACGGCCGCATCGCCATCGCCAGCAAGTCGATCGACGGCCGTGAGTCGGTGTTCGCGCTGATGGAGCGCGGCGAGCTGTTCGGCGAGATGGGCTTGCTCGACGGGCTCGGTCGTTCGGCCGAGGCCCGTGCCCTCGAGACGTCACAGATCACTCAGATCCCGTACCTCCCCGTGCGCCAGGTGTTCGAGGAGAACCCCGCGCTGCTGTGGGGGGTCGTCGCCCTGCTCGCCGGTCGGCTGCGGAGCATGGACTCGGCCCTCGCCGACTCTGTCTTCCTCGACGTCACCGGGCGCACGGCCAAGCGCCTGCTCGAGCAGGCCGGCGATCAAGACGAGTTCCAGCTGCCGATCACCCAAGAGGAGCTGGCTGGCATGGTCGGCGCGTCACGCGAGCGGGTCAACAAGGCCATCGCCAGCTTCGTGCGCCTCGGCTGGATCGATCAGTCCGAGCGACGCTACGTGATCCTCGACCGCGAGCAGCTCACCCGACGCGCTCACTGACGCCGCCTCCAACCCCACAGACGGC
Source organism: Acidimicrobiales bacterium (assembly GCA_046598715.1). Taxonomy (GTDB): domain Bacteria; phylum Actinomycetota; class Acidimicrobiia; order Acidimicrobiales; family VFJN01; genus VFJN01. The sequence goes on along the minus strand of JBKJIE010000054.1, from coordinate 33,781 downwards.
TTCTCTGTGCACGGATCCACGCATGCCGTGGCTGCCGGCACACAGAACCTGTGTTGTTGGGTCGGTCAGGTGTAGCGGTCGAGGATGCTCGACTCGGCGAGGCGGGACAGGCCCTCCTTGATGGCGCGGGCCCGTGTCTCGCCGATGCCGGACACGTCGTCGAGGTCGTCGATCGTGGCCCGCATGATCTTCTGGAGGTCGCCGAACCGAGCCACGATGCGCTCGATGATCTGGTCGGGCAGCCGAGGGATCTTGGCCAGCAGCCGGTAGCCGCGGGGCTGCAGCCCCTCGTCGAGGTCGAGGACCTTCTCCGGCAGGTGCAGCGCCGCGCCCACCGCCTTGAGGTCGAGGAGCGCCTCGGTGCCGAGAGCCGCCAGCGCACCGAGCGCTTCGTCGATGTGCCAGCTCGGATCCTCGTGGAAGTAGTCCTTGAGCACGAGGCGCCGGTCTTCCTCGACGCCGCCCATGAGCTCATCGAGCTGCAGTCGCACGAGTCGGCCGTCGACACCGAGCTCGATGATGTCGAGCTCGATCTCCTCAGCGACCCGCCGCACCATCTCGGTGCGCTGGAGCACCGTGACGACGTCGCGCACGCTGACGAGGTCTTCCACCTCCACGGTGGACAGCGAGGAGGTGACCTCGTCGAGGCGCACCTTATAGCGCTCGAGCGTCTGGAGGGCCTGGTTCGACCTCGTCAGCAGGCGCGGGATCGGCTCCAGCGTGTGCTTCTGGTCGCGGGCGTACACCGCCACGATGGCCATGTCCTCAGAGATCGAGATCACCGGCACGTCGATCGAGCGAGCCACCCGCTCGGCGGTGCGGTGCCGCGTGCCGGTCTCGGATGTGGGCACGTTGGGGTTGGGCACGAGGTGGACGTTGGCGCGGGCGATCCGACTGGCGTCGCTGGCCAGGATGATGGCACCGTCCATCTTGGCCAGCTCGGAGAGGCGCTGGGGGCTGAACGCGGCATCGAGCAGGAACCCACCGGAGCAGATGTTCAGCACCTCGGGACCGTCGCCCACCACCACGAGGCCGCCCATCTTGGCCTGGAGGATCCGATCGAGGCCGGCCCGCAGCTGGGTGCCCGGAGCCACCACGGTGAGGGCGCCGAGGAGCTCCGTACTCGGGCGTTGGGCCATTGCTGGATGGTACTTGCCACCCGGCTGCGCAGAGTCGGGGTGGCGTCAGCGGCGATGATCAGGAGGCGCGCCGCGCCGGGACGACGTGCGGTGATGGCCCGACGCCGGCCAGCCGGATGGCCTCGACCACGGTGGTGGCCGCGAGCACCTGCATGCCCGGCACCGACACCGACGCGCTGGCCGGCACGACGGCGCGCCGGAACCCGAGTCGAGCGGCCTCCGTGAGGCGTCGGGCTGTCTGGTGGACCTGACGCAGCTCGCCACCGAGACCGACCTCACCACAGGCCACGAGGTCGTCGGCGGCAGGCGTGCCGCTGACGGCCGACACCAGCGCCAGCGCGAGGGCGAGGTCGGCGCCTGGCTCCACGGCCTTCACGCCGCCCGCGATGACGGTGTGCACGTCGGTCTCGTGGAAGCTCAGCTGCACGTGCTGCTGGAGCACGGCCAGCACCAGGGCGAGACGCCCGTTGTCGAGCCCCTGAGCGGAGCGGCGCGGCGTTGGGATCTGTGACCGCACGGCGAGCGCCTGCACCTCGACGAGCAGCGGTCGGTGGCCGTCGAGCACCGGCGCCACCACCGAACCTGCGGTGCCGGGACGGCGGTCGGCCAAGAACAGCGCGGACGGGTCGGGCACGCCCGCGAGACCGGAGTCGGTCATCTCGAACAGGCCCAGCTCGTCGATCGAGCCAAACCGGTGCTTCACGGCGCGCAGCAGGCGCAGAGCGTGGTGGCGCTCGCCTTCGAAGGACAGCACCGTGTCGACCAGGTGCTCGAGCACGCGCGGCCCCGCCAGGCTGCCGTCCTTGGTGACGTGGCCGACGAGCACCGAGGCCACGCCGCGATCCTTCGAGAGCCGCACGAGCCGGTGGGCGCACTCGCGCACCTGGGCGACCGAACCCGGCGCCGAGGACAGCACCGGGTCGAACACGGTCTGGATGGAGTCGACCGCCAGCACGTCGGGCTGCACGGCATCGACGTGCTCGAGCAGATGGGGCAGCGCGGTGTCGGCGACCAGCCAGAGGTTCGGCGGCAGCGCGCCGAGCCGCTCGGCTCGGAGGCGCACCTGCTGGGCCGACTCCTCGGCGGCGACGTAGAGGCACCGACGACCGTCCTTGGCCAGACCGGCAAGGGCCTGGAGCAGCAGCGTGGACTTGCCGATCCCCGGCTCGCCGCCGAGGAGCGTGACCGAGCCCGGCACCAACCCGCCCTGGAGCACGCGGTCGAGCTCGCTCAGGTGGGTGGCCGACGGCGCCCACGCCTCCATGTCGACCTCGGCGATGGGCATGGGCGTGCCGGCGGCTCGACCCGCTCCCCCGCCGAGGAGTGCGTCACGACCCGCCACAGCGGGCCGCTCGATCTCCTCGACGAGGGAGTTCCACGCCTCGCACGCGGAGCAGCGTCCGGCCCACTTGGGCTCGACGGCCCCGCACTCGCTGCAGCGGTAGATGGTCCTCGGTCGTGCCATGTCAGCGGACCCTAGGCAGCGCCTGTGACAGGGCCTCGAAGGGGAACATGTGTTCGACCCTACCACCAGCTCGTCGGCACACAGGGTAGGGGGGCGCGTCGCCGCTACGGTCCGGACGTGGCCGAGCGCACCGACTGGAACCCGCTGCTGCGGGCCGAGCTCGCCAAGCCCTACTGGCCCGAGCTCCAGCGCTTCGTGGCCGAGGAGCGCGTCCACCACGCCGTGTACCCGGCCCACGACGACGTCTTCGCGGCCCTCCACCTCACGCCGTACCGGGCGGTGAAGGTCGTGATCCTCGGGCAGGATCCGTACCACGGCCCCGGCCAGGCCCACGGCCTGTGCTTCTCGGTGCAGCCGGGCGTTCCCGCTCCCCCGTCGCTCCAGAACGTCTTCAAGGAGCTCGAGGCCGATCTGGGCATCGAGCCCGCAGGCCACGGCTGCCTCGACGCCTGGGCCCGCCAGGGCGTGCTCCTGCTCAACACCACGCTGACCGTGCGCGCCGGCCAGGCGGCGTCCCACCAGGGTCAGGGCTGGGAGACCTTCACCGACGCGGTGATCCGGGCCGTGGATGCCAAGCCCGAGCCGGTCGTGTTCATCCTCTGGGGAGCCGCCGCGCGCAAGAAGGCCGCACTCGTCGACACCACCCGCCACACCGTGATCACCTCCGCTCATCCCTCGCCGTTGTCGGCCCACAACGGCTTCTTCGGCAGCCGTCCGTTCTCCCGCGCCAACGCTGCGCTGGTGGCCGCAGGACGCGAACCGGTCGATTGGCGAATCCCGCGACGCTGAAGGCACGCGAACGCGCTCGCAACCCTTCAGTCCGATGCCGTGTCGGTCGATGCAATCGGTGGGACACGGGCCGGCCGCCGGGGGGGCAGACCGGTCGGGCTGTCCGAGCGCAAAGGGGTAGGGCGATGACCAAGGCAACACCGAAGAAGGCGACCGCACGGCCGATCAAGAGCCTCTGCGGGACCCGCGTGGTGGTCGACGGCGAGCGACTGGTGGTGGAGGACACGGTCCTGCACGCCGTCGTGACGGGCCACATCTCCGACGACTTCCTCGACTACGGCTGCGACACCTACTGGTGCGTCAACGCCGCCGGACGGCACCGGGTGATCCGGGCCTCCGACATCGCTCTCGCCTGCTGACCGACCGAACCGCGGCAAGCCCGCTCCCCGGCCGCCCCGCCACCGGTAGGGTCGCTCGCCATGCGAGCTGTGGTGCTTCGAGGGGAACGGGACATCGTCGTCGAGGACGTGGCTGACGCCGGCGTGCCATCGCCTGACGGGCTGCTGCTGCGGGTCGACCTCACTGCCATCTGCGGGTCGGACCTGCACCTCTACCACGGGCCGATGACGGTCCCGGGTGCGCACCTCGGCCACGAGTTCGTCGGCACGGTCGAGGCGATCGGCTCCGACGTGCACACCGTGCGCGCCGGCGACCGCGTGCTCGTTTCAGGTGTCATCGGGTGCGGCGTGTGCGCCGCGTGTCGGGCCGGCGATGTGGTCGTGTGCCTCAACGCCGGCACCAAGGTGTTCGGCACCTCGCTCGAGCTGCCCGGTGGCCAGGCCGAGGCGGTGGGCGTACCGGCCGCCGACACGTCGGTGCTGAAGATCCCCGAGGGGATCACCGACGAGCAGGCCGTGCTCCTCACCGACATCCTCCCCACCGGCTACCTCGGCGCGCAGCGCGCCGACATCACCCCGGGCGATGTGGTGGTGGTGATCGGCCTCGGCCCCGTGGGTGTGTTCGCACTCCAGTGCGCGCAGCTCTACGGCCCGTCGCGGATCCTCGCGGTCGACATGGTGCCCGACCGCCTGGCCCGAGCCGCCGCGCTCGGTGCCGAGCCGATCGACGCCAGCGATGGCAACACCGTCGCCAAGATCTACGAAGCCACCGGCGGTCGCGGCGCCAGCGCGGTCATCGAGGCCGTGGGCGCCGATGGAAGCATCAACGATGCCATCCTCTGCGCCGCTCCGGGCGCCACCATCTCGGTCGTCGGCGTGAACCTCAACTTCGCCTTCCCGTTCCCGGTGCCGGTGGCCCTCATGAAGCGCCTCACCTTCAGGGTCACGCTGGCGTCGATCCCCACCACCTGGGCGGCCCTCGTGCCGCTGATCGCCTCTGGCAAGCTCCATCCCGAGGACGTGTTCACCCATCGCATGGGCCTCAGCGAGGCGGCCGAGGCCTACCGCCTCTTCGAGGCCCGCGAAGACGGCGTGCTGAAGGTGCTCCTCGATCCCACGGGCTGATCTCGCCCTGACTGCTTCTGTGTGCACGCAGCCACGTATGACGTGGCTGCGTGCACACAGAAGCCGTTAGAGACCTCGCCCACCGCCCGCCGTGACGCGCGCCGCCACCTGCACGAGCAGCGCCAGCAGCAGCACGAGCGTCAGGAGCGCGGCGCCAGCGATCAGCAGCAGGGACGACGTCCGGCGCTCGTGGCCGGTGGCGGCGAGATCGACCGAGCCCCCCGCGAAGCCCACCTGCCACACAGCGCCGTTGTCCGCCTTGGTGGTGGCGTTCGACCGGACCTCGCCGGGGAGCCGCGCCCGCACGCGCACCTGGATGAGACGGCTCAGCGAACCACCGAGCTGCGCCTCGATCTGCTCCACGCTCTGACCGAGGGGCTCACCATCGATCTGGGCGGCGAGCGCTCTCGTGTCGACCCCAGCCAGCCCGCGGGTGAAGTCGACCTTGCCCGTGAAGGTCCAGCGCGTGTCGGTGAACGACTGGTGGCGCCCGACCCGGAAGGCCTGGAACGGTCCGTGCTTCCCGGCGATCTGGGCGAAGACCTTGGCCGCGTCGGCTGGCGTGTCGAACGGGTGCCGGATGCGCACGCGGGTGAACCCGTCAGAGTCCTTGGTGGGTCCGTCGATCACCCATCCCGCGTCGACCAACGCGTTGACATCCATCACCGCCGTCAGGTCACCGCCGATCTTGTGGAGCGCGTCGGGATCCAGGCCGGCGACCACCTCGATGGACCCACTGCCGTCCCTGGCCACCTCGACGTTGACGTCGAGCTGCAGCTTGCACGCCGAGCCCAGCAGCACGGCGGCCGCGACGAGCAGCAGTCGCCGCCACCCCGATGACCGCCTCCGCACTAGGTGGTCTTGACGACGAGGAGGCTGCAGGGAAGGTGGTGGCTCACCTTGCTCGGGACCGACCCGCGGAGGAAGCGGGTCAACCCGGTCATGCCCTTGTTGCCCATCACCAGCAGGTCGAACCTGCCGTCGCGGGCTTCGTCGATCAAGGCCGACACGGCGTCGTCGTCGATCACCTTCGTGTCGATGGCCACGCCAGCGTCGGCATGGCGGGCGGCCTCGGCGGCCACGATGGTGCCACCTCGCGCCGGCGCGGCGGCGGTGAGGATCGTGAGCGACGCCCCGGTTGAGGCGGCGACCTGCACTGCCCGATCGACCGCCTTGGCCGCGGTCTTCGACCCGTCTGTGCCCACGAGGATGCGCTCGTACATGAGCGCGCAACCTACCGCGAAAACCTGCGTGGCCCCCGCCTGAGCGGGGGCCACGGTTGCGCTCGTTCGGCAGCGCCGATGAGATCTCGGCCTACGGCGTCTCGGTGGGACCGGCCTCGGCCAGCTCCATGGGCGGGGGTTCGAAGCCCTCGATGGCCCGGAAGGTGAGGCCCATCTCCCCGGTCTCGGGATCAGCCTCGGCGTCGACCACGATGATCTGGCCGGCCCGGAACTCCTTGTAGAGGAGCTTCTCCGAGAGCGGGTCCTCGATGAGGCGCTGGATGGCCCGACGCAGCGGGCGAGCCCCGAGCGTGGGGTCGTAGCCCTTGTCGGCCAGGTGCGACTTGGCGGCCGGCAGGAGCTCGATGCCCAAGCCCTGGCCCTCGAGCTGCTTCTGGGTGCGAGCGATCATCAGGTCGACGATCTGGGTGACCTCTTCCTTGCTGAGCTCGTGGAAGACGATCGTCTCGTCGATGCGGTTCAGGAACTCAGGCCGGAAGTGCTGCTTGAGCGCCTCGTTGACCTTCTCCTTCATCCGCTCGTACGTGACTGCTTCGTCAGCCCTGCCGAAGCCGAGGTTGGCCTTGCGGAGATCCGCGGTGCCGAGGTTGGACGTCATGATCAGCACGGTGTTCCGGAAGTCGACCGAGCGGCCCTGGGCGTCGGTGAGACGACCCTCCTCCAGGATCTGGAGCAGCGTGTTGAACACGTCGGGGTGGGCCTTCTCGATCTCGTCGAAGAGCACCACGGAGAACGGCTTGCGCCGCACCGCCTCAGTGAGCTGCCCGCCCTCTTCGTAGCCCACGTAGCCCGGGGGCGAGCCCACGAGTCGGCTGACCGTGTGCTTCTCCATGTACTCGGACATGTCGAGGCTGATCATGGCGGTCTCGTCGCCGAAGAGGAAGGCGGCGAGGGTCTTGGCCAGCTCGGTCTTCCCGACGCCGGACGGGCCGAGGAAGATGAAGCTGCCACTGGGGCGCTTCGGGTCCTTGAGGCCGGCCCGCGTGCGGCGCACGGCCTGGGAGACGGCCCTGATGGAGTCTTCCTGGCCGATGACCCGCTTGTGGAGCTCGTCTTCCATGCGGAGAAGCTTCTGCGTCTCCTCTTCGGTGAGCTTGTAGACCGGGATGCCGGTCCACATCGAGAGCACCTCGGCGATGGCCTCTTCGTCGACCTCGTCGAAGAGGTCGACGCCGGAGTCCTTGATCTCACGCTCCTTGGTGTCCTTGGCGGCGAGGAGCTCCTTCTCCTTGTCGCGGAGGCGGCCGGCCTCCTCGAAGTTCTGGGCCTCGACAGCCTTCTTCTTCGACTCGACGACACCGGACAGCTCGTTCTCGAGCTCCTTGTAGTCGGCCGGGGTCTCCATGCGCTTGATGCGCAGGCGGGAACCGGCTTCGTCGATGAGGTCGATGGCCTTGTCGGGGAGGTGACGATCCGCGATGTAGCGGTCGGCCAAGTTGGCCGCCGCCACGAGGGCCTGGTCGGTGATCGTGACCCGGTGGTGCGCCTCGTAGCGATCGCGCAGGCCCTTCAGGATCTCGATCGTGTGGGCCACGGTGGGCTCCTCTACGACGATCTTCTGGAAGCGCCGCTCGAGGGCGGCGTCCTTCTCGAGGTGCTTGCGGTACTCGTCGAGCGTGGTGGCGCCGATGGTCTGCAGCTCACCGCGAGCCAGCATCGGCTTGAGGATCGACGCGGCGTCGATGGCACCTTCGGCCGCACCGGCGCCCACGAGCGTGTGGAGCTCGTCGATGAACAGGATGATGTCGCCGCGGGTGCGGATCTCCTTGAGCACCTTCTTCAGGCGCTCCTCGAAGTCGCCGCGGTAGCGGGAGCCAGCCACGAGGGCGCCGAGGTCGAGCGTGTAGAGCTGCTTGCCCTTCAGCGTCTCGGGCACGTCGTTGACGACGATCTTCTGGGCCAGCCCCTCGACGACAGCCGTCTTGCCCACGCCGGGCTCACCGACGAGCACCGGGTTGTTCTTCTGGCGGCGCGACAGCACCTGCATGACCCGCTCGATCTCCTTGGAGCGACCGATGACCGGGTCGAGCTTCTTCTCGCGCGCCTGCTGGGTGAGGTTGCGACCGAACTGGTCGAGCACGAGCGAGCCGGAGGCGGCCTCCTGGCCGGCGGCGCCGGGACCGGTGGTGGCGCCGGCCTTCTCGGCCGAACCTCCGGGGCCCTGGTAGCCGCTGAGGAGCTGGATGACCTGCTGGCGGACCCGGGACAGGTCGGCACCGAGCTTCACGAGCACCTGGGCGGCCACGCCCTCGCCCTCACGGATCAGGCCGAGAAGGATGTGCTCCGTGCCGATGTAGTTGTGGCCGAGCTGCAGCGCCTCTCGGAGCGACAGCTCGAGAACCTTCTTGGCCCGCGGCGTGAACGGGATGTGCCCGGACGGCGAGGAGCCGCCCTGGCCGATGATCTCCTCGACCTGGCTGCGCACCGCCTCGAGCGAGATGCCGAGGGACTCGAGCGCCTTCGCGGCCACGCCCTCGCCCTCGTGGATCAGCCCGAGCAGGATGTGCTCGGTGCCGATGTAGTTGTGGTTGAGGAGGCGCGCTTCCTCTTGTGCCAGCACGACAACTCGTCGAGCCCGATCAGTGAACCGTTCGAACAATGTGAGCCCTCCGCCCTGTTCGGGGGATCCGTGCGTCGAGTGTATCCCTCGCCCTCACCAACCCATCGCGGTTGGCGCTGTCCTTCCTCCTTCGGCACCCGCTCGACCGATCGTGAGGACCTTCTTCGGGTTTCCGAGCCGTTCTGGCGCTCGCCTAACCTCATCGCGTGCCCGCAACGAACCCGCTTCTCGACCTCCCGGGCATGGCCGACCACCGGGCTCGGGTGGAAGCGGCCCTGTTGGGCTCGGTAGCGGCCCAGGACGAGCTCATGGCCCAGATGGGCGGCCACCTCATCACCGCCGGCGGCAAACGGGCCCGGCCGCTCTTCGCGGTCGCCTCCGCAGCGGCCCTGGCCGAAGACGACGCCGGCGTTCTGGCCGCCGTCACCGACGATGTCATCCTCGGCGGCGTGGCCGTCGAGCTGGTGCAGGTGGGGTCGCTGTGCCACGACGACGTCATCGACGAGGCCGACACCCGGCGCGGGGCGGACAGCGTGAACCTGCGCTGGGGCAACCTCAAGGCGATCCTCGCGGGCGACTTCCTCCTGGCCAAGGCGTCGGAGATCGCCGCTGGCCTCGGCACCGAGGTGGCGGGGCTGCTCGCGGCCACGATCGGCCGGCTCTGCGAGGGCGAGGTCCACGAGCTGCGCACCGCCTACGACGCCGAGCGCACCGAGGCCAGCTACCTCGCCGCCATCGAGGGCAAGACCGCTGCCCTGTTCGCCACGGCGTGCCGCGTCGGCGCGATCGTCGGCGACCTGCCCCGCGCCGACATCGAGCGCCTCACCGAGTTCGGTCGGCACTACGGCATGGCCTTCCAGGTGGTCGACGACATCCTCGACGTGATCGCCACCGACGAGGAGCTCGGCAAGCCAGCCGGGCACGACATCGCCGAGGGCATCTACAACCTTCCCGTGCTGCGGGCCCTCGCGGACGGCGCTCCCGAGCTGCGAGCGCTGCTCGGCGGCCCCATCGACGGCGACGACCTCGACCGAGCCCGCAAGCTCGCGCGGGAGTCCGACGGCGTGGCGCAGTCGATCGAGGTGGCGCGGTCCTACGTCGACCAGGCCATCGCCGCGCTGGCCCCCTTCGGCGACCGCCCGAGCGCGATCGCGCTCCGCGGCGCCGCCGAGCACCTCCTCGCCGACCTGTAGCGGCGGCGGGCACCACCCCGGCGTGTCACCAAACCGGGGACGATGACCCGATCTCGTGACAGGCGACCGATCCGACGCGCCGTCTAGTCCTGCTCGGGGCGCAGCGTGGGGAACAGCACGACGTCGCGGATCGACTGCGTGTCGGTCAGGAGCATGACGAGGCGGTCCATGCCGATGCCGAGGCCAGCCGTGGGCGGCAGCCCGTACTCGAGGGCGCGGAGGTAGTCCTCGTCGATGACCATGGCTTCGTCGTCGCCGGCCGCCTTCTGGCGGCCCTGCTCCTCGAAGCGTGCCCGCTGCTCGTCGGGATCGACGAGCTCGGAGAAGGCGTTGCACAGCTCACGGCCGGCCACGATCCCCTCGAAGCGCTCGACCATGTCAGGCAGCTCGCGGTGGTCGCGGGCGAGCGGCGAGACCTCCTTCGGGTAGTCGACGACGAAGACTGGCCCCCAGAGCTGGGCCTCGGTGGTCTTCTCGTAGATCTCCAGCACGAGCTTGCCGGGCCCGTAGTCGTCCTTCACCTCGACGCCGTGCTCGCGGGCGATGCGACGCAGCTCGTCGATCGGCATGCGCACGTCCACTCGCACCCCCGCGTGCTCCTCGACGAGATCGGTGAGGCTGGAGCGCTTCCAGGGTGGGGTGAGGTCGAGGTCGCGGCCGTCGTAGGTGAGCTTCGTCGTGCCGTGCAGCTCCATGGCGAGATGGGCGACGAGCTCCTCGGTGAGCCGCATGACGTCGTGGTAGTCGCCGTAGGCCTGGTACAGCTCGAGCATCGTGAACTCAGGCAGGTGGCGCGTGGAGAGACCTTCGTTGCGGAACACACGGGCTAGCTCGAACACCCGCTCGAAGCCGCCGATCGTGAGGCGCTTGAGGTAGAGCTCAGGAGCGATCCGCAGGAAGAAGTCGTGGTCAAGGGCGTTGTGGTGCGTGGTGAAGGGCCGGGCCAGCGCGCCGCCGGGAATCGGATGGAAGACGGGCGTCTCCACCTCGATGAACCGACGGTCCTCGAGCCAGCGGCGGGTGAGGCTGAGGATGCGGCTCCGCTGGAGGAAGGTGGTGCGGCTCTCCGGGTTGGCCCACAGGTCGACGTAGCGCTGCCGGTAGCGGGTCTCGACGTCGGAGACGCCCTTCCACTTGTCGCCGAAGCTGCTGCGCGTCTCGGCCAGCATCACCCACGACGCCACCTTCACCGAGAGCTCGCCGCGCTTGGTCTTCACGACCTCGCCGGTGGCGCCCACCCAGTCACCCAGGCTGATCTTGCCGAAGCCCTCGAAGTCGTCGGTGACCGCGGCCAGCGCGAACAGCTGGATCTCGCCACCGCTGCCGTCGCGCAACGTGGCGAAGGCCAGCTTCCCCTGGGCGCGGTGCAGCATCACCCGACCAGCCACGCTGACGACGATGCCGGTCTCCTCACCGTCGTCGAGGCCGTCGTGGGCGGCGCGCAGCTCAGCGGTGGTCGCCGTCACCTCGAACCGATAGGGCGGTGCGTGTCCAGTCGGCGTGTTGTCGGTCATGGTGCGTTCTTCTCGAAGATGAGGCGCAGGCCGTGGAGGGTGAGCCACGGCTCGACATGGGTGATTGCGCTCGACAACGGTCCGATGAGCCCGGACAGGCCACCCGTGGCGACGACGGTGGCGTCGGCGTCGAGCTCGGTGCGGATCCGCTCGCACATGCCGTCGACCAGTGACGTGTAGCCGTAGATCGCACCCGACTGCATCGACTCGACGGTGGATCGGCCGATGACGTTGCGCGGTTCGACGAGCTCGACCCGGCGCAGAGCGGCGGCCCGCGCGAAGAGGGCGTCGAGGCTAATGTCGATGCCGGGGAAGATGGCGCCGCCGAGGTACTCGCCCTTGGCCGAGATCGCCTCGAAGGTGGTGGCCGTCCCGAAGTCGACGACGATCGTCGGCCCGCCGAACAGGTCGAAGGCGGCGACGGCATCGGCGATGCGGTCGGCGCCGACCTCCTTGGGGTTGTCGTAGAGGATCGGCAGACCCGTGCGCACGCCTGGCTCCACCACGAGACACGGGAACCCGAAGTAGCGCTCCGACATGCGCCGCAACGAGCCGGTCACCCGCGGCACGGATGAGCACACGACGATGCCCTGGATGTCGTTGTCGTCCCAGGTGGAGCCGTGGAACCCGAGGAACTCCTGCAGCACGAGGGCGTGCTCGTCGGCGGTGCGCTCCACGTTGGTGGCGATGCGCCAGTGGTCGATGAGGCTCGTGTCGGCCAGGCGACGATCCAGGTTGACGTCGTCGTCGGCCTCGAGGTCGTAGAGCCCGACCACCGTCTGGGTGTTGCCGACATCGAGGGCGAGCAGGAGCACGAGCGCAGACGCTACGGCCCGACGCCGAAGGGGGTCGAACCCATACCCCACCCCTACCCCACCCCTACCCCACCGGTTCTGTGTGCACGCAGCCACGGCATCCGTGGCTGCGTGCACACAGAAGCAGGGTCTTCGGGGGTTCGGTCAGCCGATGTCGAGGCCGATGTCGAGGGCCGGGGCCGACTGGGTGATCTGGCTCGTGCTCAGGAGGTCGACGCCGGTGGCAGAGTAGGCGGCCGCCGTCTCGATCGTGATGCCGCCGCTGCACTCGAGCAGCGGCCGCCGACCAGCGTGGTCAGCCGCCCAATCCTCGGCGACGACCACAGCCGCCTTGGCCTCCTCGGGCGTCATGTTGTCGAGCAGGATCGCGTCGGCGCCCGCGTCGAGTGCCTGACGCAGCTGATCGAGGTCGCCCGCCTCGACGTGCACGAGTCGCCCCGGCCAGGTGGCCTTGGCGGCGGCGACGGCGTCGGCGATGCCGAGGACCGCGAGGTGGTTGTCCTTGAACATGACCCAGTCGGACAGGTTCCCGCGATGGTTCACCGCTCCCCCGGCGCGCACGGCCGCCTTCTCCAGGGTGCGCAGGCCCGGCGTGGTCTTGCGGGTGTCCCACACGCGCGCGCTCCCACCCTCGGCGGCCGCGTCGACGAAGCGCCTCGTGAGGGTCGCCACGCCCGACAGGTGGCAGAGGAAGTTCAGCGCGGTGCGCTCACCGGTGAGGATCGACGCCATGGGCCCCGACACGCTGCCGATCGGCTGCCCGGCGACGACGGCATCGCCGTCGGAGGCCAACCATGACACCTCGACTGACGGATCGAGCTGGGCGAAGGTCTCGGTCGCGCACGCAGTGCCCGCGAGCACGCCACCCGACCGCGGGATGAACTCCGCTCTGGCCACGGTGCCCGGGGGCAGCAGCGCGGAGGTGAGGTCGCCGAGCGGCGCCAGATCCTCCCCTAGCGCCAGGGCCACCGCGGCGCGTACCGCGGCGAGGTGGGGATCCGCGACGGCCATCGGCCAAGCCTGCCACGCGTCGCAACTCCCGACGTCGCGCCAACAAGGGAACGGACATCGTGCCATGCTCAGCACTTGGAGCTGTCTGAGCATCTGGCTGCGCTACGTCAGGAAGGGACGGGGTTGGTCGACGCCGCCCAACGAGCGGGGCTCGATGCCGACATCGTCACATGCGCTGGGTGGCAGGTGCGCGACCTGCTGCGACACATCGGGGCGGTTCACCAGTGGGCCGCTGCGCACATCGTCGACCGACGCGCTGAAGAGCTCGAAGGCGACCTCGAGGACGTCGTGGGCGGTTGGCCACCGGATGGGGACCTGGTGGCGTGGGCCCGCGAGCGCCACGACAACCTCGTGACCGCCCTCAACGCCGCCGACCCGGACTACCCATACTGGACGTGGCGCCCGGCCAAGTCGCCGCTCATGTTCTGGGCCCGCCGCCAAGCCCACGAGACGGCGATCCACCGCGCCGACGCCGCCTCGGCTGAGCGCGGCGTGCCGTCGTTCTCCCGTCCCTTCGCCGTCGACGGCATCGACGAGCTCGTACTCGATGTGGTCGGCGCCCGACGAGGGACGCTGCCATTGGATGCCCCGACCGTCGTCGCCTTCGAGGCCTCGGATCATCCGCGGCGCTGGTGGGCATCGATGGCCCCCGAGGGGTTCACCGTCGGCACCGGGGACCATCCCGCCGACTGCGAGGTGCGGGCACCTGCCTCGGTCCTGTACCGCCTCGTCTGGCATCGTGCTGGGGACGACGAATGCGAGATCACCGGCGACTTGGGAGCCCTCGCCCGATGGTGGGAGCAGGTCGCTATCAGGTGGACGTGATGCGCTGAGCGGGGAGCGACGGACCTACAGCCACATCAGCCGAAGCCGCGGCTGTCCTGCTTGAGGGCGGTGTCGACCGCGAGGCTCGAGGCGACCACGAGCGAGCGCAAGGGCTCCTCGAGCGGTCGGTGGATCTGCACGACGAAGTTGTCGGCCGTGGTGAAGACCGTCTTGGCCAGGCCTTCCCAGGTCTTGGTGATCCGGGCCACCTCGACGCCCGAGCTGTCGGCCACGTTGAAGTTCCACGCGCGCCAGTTCTCAGCGTTGATCGATCCGAGGGTGTGGCCGCCGGCGGTGAGGTTGAACCGGATCTTGCCGATGGCGTTCTGCTGCACGATGGCGCCGATCTCGTTGCCATGGCCGTCCTGCACGAGGACCTTCGACTTCACGAGCTTGGCCGGTCGGGTGAGAGCCAGCAGCACGTTGCCCTGCATGTCCACGACCTGGAGCTTGTGGGTCATGAACTGGTCGTAGGAGGTGAGCACGCGGATCACCTTCTTGGCCGCCGACTGCCCCACCTGGCGAACGGCGCCGATCTGCACTCCGTTCTGGTCGTAGATGGCGTACTCGTTGTTGACCTCGATGAGCTTGGCTTTCTGGTTCACCACGAGCACGGGCTCAGTGAAGATCGTGCCGCCGCCCTGCGCACCGGTGACCGCACCGACCTTGTGCGCGTCGCCCACGATCTTCTCCGTAGCCCGCTGTGTGGTGGGGACGTGCGTGCCCTGCGTGGGCGGATCGATCGACTGCCGGCCGTGGGACGACACGTGCTCGGTCCACTGCGACCCGTCCCAGTAGCGCAGCTCGTGGCGACCGAGCGGGTCGGGGTACCAGCTCGCCGGAGTGGACTGAGGCGTGTCGGTCATGGCTCGGAGGCTACCCAGCGACGTGAGCGGCACCGATGACGAACCGCACCCGGAGGTCGTCGCGCTGGGCCGGGAAGTCGGATCGCGTGTGGGCGCCACGGCTCTCCTCGCGCGCCTGGGCCGCGGCGCAAAGCGCGCGGCCGACCGTGGCCAGGTTGCGCAGCTCCCACGCGGCGGGATCCTGACCGTCGACCGAGCCGTCACAGGCGGCCGCGGCCAGGGCCAGCGATTCGGCGGAGCGAAGCACGCCCGCGTTGAGCGTCATGACGCGCTGCAGCGCCTCACGATCAGTGACCGGCGTCGTGCCCACCGTCGGCAGCTCGAGCGGGCGGCCCGCGATGTCGCCGCCCCCGAGCACGGATCGCATGGCACCGGTGGCCGATGGCCCCGTGACACCGCGGTCGATCGCCTCCACCACCCGCGGGCCGAACACCATGCCGTCGAGCAGCGAGTTCGAGGCCAGTCGGTTGGCACCCATCACCCCGTTGCAGCTGGTCTCGCCTGCCACCCACAGCCCCGGGAGCGAGGAGGCACCGTCGAGGTCGGCCACCACGCCGCCGCAGCTGTAGTGCGCCGCGGGAGCGATCGGCAGCCAGTCGGTCGCAGGGTCGAGACCAACGGCGATGAGCTCGGTCATGATCGTGGGGAAGCGCGAGGCGAACTGCTCCAGCCCGGTGGCATCGAGCCAGAGGTGCTCCACTCCTTGCTCGAGCATCCGGGTGGCGATGGCCCGGCTCACCTTGTCGCGCGACAGCATCTCGTCGACGAACCGCTCGCCCTTGGCGTCACGCAGGAGCGCGCCATGGCCGCGGAGCGCTTCGGACAGCAGGGGTCGGGGCATGGCCGGGTGGTGCAGCGCGGTGGGGTGGAACTGCTCGAACTCCACGTCGGCGACCGCCACACCCGCTCGAAGGGCCATGGCCACCCCATCGCCCGTGGCCTCGCCGGGGTTCGTGGTGACGGCGAACAGCTGGCCGTAGCCGCCGGTCGCGAGGAGCACGTTGGTGGCTCTGACCTCGATGAGAGCGCCCGCGTGGTCGGCCGCCACCACCCCCCGGCAGCGCCCGCCGTCCACGATGAGGTCGAGGGCGAAGGTGCTCTCGTGCACCACCTTGACCGACTCGCTGACCGCCTCCACGAGGGTGCGCTCGATCTCGGCACCCGTCGCGGCGCCGCCAGCGTGGACGATCCGCGGGAGCGAGTGGCCGCCCTCCCGGGCCAGCTGCAGCTGGCCATCCGCGTCGCGGTCGAACGCGGCGCCGAGAGCGATCAGCTCGTGGACACGAGCCGGGCCTTCGTCGACCAGCACACGGACGGCGTCGACATCGCAGAGCCCTGCTCCTGCGGCGAGCGTGTCGGCTAGGTGGAGGTCGGTCGAGTCGGGGTCGCCACCGAGGACGGCGGCCACCCCGCCCTGCGCCCATCGCGTGGTGGCTTGGTGCAGCTCGGCCTTGGTGAGCACGCCGACTCGCATGCCGTGCAGCTCCGCGGCGCGGATGGCGGCCGAGAGGCCAGCGACACCGGACCCGAGGACCAGCAGATCGAGTTCAGGCACAGCGAAGGTCTACAGGCTGGCGGACACGCCTCAGTCGACGTCGACGTAGCGGTGGGGCGCCGGCCCTTGGGTCTCGCGGGCGATGAGCTCGGCGGTGAGGGCATCGATCGGGCGGTTCGATCGATCGACGTGCACGACCGTGGGCTCGTAGCCCTCGAGCTCGGCCGCGTCGTACTCGGCGTAGGAGATGATGATCACCCGGTCGCCCGGCGCGACGAGACGCGCCGCCGCACCGTTCAAGCAGATCGATCCGGAGCCCCGCTCCCCCTCGATCACGTAGGTCTCCAGGCGAGCGCCGTTGTCGACATCGACCACCGCCACCTGCTCGTACTCCAGGAGGTCGGCCTGGTCCATGAGATCACGGTCGATCGTGATCGAGCCGACGTAGTGCAGGTCGGCGTCGGTGACGGTCGCGCGGTGGATCTTGCTCTTCATCATGCGTCGCCGCATCAGATGCTCCCTTCGGTGGGCGCCGGTCGTCCGGTCGCCCCCATGTGGATCTCAATCATGGGCTGTCGTCGGTGTTCGACGCCAACGGACGACCCACCTGCACCTCGATGTTGTCGATGAGGCGAGCCGACCCGAACCGCACCGCGGCCAGCAGGCGCAGCGCGCCGCTCAGCGGGTCGGGCACCTCGAAGGTGGCGGCGTCGACGACCTCGGCGTAGTCGAGCACCGCGAGGGGCTCGGCCGCGATGAGCTCCGCCATCAGGGTCCGCACCTTGGAGGGATCGCGCTCCCCCGCGTCGATGGCCATGCGCCCCACCTGGAGGGCCGCATGCACCACCGGCGCCGCCACGCGCTCGCCGGCACCGAGGTAGGCGTTTCGACTCGACATGGCCAGGCCGTCGGGCTCGCGCACCGTGGGGCAACCGACCACCTCGACCGGGATCGACAGGTCGCGCACCATCTGGCGGATCACGGCGAGCTGCTGGAAGTCCTTCTCGCCGAAGTAGGCCCGGCAGGGCCCCACGATGGCGAACAGCTTGGCCACCACGGTGGCCACGCCGGCGAAGTGGGTGGGGCGGGTGCGGCCCTCCAGCGGTTCGGACACCCCGGACACCGACACCGTGGTACGGATCTGCTCGGGGTACATCTCCTGCGTGGTCGGCACGAAGAGCAGGTCGACGCCACACCGGCCGGCCAGCGCGGTGTCGCCGGTGAGATCGCGGGGATAGGCGTCGAGGTCCTCGGAGGGTCCGAACTGGAGGGGGTTCACGAAGATCGAGGTGACCACGACGTCGTTGGCGGCGCGAGCCGCGTCCATGAGCGACGCATGGCCTTCGTGGAGGTAGCCCATGGTGGGGACGAAGCCGATCGCATGGCCTGCGGTTCGGTGGGCGTCGAGGACGCCTCGCAGTGCCGCGATGGTGGAGACGGCGGTCACGGGCACAGGCGAGCGGCCTCCCCCGCGAGGGCGGCATAGGCCGGTCGCTCGTCGGGTGGCAAGGCGTCGAGGTGACGTTGGATCGTGGCGAGGTCGCCTCGGCGCACCGGACCGGTGAGGGCGGCCGCCGGGCCGAGCGCGCCCACGTCGTCGAGCGCGCCCCGGGCGAGATCGAGGTAGGCGTCGAGCGGCGCGTCGATCGACGCGGCGATCCGCTCCACCTGGCCGAGCAGGGCGACCAAGTGGTTGGAGGCGACGACGGCCGCGGCGTGATAGCGAGCCCAGTCGGCCTCGGCGACGGCCACGACCCGGCCGTGCAGCTCCTCCACCACCTCCTCCACGAGGGGATCTCCATCGGCGGACAGCCCGAACCAGGCCCCCACCAGGCGCTCAGCGCCGCGTTCGGGATCGGGCAGCGCGACCAGCGGGTGGAGCACGGCGATGCGCGGGTGCGATGCCAGCGGCGCCAGGCCGAGCACCCCCGACAGGTGCGCCACGACCACATCGTCGGCCGGCGTGATGGCTCCCGCGACGGCAGCCACGGCCGCGTCGGGTGTGGCGATCAGGAGGAGGTCGACGCCGGACGCAGCGTCAGAGAGGTCGTCGCCGCGGCCGAGGAGCGGTTCGACGGGCCAGTGGGCGCGGCCGAGGGCGCGGTGCAGGGACATGCCCGCCCGTCCGGGGCCGATGATGCGAACACGCCTCACGGGGGGCCACCCGCCGACAGGCCGTCGAGCGGACCCAACAAGACGACCTCGCCGGCCGCCGCGGCGAGCAGCGCCGCGGGCACGAGGTCGGGGGCGATGTAAGCGAGGGGCGCCAGCACGAAGCGCCGGTCCCACATGCGCGGGTGGGGCACCTGGAGCTCGGGCTGGTCGACGATCTCACCGTCGACCCAGAGCACGTCGACATCGAGAGTGCGCGGCCCCCACCGCTCGTCGCGGACCCGGCCCGCCATCGCCTCCAACCGTCGACACTCCTCCAGCAGGCCCCACGCGTCGACCGAGGTGTCGAGCTCGACGACGAGGTTCAGGTACGGGCCCTGCTCGTCGGGACCGCCCACCGGCTCTGTCTCGTACACCGGCGAGATGGCCGCGACGCCCTCGAGCTCGGCGACCGCCGTGCGCAGGTGGCCCACGCGATCCCCGAGGTTGGATCCCAAGCCGAGGAACGCTCGGGTCACGTCCGCGACCGGGTGACCCGCACCCCGGAGGTGGCGAGGTGCTGCGCCACAGGCGGGCGGAGCTTGCGCACCCACACCGTGACCATACCGATCCGATCGTCGACGGCGAGCAGGGTGACGGCGATCCGCTCGGCCAGCGCCTCCAGGAGCGAGAACGACGTCGAGGTGACGATGTGCTCGGCCGCCGCGCACAGCGCGCCGTAGTCGACTGTGTCGGCGAGGTCGTCGCTGCGCCCGGCCGTGGCGAGATCGAGCACGATGTCGAGGTCGAGGTCGAGCGGCTGCGGTTGGGTGCGCTCGTGGGCCAGGACGCCCACGATCCCGGCGACGCGCAGGCCGCGCAGCTCGATCACGTCGCCGGTGGTCATGCTGGTCAGGCGGTGGGCAGGGTTGTGGCCAGCGCGACGAGGTCGCGCCCGGTCGGGCCCATCTGGCGACCGAGGAGGCGCTCGACCACCGAGGTGGCCTGGGGCGCCATTGGCACCACACCAGACCAGAGGAGGTAGCCGCCCATCAGGCCGGCCACCCGGTCGGAGAGCTCGTCCTGGTGCACCAGCACCTTGCCGCCCGACGCCAGCATGGCGGCCAGCTCCGGGTAGAGCACCTCGGCGATGCCGCGCGGGTCGTCATGCGGCCCGAACGGCAGATGCCGCCAGGTGACGCCCAGCTCGTCGTAGTTGTGGAGGTTGTGCGGTGAGGGGATCAGCGTGACCACGCAGCTGAAGCCCTGCTCGCGGATCCAGATGATCTCCTCTTGGCGGCGCACGCGCCGATGGTTGGCGCCGTAGCCACCTGGTCGCTCGCACACAGCCAGCTTGTCCTTGAGGATCCACGCGAAGTTCCGCGGCTGGATCCCCTGCGCCCACTTGCCCTTCAATGCCACGCCTGCTGCTCCCTCTGGTTCGGCGGGCTCATGCGGCCACGCCCTTGTCGATGACGCCCCCGATGACCAGTGCTGCCTGCGCCGTCGCTCGCACGTCGTGCACGCGCACCATGCGCACCCCGCACGCCATGGCCCATGTCGCGGCGGCGAGCGACCCCTCGAGACGGTCGTCGACCGCCGCTGGCGCGTCGGTGCCGTCGGACCGACCCAGCAGCGTGCCGAGGAACCCCTTGCGGCTCGCGCCCACGAGCACGGGGTAGCCGGTTGCCACGAGCACGTCGAGGTGGGCGAGAAGGGCGAGGTTGTGGGCGTGCGTCTTGCCGAACCCGATGCCCGGGTCGATCCACACCTCGGGCACACCCGCCGCCAGCGCGGCGCCGGCACGGGCGACGAGCTCGTCGCGCACCTCACGCACGACGT
The DNA here is from genome assembly GCA_046598715.1 of Acidimicrobiales bacterium. GTDB lineage: Bacteria > Actinomycetota > Acidimicrobiia > Acidimicrobiales > VFJN01 > VFJN01. The sequence continues at coordinate 13,469 of JBKJIE010000054.1, read as the reverse complement.
CGCCGTAGGTCGGTGCGTCCTGCATCGTCGCGGGCTCGCCCTGCGCGTGCATCGCCGCCCAGGCCACCCCCAGCTCGGCCGCCACGTCACCCAGTCGGGCCCCGACATCGTTGAGCAGCGAGGCGCCGGCGGCGACGGCGGCGCGCGCCACCGCGGCCTTGCGGGTGTCGATCGACACGTGGAGACCGGCATCGGCGAGGGCCTCGACGACGGGCAGCACCCGCCGGAGCTCCTCTGCCTCGCTCACGGCGCTCGCACCTGGCCGGGTGGACTCCCCGCCCACGTCCACCCAGTCGGCCCCCGCCGCCGCGAGTGCCCGGCCGTGGGCGATGGCGGGGCGGTGGTCGGCGAAGCGCCCCCCGTCCGAGAAGGAGTCGGGGGTGACGTTCAGGACGCCCATCACCAGCGGAAGCACGGGAGCGAGTCTAGGCCACGCCTCCCGCACCAGTCTGGTGCACCCCCATATCTTTACATGCCTTTCAGTATACTACCGTCAGGTTGGGGGCGCCGTGCCGCACCGATCGGCGAAGAAGACGAACGACGCACGGTGGGTGTCGGCCTGCCCCAAGCGGGCCGTGAGCGCGGGGTCGCTGGTCCCGAGGGCGCTGAAGGCGGCCGCGGTGTCGCCCCCCGCCGCGTCGATCGCCTTGGAGAGCACTCGGTAGTCGGCGATCAGCGCTTGCACGTCGGCGGGGGCATCGCTCGGTGTGCTCGACGCCGCTTGGTCGATGAGTGCCGCGAGCTTGGCGTTCTGGGCCAGGACCTCGGCGGGCGTCCCCGCCGCCGAGGCCTGGTCGGAGCCGAGTGCCTCGAGCTTGCGGATCGCTACGCAGAAGGGGCTCTTGTCGCGCGGCGCAGTAGTCGTGGTGGCCCGCTGCCCACCGGTGGCGGCCTGCGCGTCGCCCGAGGCACCCCCGCCGCCGCCACAGCCGGCGAGGGTGGCCAGGCTCAGCGCTGCGACGACCAGGGCCGACCGTCGACGCAAGGAGCTCAACCCCGGCCCGTGATGAAGCGCATGGCCTCTTCGCGGGTGGCGATGTTCTGCCGGAAGAGTCCACGCACGGCAGAGGTCACGGTGGTGGACCCCGACTTCTGGATGCCCCGCATCGACATGCACAGGTGCTCCGCCTCGATGACCACCATCACGCCCCGGGGCTCGAGCGTGGACTCCATCGCGTCGGCGATCTGCACCGTGAGCGTCTCCTGCACCTGCGGGCGACGGCTGTAGCCGTCGACGAGGCGGGCGATCTTCGACAAGCCCGTGATGCGGCCGTCCTTGCCCGGAATGTAGGCGACGTGTGCCTTCCCGAGGAACGGGATGAGATGGTGCTCGCAGATCGAGTAGAGCGGGATGTCGCGCACCATCACCATCTCGTCGTGGCTCGACTCGAACGTGACGGTGAGGTGCTGGGCGGGGTCATCGTGGAGCCCGGACGCGATCTCCGCGAACATGCGAGCCACCCGCTCCGGGGTGTCGACCAGACCGTCGCGGTCAGGGTTCTCACCGATCGCCTCCAGGATCTCCCGGACCGCCTTGGCGATGCGGTCGAGGTCCATCGGGGTGTCGAGAGGCGGCCTCGGCGGCCGTCCGTTGCCTGCCACGGGCGTCAGGTGCCGCTCGGCCGCGGCGACGGCGCACCGACACGCCGGCGCCACCACCGGCGGCGCACCGGTGCGACCTGCGGGGCGGCGGGGACACGGCCCACGACCGGGACGGGCTCGGTGACCAGCGCATCGGTGGCGACACCGACCAGCTCGGGTTCGATCGGCGATGGGTCGTCCTCGGGGGTGGGGTCGCTCACCGCGATGCCACTGCCCTTGTCGACCGGCCCGAAGATCTCCGCCAGGTCGGCGTCCTCGAGCGTCTCCTTCTCGACGAGCTTCGTGGCCAGCACGTCGAGCGTCGACCGGTGTGTGCTCAGGATCGAGCGGGCACGGTCGTGGGCGGTGTCGATCAGGCGCCGCACCTCAGCGTCGACGATCCCGGCGACCTCGGCCGAGTAGTCGGCCTCGTGGCCGGCGTCGCGACCGAGGAACACCTCGCCCTTCACCTTGCCGAGCTGCTGCGGGCCGAGCTTGTCGCTCATGCCGTACTGGGTGACCATCCCGCGTGCGATGTCGGTGCAGCGCTCGATGTCGTCGGAGGCACCCGTGGTGATCTCGCCGAAGGCGAGCTCCTCGGCCGTGCGGCCACCGAGCAGCATCGCCATCGTGTCCTCGAGCTCGCTGCGAGTGCGCAGGTACTTGTCTTCGGTGGGCAGGGCGAGGGTCCAGCCGAGCGCACGGCCCCGCGACACGATCGACACCTTGTGGATCGGGTCAGTCCCCTCGAGCACGTGCCCCACGAGGGTGTGCCCGCCCTCGTGGTAGGCGATGGTGAGCTTCTCGCGCTCGCTCATGATGCGGTTCTTGCGCTCAGGACCAGCGAGCACGCGGTCAATGGCGGCTTCGAGCTCGGCGTGCCCGATGAGCTGGAGGTCCCGCCGGGCGGCGAGGAGGGCGGCCTCGTTCATGAGGTTGGCGAGGTCGGCGCCGGTGAAGCCCGGGGTGCGGCGGGCGAGCACGTCGAGGCGCACGTTCGGCTCGAGCGGCTTGCCCTTGGCGTGCACCTTGAGGATGGCCTTGCGACCTTCGAGATCGGGCCGGTCGACCACGATCTGACGGTCGAAGCGACCCGGTCGGAGCAGGGCCGGGTCGAGGATGTCGGGGCGATTGGAGGCGGCGATGAGGATGACACCCGTGCGGGGGTCGAAGCCGTCCATCTCCACGAGCATCTGGTTGAGGGTCTGCTCTCGCTCGTCGTGCCCGCCGCCGAGGCCGGCACCGCGGTGACGACCCACGGCATCGATCTCGTCGACGAAGATGATCGACGGTGCGGCGGCCTTGGCCTGCTCGAACAGGTCGCGCACGCGGCTGGCGCCGACGCCGACGAACATCTCGACGAAGTCCGACCCGGAGATCGAGAAGAACGGCACACCGGCCTCTCCGGCGACGGCCCGCGCGAGGAGCGTCTTGCCGGTGCCTGGGGGGCCATAGAGCAGCACGCCCTTGGGGATCTTGGCCCCGATGGCGTGGAAACGAGCCGGGCTCTGGAGGAAGTCCTTGATCTCCTGGAGCTCCTCGACGGCTTCGTCGCAGCCAGCCACATCGGCGAAGGTGACCTGCGGCGCGTCCTTGGAGACCTGGCGGGCCTTGGCCTTGCCGAACTGCATCACCCGACTGCCTGCGCCCTGCATCGAGTTCATCACGAAGAAGAAGGCGCCGATCAGGAGCACGAACGGCAGGAGGCTGAACAGCAGCGTCACCCAGATGGAGTCGGCCTGCTGGTCGACGTTGAGGTCGATCGCGGGCTTGGCGTGCCCGATCTCGGTGGCGAGCTCGTCGGCGAACTCCTTGGGATAGACCACCTTGAACTTCTCGCCCTTCACCAGCACGCCGGTGATCTCGTTGGAGCGATCCCTGATGGTGGCCTTGGCGATCTCGTCGCTGGCGATCTTGGCCCGGAACTGCGAGAGGGTGAGCTCGGTGGGCTTGTCGCCCTGGCGGAGCCACTGCGACGCGATCAACAGGGCGATGGCGGCCAGCAGCAGATAGGCGAGCGTGGTGCGAGACGGTCGTTTCACGATGTGCAGCAGGCTACCGGCCGCCCTCGTGCGGGCCACACCTCTCGGGCCTCGCCCGGCCGACGCTCACCGGCGATGACCGACTACCCGTCGCCCTCGAACACGCACACGTAGGGCAGGTTCCGGTACTTCTCGGCGAAGTCGAGCCCGTAGCCGATCACGAACTTCGGGGGAATCCGGAAGCCCACGTAACGGAGATCCTCATCGGTCTTCTGCAGTCCCTCGCGCACCAGGAGCGCACACACCTCGAGGCTGGCCGCACCGCGGGCCGCGAGCGTGCGGCGCAGGTACGACAGCGTGAGCCCCGAGTCGACGATGTCCTCGACGATGATCACCTCTCGGCCGGTGAGGTCGATGTCGAGATCCTTGACGATCCGCACCACGCCAGAGGTGCGGGTGGCGTTGCCGTAGGACGACACGGCCATGAAGTCGATCTCGAGCGGCAGGGCGATCTGGCGGGCCAGGTCGCTCATGAACATCGCCGCGCCCTTGAGCACCCCGATCAGGAGCGGGGCCCGACCCTGGTAGTCGGCGGTGATCTCCGCCCCGAGCTCCGCCACCCTCGCCTGCAGGGTTGCCGCGTCGACCACGATCTCACCGAGGTCGGAGCTGTCGATCAAGTGGGCATGACCGGGCTCAGACGCCATGCGAGCAAGGTATCCGAGCCAGCCCACCCAGGCACGATCAGGCCGGGCCGACCACGGCTCCCGACTCGTCAGCCGTCCAAGGTGAGGCGCCCGCGGCTGCGGCGGACGGACCGGCCGCCCCCCACCTCGCACGCGACGGCTTCACCACTGGCCACCGCGAGCACGCGCTCGACCGTGGCCGCGTCGGGTGGATGGTGCTCCTGACCCGTTCGCAGCCAGCGTCGGATGGCCCGTCGGGCCAGCGGCTCTGGCGCTGCGGCCAGCGCGCGAGCATCCGTTGGGTCGAGCGCACCGGTCAGGTCGTCGAGGAGGTCTGCATCCGCCGCCAGCAGGTCGGCCTGACGGGCGAGCACCTCGGCGACATCCCGCTGGGCGATGTCATCGAGCAACGGGAGCAGCTCGTGGCGGACCCGGTTGCGTCGGATGGCGGGGTCGTCGTTGCTCGGGTCCTGGACGGGGTCGAGACCCAAGCCGCGGCACAGGGCGTCGGTCTCGCGCCGACGGAGCCGACGGATCGGCCGGCGCGCGGGATCGAAGCCGGTGAGCCCGTCGAGGCCGGCGCCACGGAGCAGGTTCAGCAGCACGGTCTCGGCTTGGTCGTCGGCCGTGTGCCCGGTGAGCGCGTCCGGCGGCAGCACGCCATAGCGAGCGGCCCGGGCCCGCGCCTCGAGGTTCGATCCCGGCGCCACCGCCGCCTGCTCGGCCAGGAAGCGCGCGCCGAAGCGCTCAGCGGCGGCCGCCACGACGTAGGCCTCTCGGGCCGATCCCTCGCGCAGGCCGTGGTCGACATGGATCGCGGTCACCTCGCAGCCAGCAGCCACCGCCAGCGCGAGCAGAGCCAACGAGTCGGCTCCCCCGGACACGGCACAGCTGACCGCGGTAGCTGCGGGCGGGAAGTCGCAGCGGCGCAGCAGGCGGGCCAGCGGATCCTCGACGCCGGAGGCTTCGTCGGCGGGATCGCGTCGCGCCCGACTCGAACGGCCGCGCCCGGGGGAAGGACCCATGGTGGCCCGCTCAGCCGTCGATGACGGCGTCCAGAGCGCCCGCCCGAAGGCTGTGCAGCAGCTCCGAGACGTCGCTCACGTCGAGCTTGCGCCCGACGCGGCGAAGGCTGGCGTAGATGTTCGACCGGCTCATCCCCAGCACGACCGCCGCATCGCTGACCGACTCGGTCTCTTGCAGCACCCGAAGGAGGGTGCGTTGCTTGTCGGTGAGCGCGTGAGCGGCTGCCGCTGGGTGGAGGGGCACGGGAGCGGAGGGGGGCACCGGTTCGCGCAGGTGCTCGAGGCCACCCAGGCGGGGACGAGGGGCGCTCGGGGCCATCGCCGCGCCGCTGCCGCCCGTCTCGATGCGCGCCAGTCGCTCGAGTGCGCGCTGCTGGGCGGCCTTGCGCTGCACCGGCTCAGGGTCGCCCTCGAGTGCTGTGTGCACGGCCTGGAGCAGCGCGTCGGGGGTGACCGGCTTGGGCAGGTACTGCACGGCCCCCTCGATCCCGCCGCGGGCCTGGTCGTAGTCGCTGCCCAAGGCGGTGAGCATCACGACCGGGATCGTGCGCACGAGCAGGTCGTCGTCTGCCTTCAGCTGCTCGAGCACGTGCCAACCGTCGAGCTTGGGCATCATCACATCGAGCACCACGACGTCGGGCTGGTGCTCGCGCACGGCGGCCAGTGCCCCTTCGCCGTCGGAGGCGGTGATGACCTGGTAGCCGTCCATCTCCATGTTCACGCGCACGAACAGGACGATGTCGGGTTCGTCATCGACGATCAGGACGGTGCCCATGTCGTGTTGAGACTACTGACCGACGGCCCCGGCAACGGTGAGGGCAGCCGGGTGGGTCAGCCCACGAGCTCGTCGGAGAGCCGCACTCGATCGAGCCACTCGCCTGGGTCTCGGATCTCGGCCAGCGTGGGCAGCCAGCTGGCCCCGCGCCAGACCGGCTCCAGGGCCTCGGGACCACCGCCGAGGCGCTCCACCTCCTCGATAAAGTGCTCCCCTTGGGCGTACTGGTTGATCTTGGCCTCCAGGCCGATCAGTCGCTGGATGAGGCGGGTGCCAGCACTGGCGGTGGCCCGGCGCTCGCGCAGCACCCGGGCGAAGCGATGGGCGCTCGGGATCCGATCGGCACCGGCCCGATCCATCGTGATGTCGCCGTGACCCTCGAGCAGGCTCATGAGGCCACCCACCTTGTCGAGCACGAGGCGCTGCGCTGGCGTAGCGAGGAGCGTGACGATCCCGCCGTCGTCGAGCGGCCGTCGGCCGGACCGCAGGTCGTCGACGACCTTGCCGAGCGCGTCCAGGAACCGCTTCGGGTCGGGGTCGACTGAGTCGAGCGTCTGCTGCACGAGCCCGAGGTAGTGCCCCCTCAGCCAGGGCACGCCCGTGAACTGGGCCCGATGGGTCACCTCATGCAGGGCCAGCCAGAGCCGGAACTCCTTGGGTGGGAAGGCGAAGCGCTTCTCGAGGGCCAGCACGTTCGGACCCACGTAGTAGACGAGGTCCTGGTCGTCGGGCGAAGCAGTGGCGGGATCGTCGACCACGAGCATGTCGTACTGGCCCAGCACCCGGGCCGACATCCAGCCGAGGAGCATGCCCACCTCGAGGCCAGCGACTTTGCGCGTCACCCCCGCAGCGATGGTGTTGCCCATCCGGTCATCGAGCTTGTCGGTGAGGGGGCGCAACAGGCGCTGGAACGAGCCCACGTTGGCGCGGACCCAACCGCTTCGATCGGTCACCCTCGCCCGCGCCGGGCCACTCAAGGACCGAAGCCCCGTGGTCAGCCCGACGAGCTCCTCCGCCTCGGCGGTGGCTTCGTCGAAGTCACGCTGCAGCGAGTGGGCGAGGTACGACTCGGCGAACGGCTCGCGTCCAGCGGCCCGAACGGCGACCCGCTCAGCGAGCTGCCAGTCGACCGGGCCGGCGCTCAACGGCTACTCGTCGCGCCCGTACTTGGGAGCCTGCGTCTTGCGCAGGAACTGGGCCACGATCATCAACGTGGCCGGGATGACGGCGGTGATGACCAGGACCGCACCGATCCAGTAGTGCCACACGACGGCGAACATGGCCCGATCGTAGACGGACGTCAGGTCCCGGTTCGAAACCATCGCTGCAGCCGGGCGTCCGATGGGCGGACGTGGAGCTTCAGAGCCCTTGGTTGGTGTGGGGCTCATGCTGGATGGCGGCCTCGATGCGAGCTAGGAGCTCGGGGGGAGCCGTGTCGTGGCACCGCTGCTGGAGGCAGCGCCGCAGCTCGGCGTAGAAGTCGTAGGGCTCGGCGCATGGAGCGCACTCGTCGAGATGCACCGAGATCTGGGCCCGCTTGGCGTCGTCGATCTCCCCCGCGAGCAGGTGGTAGATCTCGTGCAGCGCGTCCTCGCACTGCGGCTTGAGCGGGGAGTCGTCGGTCGACATGCGTCAGGTAGCCGCGTCGGGAGCAGGCTCGACGAGTCGGCGTGTCACGGCAAAGTCGTACAACAGCTTCTCCAGCGCCTTTCTTCCGCGATGGAGGCGGCTCATCACCGTCCCGATGGGGATGTCCATGATCTCGGCGATCTCCTTGTAGGAGAAGCCCTCGACATCGGCGAGCAGCACGGCCATGCGGAAGTTCTCGGGAAGCTCCTCGACGGCCGACTTGACCTCCGCCTCGCTGAAGAGGTCCATCAGCTCATCCTCGGCGGATCGGCTGGCGCGAGCCGCCTCGAGACCGCCGAGGCGGTGGTACAGGTAGAGGTCCTCCACCTCGTCGAGATCCGTTTCGACTGGGCGTCGCTGCTTGGCTCGATACGAGTTGATGTAGGTGTTCGTGAGGATCCGGTAGAGCCACGCCTTGAGGTTCGTCCCCTCCTCGAACCCACCAAAGCCCCGATAGGCCTTGAGGTAGGTCTCCTGCACGAGGTCTTCGGCGTCGGAGGGGTTGCGCGTCATGCGCAGCGCGGCCGAGTAGAGCGAGCTGGTGTGCTCCATCGCGAGGTCGGCGAAGCGAGCAGGGTCGGCCACGCCCCGAACCTACTGTCCGAGGGGCGGCCTCACCCCTTCGGCGATGGCCTGGCCGGCGGGCGTCAGGCGCCCGCGCGCGGGGTGGTGCGTCGCCGACCGGTGCGAGCCGGCTTGCTGTCCTCGGTCCGGGCATCGGGGCTGCGCCGCCGCGTGTGGAACGCGAGCCGCTCAGCCAGGTGCTCGGGATCGAATGGCTTGGTGACGTACAGATCCGCTCCGAGCTTCGTGCCTCGCAGGATGTCCGACGGACGGGTCTTCGCCGTGAGCATGATGATCCCCATCGCCCGCCCGCGCTCGGTCCGGCGCAGCTCGGCCAGGACGTCGAAGCCGTCCTTCTCCGCCATCATCACGTCGAGGACGACGGCGTGCGGCCGCTCCGCCCTCGCCAAGGCCAGGGCCTGAACCCCGTCTTCGGCCTCGAGCACCTCCCAGTCGTCGAGCTCCAGGACGGAGCGCAGCAGATCTCGGATCGCGGCATCGTCATCGACAACCAAGGCCCGTAAGCCGTGCCCCGCCCGATGCTCCATGGCGGGCGATGGTAGATGCTGCCGTCCGTGGTTGGCTCCACCGCCGCGCGGGAGGCGTCAGGTGGGTCGCAGCTGGTCGGATCGTCAGACCCCGCTGCTGATGGGGCCGCGCTGGCGTCGGCGTCGCCGGCCCACCAGCCCGACGACGGGCAACGCGAGCACTCCGATCGCGAGCAGGTAGCGGTCCGACCATCCTGATGAGGCGGCGACGAGCGGGCGCAGCCCAGCTACTGACTCGCCACGAGGGTGCACGCGCAGCAGACCCCACAGCCCGGCTTCCCGGTACGGGAGGCGGCTGTCGCCGTACAGGTAGTCCCCAGGGGTCTGCGTGCGACCGCCGGCACCGCCGAGCGGCTCGATGGTGAGCTGCTCCAACCCGCCGACGGCTGCCGACCCGACGACGTTGGCGCCCTTGAGCCCCGGTTCGATCGACCAGTCGTGCCCCTCGAGCCCGAAGACCTGCGCCTGCTCGCTCCATGGCGCGAGGACGTGCAACCGGATGCGATCGCCGGCGTACGCCTGGATGAGCGGGGTCGGTGGATCACCGTTGCCGTCCATGCGGTAGGCCCCCGACGCGCCCGTGCCCTTGCCCGGCCGCTCCGCGATCGGCGCAGCCGTGTAGTTGATGCCCACCGTTCCCCGGACAGCGGTGGAGTAGGGCATGCGGTGGGTGCCGATCGCCGCGTCGTCGTCCTGGAAGAACAAGGAGACGTCGCGGTAAGGCACCCCCTTCGGCGGGAACGCATCGACCTGCCACCCATCGCCCCGGTAGGTCGTGCCCGCGGCGCCAATGACGATCGCCCCGTAGAGACCGAGACCGGTGTTCGTGAGGACGTCGCCGAAGTCCCGGATCATCGACACCGTCGGACCCACCTCAGGGGACGCGAAGAAGGTGAACGTGGCGTGGTCGCCGGGCGCCACGGCCAACGAGGGCTCGTTGCCAGCCGCGACACCACCACTCGTGGCGGGATCCGCGGCCAGCAGGTCGCAGTGGTAGGTGACCGCTCCCGCCTTGGTCCCGTTCGTGAGCGTGACACGCAAGCAGTCGCCCACGTTGGCGTGCAGCACCAGCGGTTCGGGGGCGCGTGCTCCCGACCGGACCGCGTCTACCTGGCTGTCGCTCACGTACACCTTGCCCGACGCGCCGTCGAGCAAGGGCAGCGGCGTGTCGATCGCCGTCACCGAGAAGGAGCGCACCGGAGCGTCCTCCGGACACACGCGGGTCGCGGTGGCGGGCACTCGTTCATGACCGGGCAGCGGCACCAGACCGCCCTCACCTGACGGGTGGACGCGCACCAGACCCCAGCTGCCCTCGCGCAGCTTCAGGGGCCGCCCCGAGTAGTAGAGGTAGTCGCCCGACATCTTCTGCGGCCCACCGGCGGCCGGCACGACGAGGTCGTAGCGCTCCGAGATCCCGACGCGGATCGTGTTGATCGGTGGCGACGTCGGGCTCCACGGCTCGGCACGGAACCAATGGCCGTCCACGTGCACGGTGTGCACGTCGTTGGTGCTGCCCACCAGGCTCCGGATCACGACCGGATCGCCCAGGTTGGCCTCGAGCAGCGCGGTGGCGGGGTCGCCGTGCTGGCGGCTGCTGAAGAGCAGCTCGGGCGGTCCGCCGCGGTGGTCGAGGGGTTCCGCACGCAGGCCGTACGCGCTTCCGGTGGACCGCCCGACCGAGTTGATCTTGTTGTCGTCCTGCACGAACAAGGCGAGCTCGCGGAAGCTCCCGGTCACGTCGGCTGACACCTTGGAGCGGGTGTGGATGTCCGCGACGGCGCCCGACACCAGCGGCGATCCGGTGTGGGGATCGGTGTAGGTGGAGCCCGGCGGTTCGGCGATGAGTGCACCAAACAGGCCGTGGGCCCATGAGTGGATGGCATCGACGTGATCGTGGAAGTAGGCGGTGCCGAACTGCGCGTCGGGGAACCAGCGGTAGCGCACGAACTCGGTGCTGACGATCTCGCCCGCACCGTGGTCGTGGGCGAGTGGCCGATCGAACGCGAGCGTCGTCCCGCTGATCGCGGCGATGCGACGCGCCTCGAACCCGGTGTCCTGGTCGAGCCCCACGCCCACCACCGCACCCGGCGTGAACCGAGCTGGGTCCGACACCACGACGGATGTGGCGCCCGCCCGCACGGGACTCGTCACCGTCACACCCTCCGCTCGGAACGGCCGGACGGTCTGCTCGTAGTTGAAGCCGGCATCGAGGCCGTCACTGGCCTGGACGTCGAACTGCACGAAGTGGATGTGCAGGCCGACCTTGCTGAACGGGCGGTCGCTCCCGTCGTCGAGCTCGCTGCGCAGGAGCAGATCAAGGCAGTCCTCGCCGGCGTTGGTTCGGATGGCCAGCGGAACCTGGAGCGACGGGTCGGTGCGCACGGCGTCGAGCTGCTGGCGCAGCACGAACAGCAGACCCTTGCCGTCGACGAGGTTGCGCTTCTGGTTCAGGGGCACGGGTTGCCGGATCGCGTTGACGGCGAGCTGCTTCGGGGTGGTGCCCTCGGGGCACACACTGCTGGCACCACTGGCTCCCGGGGCGGGCAGCTCTTCGCCGTTGGCGGTCGGGTCGAGGAACGGGGCCGGGCCGTGGTTGGGCGCGAACGGCGGGCGCGCCGCGAGGTGCGGGCGCATGAGCGGGTACGCGACGCGACCGGTGTGGGGATCGAAGCGGATCTCCGGGCGCTCACTCGGCGCCGATGATCGGTATCCGGGCCAGGAGGCAGTCGTCTCGGGTTCGCCGAGCCACCGGAGACCCTCCCGACGCCAATCCCACACCGACGCGTCGTAGCCCTTGGGCGTGCCGGCCGGCGGCAGCTGGCGCTCGACCCACGCGGGCAGCGTGGCCGCATCGATCGGGGTGGTGGACCCGTTGGAGTCAACGGTTGTGCCGATCAGCGCGACGGCTGGCACAGCGGGCGCAACGGTCGCTCGACGATGCGGGAGCGCGGCGAACGGCGGGAGCGCGGCGAACGGCGGGAGCGCGTCCGTGGACGACGGGCCATCCTGCAGCGTGTTGTACACGCGCCAGATCCCCCACATGCCCGAGAAGTAGTGCTGCGCGATGTGGCAGTGATAGAGGAAGTCGCCCGCCGATTGCTGGCACCCGCCGCTTCCGCACTCCGAGTCGACGTCGAACACCTCCGAGGGTCCGAGCGTCTGCGAATCGGTGCGCTCCGACGACGTCGGCACGAGTGGTGGCGTCTTGTCGAGTCCCACGCCGTTCGTGCTCGGCTCCGCGCCGGGCTGCCTGGGCCAGCGAATCGATCCGCCGTGCACGTGGTGCACGTGGAACACCTCGGAGCCGCCGTGGAGCAGCCGCTGCTTGACGGGCTCCCCCACGTAGCTGCGCAGCACCGGTGTGGCCGGGTCGCCGTAGGCGTAGGAGCTGTAGGCGAGCGACTCGTCGACCCGTCCGCTGGTCGCCTGCCCCAACGCCAGACGGTTGTGGAAGGGCTCACTGCGGTAGTTCATCGCCCGGCTGGCGGGGCGGTAGGCGTCGGTGAGCGGGTCGACGAGCGGGATGAACGATCCGTCGCGGGCGGTGAGCTGGAACTCCTCGTCGCCCACCTCGTGGTAGATCACGGCGAACTCGCGGAACGCCTTCCCGTCGGCTCGGGTGATGACCGCGTCCCAACCGCCATGCGAGGGCGCTCCGCTGCGGGGGTCGGCCCACGTCGACCCAGCGGGCTCCACGATCAGTGCTCCGAAGAGCCCGTGCTGCACCTGCTTGCGCTCGTCGCCAGCGCTGTGCAGGTAGTGCGTGCCCTCGGGTTCGTCGGTCGGCACCTGCCACTCGTACGTGACGGTGGCGCCGCTCGCCGCGAACGAGGCCGGGTTGGTGACGGTTGCCGGCCCGCCCCCGACAACCTGGAGACCGGCACCGTGCACGGCCATGCTGGCCGCCTCGTCCCGACCCAGGGTGTTGTGCAGCGTGACGCGCAGGCACTCACCCGGTCGCACGCGCAGCACCAGCGGCTGGATGGCGTCACCCTGCAAGCCAGCCGTGACCGCCGGCTCCGAGGCCGACGTGCGGGCCGCCGCGTTGCGTCGCTCCTCGTCGCGCACGCGCGCCACATCGCTGTCGAAGGCGAACATCCGCCCGTGTGGGTCGTGATCGCCGTAGCGGTTCACGGTGATGTCCACGGCCAGCGCGCTCACGCGCTCGTCGCGCACGGGCGCGCCCCGCGCGCAGGTCGCACCGGCCGGCTCATCCCCATCCGGCGCCGCGATGAGCTTCAGGCCCGCGGAGTCCTCGTGACTCGATGGGGCCGCCCCGGAGCCGTGCCCACCCTCGTGAGCCTGGGCGTCGCTGCTGCTGATGGGCGCAACGGCGAGCGGAGCGCTCGACCTCTCGGGCCCGACGGGGACCGGCGCCGCAGGCAGGTAGGCCGCCACCGCCAGCACCACGGCGGCGAACGGGAGAAGGGTTCCTGCCCGGCCTCCGAGAGGCCGGGCAGGACGCCGACGTCGTGGTCTAGGTGACGTTGACCGTGCCCTTCATGTCCGGGTGGATCAGGCACACGTAGGAGTAGCTCCCGGCCTTGGTGAAGGTGATCGAGTAGCTGAACAGCTGCGGCGGGAACGACAGCACCAGACCGGAGCTGTGGAGCCCGTCACCGTTGTATGAGCCACCATCGATCGGTGTCGGTGGGCCGGGCGGAGCGTTCGGATCAGGC
>JBKJIE010000150.1:0-33791 GCA_046598715.1 Acidimicrobiales bacterium | reverse complement strand
GAACCGCGTGCTCATCTATCGCGTGTGGGACACGAAGCTGGCCCTGGCGGCCGACGCCCTGTTCGGTTCGATGGGCGAGTTCGAGGTGCCCGACACCGGCTCGCTCGAGGCCGACCTCCGTGCGTTCATCGCGCAGCACGTGGAGCGCATGAGCGGCGATGCCTACCTGAAGGGCCTGCCGGGGCTTACCGTGGAGCTGCTGGGTGACCCCGACCTGTACCGATGGGTGCACGTGCGCTTCGTGCAGCCATCCGAGGACGGCTACCGCACGATCCTCGAGCGAGCCCGCCAACGCGGGGAGATCGCGGTCGACGTCGACCCGCGCCTGCTCACGCGCGTGGTGAGCGGGGCCACCACGAGCCTGGCCCAGACGGGCCGGCTCTCCGCGGAGGCGACCACGGAGACGCTGCTGCGCACCCTCCTCGGAGGGCTCGTGCCGCTCGCCGACTAATAGGTGACAGTCAGTAACAGAACTGGTACGGTGGCTCGCATGGAATTCGGACTCTTCATCGGCGGCTGGGTGCCCGACTACCTCGACGGCCGCAACGATGCGAACGAGCACGAGCGGCTCATCAACGAGACTCGCATCGCCGAGGCCGGCGACCGGTCGAACTGGAAGTACGTGTGGGTCACCGAGCACCACTTCCTCGCCGAGTACAGCCACATCTCCGCCAACGAGATCGTGATGCCGCACATCCTCGCCCGCACGGAGCGCATCCGAGTCGCCTCCGGGATCATCAACGTCACGCCGCCGGTGAACCACCCGGCGCGCATCGCCGAGCGCGTGGCCATGCTCGACCACCTCTCGGGCGGCCGGTTCGACTTCGGCACCGGCCGCGGCTCGTCCACCACCGAGCAGGCCGGCTTCGGTATCACCGACCCCGACCTCACCAAGGACATGTTCGACGAGGTGATGCCCGAGTTCCGCAAGATGTGGAGCCAGGACAGCTACTCCTTCGACGGTCGCTTCTTCTCTATGCCCGAGCGCAACGTGCTGCCCAAGCCGTACGTGAAGCCGCATCCCCCGATGTGGGTGGCGGCGGGCAACCCCGACACGTTCGAGAAGGCAGGTCGCCTCGGTCTCGGCGTGATCTGCTTCACCGGCGGGTCGCCGGAGAAGATGCGCCCGCTCGTGGAGATCTACAAGGAGGCGGTCTCGAAGGCCGACCCCGTCGGCGACTTCGTGAACGACAACGTCGCCATCTCGACCAGCTTCATGTGCCTGGAGGATGGCGATGCGGCGCGCGACTGGATGACCAAGTCGCGCAACGGTCGCCAGCAGAGCCTCGTGTTCAAGTACCTCGACACGTTCCCGAAGCCCCCGGGCATCCCCGAGTGGCCCATCGAGATCCCCGACCCCACGCTCGAGCAGCTGGCCATCGGCCGCGAGAAGGGCACGTCGATCGTCGGCACGCCCGACGACTGTGCCGAGGTGCTGCAGAAGTGGCAGGACATCGGCGTCGACCAGCTCATCATGGGCCCCACCGGCAGCGCCTGGCCCTACGAGCTCGTCGAGGAGTCGGTGGAGCTGCTCGGCAACAAGGTGATCCCCCAGTTCGACACCGATCCCGAGGCCCGCGCCGCCCGGTTCCGCCGCGAAGCCGGCGAACGCTTCGGCCTCACCTGAACCCCTGACGGCTTCTGTGTGCTGGGAACCACGCATGGCGTGGTTCCCAGCACACAGAACCGGGGTCAGTGGGGGGTGAGGCGGAAGACGCGCAGGTCGCGCCCGGAGCGGTCCTCGTAGCGGTCGAACACCGGGAGCAACCGCATGAGGTCGCCCCAAGCGTCGGCACGCGCTGGGCCCTCGAGGAGCGTCGCGGTGACCGATATGGTGCGGCCGCGATGGTGGACGCTGGCCTCCGGCTCGACCAGGAGGTTGGCCGTCCAGGCCGGATGGTGCTCGCGGCCGAAGTTGCTGCCCACCACCAGCCATGAGCCGGCGGCCTCGACAGCGCAGGCGAGCGGCACGACCCTCGGCTCGCCGCTGCGCCGCCCGATCGTGGTGAGCAGCACCGTCGGCGCGGTGATGCCCGTGAACGTAAACCGGCCACCGCTCAGGCGATGCGCCAGACGGTCGACCCGGGGCACGATGTGCGGGCCGACCCGCGTGAACATCCGCGTGCCGGTGAGGCGGGGCACGAGGTGGTGCCGGATCCAGTGACGGACGCGGGCCCCCGCCCCGAGCCGCTCCGGCACCGCCGCGCCCGGCGGAGCGAGGCGACCGGCCTTGACTGGAGCGAGGTGGCCATCGGCCGCGAGGCACCGCAGCGCCTCCTCAACCGTGTCGCGCACGGGCCGCAGCGCCATCCCCACCTCGGCAAGCACCGCCCGGTCGTCGGTGGGCACCATCGTCACCATGATCTCGGCCGCGTCACGGGTGAGCGGGTAGTCGAACGAGCGGACGCGCTTGGCGGCGTCGAGCAGCGCTCCCAAGGCGATCATCGCCCACCCCGGGATCACGACCCGTCGGCATCGCACGCCCGTCAGCTCATCGCAGAGGTCGGCCAGCGCCGGCCAGTGGAGGAAGTCGCCGCCCAGCGTGAACCGACGCACGCCGCGTCCGGGCACCACAAGGCGGGCCAGCACCTCAGCCAGATCGTCGACGTGCACCATGGCCACGCCGCCGCTCGGCATCGGCCACGCGCTGCCGAGGGCGCCGGCGAGGCCCTCCATCATGGAGTCGAGAGTGGGCTGGCCGGGGCCGAGCACGCCACCCGGGTAGACGATGGTGACCGGCGCGCCGCCGTCTTGCAGCCGTCGCACGTAGCGCTCGGCCTCGAGCTTCGACCGCCCGTAGTCGGTGCGGGGTGACGCCAACCGCGCGTCGGGTGTGATCACCGGACGGTCGGGCGGCACGAACACCGCCACGGTGGATACGTGGATGATCGGGTCGAGGCCGAGCTCCACGGCCGTGCCGACGACGAGCTCCACCCCGTGCACGTTCTGGGCCACGAGGTCAGAGCGAGGACCGGTGATGCCGATGGCCGCCGCCGCGTGGATGACCGCCTCGGCACCGCGCAGCAGCTCGGCCACCGCGGCGCGGTCGGTCATGTCACCCACCACGACGTCGACATCGCCCAGATCGACGCCGAGGGCACCGAGCACGCGCGTGGCCTTGGCGCGATCCCGCACGAGGAGCCGCGGGCGGTGACCGTGGGCCAGCAGCCGCACCACCGCGTGCGAGCCGACGAACCCCGAGCCTCCGGTGATGGCAACGAGCATCCCCTCACCCACCCCACTGGTTCTGTGCGCACCCAACCACGGATGGCGTGGCTGCCGGCACACAGAAGCAGTCAGTGGTCAACTGCACATGCGGCAGGGCGCAAGACCATCGTGGCCGATGGTCGCGGGACGCAGGTCGGTGCGACCGGCCACCGTCGGGCATGTGGGTCGGTGCGCGAGCTTGCCCGCGGGAGTGGCCACGAGCGCGTCGCTCGGGCCACCCGCGATCGGCACGCCCGGCGCCTCGAGTGGCGAACTGACCGTGGCGGCGAGCAGCGCCTCGATGCGCGTGAGCGCGGCGGTGGTCTCGCGAGCGGCCGCGACGGCGTCGTCGGTGCGGGCCTGCTGATCTTGCACGAGGCGAGTGAGCCACGAGGCGAGGTAGGCGCAGCCACCGGCCACGGCCAGCACCACACCGAGCAGACCCCCGGAGATGAGGTATGGGATCTGGAGGTAGACGCGACTGGTGTGGGCGGCGCCGTACCACCCGAGCAGCACGAGCACCGCGCCTGCGGCCGCCAGCATCCCGCCCCCTACCGCGATGCGGCGCTCGAGCGACGCAGAGCCGGCGCCGCGGCGCAGCAGGGCGAGACGATCGGCCAAGCGCGCCTGCAGCGACCCGACCAGCTCCACCTCCTCCACTTCGGGCGACAGGGACGCATCGAGCGGCAGCGTGGTCATGAGCGAGCTCCTTCGAGGGGACAGGCGACCGCAGCCGCCCTGGGTGCCAGCGCGGCCTCCCGTGCCCGACCGAGGCCCAGGCCGGCGACCACGACGGACAGGAGGCCGATGAGGTAGGGCACGATCGACAGGTCGCGCACGAAGCCGACGGGCACAGGCCCGATGGCCGCCGGCGCAGCGGCCTTGCGAGCCGGAGACGAGGCCGTTGGCGTTGGGACCGGACCGACGAGGGACGAGTCAGCGAAGCCTGCGTCGCCGAGCTCAGACGGCGTATCCACCGGGGGGAGGTCCGGGCTGAAGTCGGGGACGGGAACGGGGACGAAGGCGAGACCGGTGCGCAGCTCGACCGACGCGTCAGACCCGCAGACCTCGTAGATGTAGCCGTAGTCGGTGCCGGGCGGGTCCCAGATCACCACGAGCGACCCGGACTTGTAGCTCGACGATGTTGACGTCTTGGGATCCTGCCGAGGGGCAGTGACGTACATGCTGATCCCGACGTTGGACAGCACCTGCTCGCCGATCGGGGCCGTGGCGGGATCGGTGAACCGCACCCCGTTCTCATCGACTGTCGCGTCCTGACCGCCGATCTTCGTGCCCGACACGAGCGTGCGGCCGCCGGCGTCGCTCGACGTCCCGGTGGTGACGGCGTTGGCCTCGGTGTGCACCGAGCCGATCGTGACGGCGCCGCCGGCGAAGCCGAGGTTCGATGCCGTGCACGACGAGGTCGACTGCAGGGCCCCGGCCGCGAACTCCGAGTAGGAGCGCGTGTAGACGTCGCCGGTGGTCTGACCCTGAGAGCTCTCGAACTTCTGGGCACCCGCCGTGGCCTCCGCCTGGCCGTCCTTGGCATGGGCGGTCATGCCCGGGGCGGTGGCGTCGTTGGGGCCGCCGCCGAACGCCTCGGCACGGCCGCTGTAGTTCGCTTGACCCGCTTGTGACGGTCCGCCGAGGAGCACAGCCAGGCTCCCGGCGTTGGCGGCGAGCGGGCCTGGCCAGGCAGTGCTGGCCAGCGCGTACCCCGTCGGACCGTTGAAGAGGGTCGCCTCAGTGTGTGCGATGTCGCCCTTCGCCACCGGATAGGGCTGCGCGTTGGGATCGCCCATCGTCTGCCCCATGCCATCGCTCACGGCGACGGCGTCGAGGCCTTCGACCACCGCCGGGGCGCTCTGCGCCGTGGCCCCTGCGATGCCGAGCGCGAAGCTGCACACACCCGCCGCGCCGAGCACGAGCCATGGCCAGCGACGGGCGCCGAGCCGAGCCATCACGCCGCCCCCATGTAGGCCTCGTTGAGGGCGGCCTCGACGTCGGCGGGCTCACCGACGAGCTGCACGCGCCCATGGGTCATGATCCCCGCGAAGTCGGCGACCGGGAGGGCCACCCGCGCGAACTGCTCGACGATCAGGATGGTGATCCCCTCGTCCGCCAGCCGAGCGACCACCTCGTAGAGCTGCGCCACGATGAGCGGCGCGAGACCCATGGAGATCTCGTCGAGGAGGAGCACCGACGGGTCGGTGCTCAGGGCACGGGCCAGCGCCAGCATCTGTTGCTCGCCGCCCGACAGCGCGCCCGCCAGCTGCGTGCGTCGCTCGGCGAGCACGGGGAACCGATCGAACGCGACGTCGCGCACGTCTTCGAAGCGAACACCACCGCGGAACGTCGCCATCCGCAGGTTGTCCGACACGGTGAGGTTGGGGAAGATGCCGCGGCCCTCGGGCACGCTGCACAACCCGGCGCGGGCCAGGCGAGCAGCGGGCGCGCCGTTGACGTGCACGCCAGCGATGTGCACGCAGCCCGAGCTCGGGCGCATGCGTCCGCTGATGACGCGGAGCATGGTCGACTTGCCGGCCCCGTTCGGCCCGAGCAGCGTGAACACCGAGCCTGCCGGCACCACGAGATCGACACCCCGCAGCACGTCGATGCGGCCGTACGCGGCGCGCACGCCCACGAGCTCGATCCCCGGCGTGGTCATGCTGGCACCTGCTCCGCAACGAGGCTGGGCTCGACCGACGCACCCACGCGCGGCGATCGCTGTCGTGCAGCCCCTGGATGGCGCAGCCGGTCGGGGAGGCTGTAGAGGATGCCCGCGAAGCCGTTGGGGAGTCGGCTGACCGCTATGGCACCCACGCCGATGAACATGCCCTGGAGGTTAGGGTCGAGGAAGGGCAGCACCATGCCGCCGATCAGCGCCCCCGAGACCGTGGTGATCCCCCCGATCATGGCCAGCAGGAAGGTGTTGAGGCTGATGAGGAGCACGAAGTCGTTGGCCGACACGCTCGTGCGCAACATGCCGAACAGCCCGCCGGCGAACCCGGCCATCCCCGCTGACAGCGCGAACACCGTGACCTTGGTGCGGATGAGGTTGAGCCCGAGGGTCATGCAGGCCGCGGGGCTGTCGTTCATGGCGGCCAGTCGACGACCGAATGCCCCTCGACGCACGGCGAGCACCAGGATCGCCATGGCCGCGAAGCACACCGACAGGAAGATGAACATGGCCCGTTCGCTGTCGAGGCTGATGCCGAACACCGAGGGGCGACCGAGGGTGAGCGTGGCACCGCGGTCGAACACCTTCGGGTGGTCGAAGAGCAGGCGCTCCCCGAAGAGCGCGAAGGCCACGGTGACAAGCGCTAGGTAGATGTCGCGCAAGCGGAGCGCGGGCAGCGCCACCAGCGCGCCGAAGCCGGCAGCGACGACGGTGGCAGCAAGGAGCCCGAACAGCGAGCCCGACGCGAAGTACTTGCCCATCACCGAAGCGCCCACGCCCACGAACGTGTACTGGCACAACGAGATCTGCCCGGCGTAGCCGATGAGCACGACCAGCGAGAGCATCACCATCGCCACGACCAGACCGGTGCTGGCATCGAAGAGCTTCGTCTCCGACAGCAGTGTGGACACCGCGGCCGCCACCACCACGAAGACCGCGCCGCGCTGGACGGAGGTGCGCAGGCCCGGCACGTGCGGCACCTTGGCGCCGGCCAAGCGACCGACCTGGAGGCGCGACTGGGGCATCAGCACGATGACGGCGAACAGGAACACCGTGGTGAGCACGGGGAGGATCTCGGCCAGGATCCCGCCCGCCCCGAGGATGCCGACGCCGAAGGAGAACCGCTGGCTGTAGCCGATGAGGTACGCCTCGCTGACCCCCAGGATGAGTGCGCCCACGAAGGTCATCGGGAGGTTGCGCAGCCGACCGAAGATAGCGGCGGCATAGCCGTTGACGACGAGCAGCGTGAGGAAGAGGTGGTTGTAGCTGCGGCCCGGGGCGATCAGCACCCCCGCCAGCGCCGCCATCATCACGCCCAGGACCCACGCCAGCTGCGACACGCGCTCGGGGAGGGCGCCGTTGAGCTCGGCCAGCTCGGGGTTGTCGACGACGGCGCGCATGGCCACGCCGGCGCGGCTGCGGAACAGCACCAGACGGAGACCAGCCGCCACGGCGAGCGTGACGAGGAGCACGATCACCTGGTGGGCCGACACGCTCACCCCGGCCACGTTGAACCTCGTGTCCGGCAGGAACTCGTCAGTGCGGCGGATCTCCGTGCCGGGCCACACGCGCGTGGCGATGCCGTAGAGGAGCACGAGCAGCCCCACCGTCACCACGAGCGACACCCCGGTGGGCTTGCCGGCCAGTGGCCGCATGAGCACGCGCTCGAGCACCAGCCCGAAGAGGGGCGCGAACACCAGGAGGACCAGCACGAGCGCGGGCCCGGTGCCCCAACCCCAGTCCTCCTTGACCTGCCAGTAGAGGAAGGCGGCCACCATGCCGATCGCTCCGTGGGCGAAGTTGAACACCCCGGACGTCGTGTAGGTCACGACGAGACCCGTGGCCGCGATCGCGTAGATCGATCCGGTGACGATCCCGACGATGGTGAAGGCCAGCAGGTCGCGCATGCGCTACTCCGACAGCGGCTGGAAGGCGCCGGTGGTGCAGTCGAAGCCGGTGGCGGGGTGCTCGCGCACGAACTTGCCGCCCTCCACGCGGATCACCACGAAGCAGTTCGATGGCTTCTTCCCCGCCGGGTTGACGGGGGCGATGATCCCGTTGGCATCGAAGTTGGTGACCGTGCGCAAGGCCGCCAGCACCTTGTCCCGGGTGACCGCGGGCCCAGCATCGTGGAGCGCCTTCTCCAGCATCCGGCCCGAGGTCCAGGAGAAGAGGGCGAAGAGGTCGACATCCTGGTGAGGATCGACCTTGTTCATCCACTCACGGAAGAGCCTCACCTCGGGGAGCGGGTTGTTGGGGTCGAGGAACAGGGCGTGCGTGACGTCGATGCGTGAGCCCTCTGCGCCAGGCCCCGCCAGCTTCAGGAACGCGTTGGAGTACGAGGTGGACCCGGGGTTGAGCAGCGTGGGATGGAAGTCCTGCTCGTACATGGTCTTCCAGAGCGCAGCGATCTGATCGGCCTGGCCCTCCCACATGACCGTGTCGACGTTCGCGCTCTTCATCTGGATGACGTCGCCCGTGTAGTTCGGCTCGTTCGGCTGCACCTCGCGGGTGTACACGACCTTGTAGCCGAGCGACTCGAGGACGGCCCGCTCCCGCCGCGCCGAGATCCGCGCGGTCTCCACTGCCGACACGAACAGCGCCGTGGTCTTCATCGGCTTCGGGCCGAAGGTCTTCATGTAGTACTTGGCCGGACCGGTCTCCCAGCCTGGCGGCAGCGGACCAGGCGAGAAGTTGTTGGGGAGCTTGAACCGATTCGGGTCGAGCGGGCTGCCCACGTCGGGGATGTTCGTTCCCTCCAGCTCGGACACGCCCCCACCATCGGTGACCGAGAACGAGCCGAGGAACCCGAGCACCGAGTCCTTGAGCGCCTTGTGCGCGTTCTTGTTCTTGCCGGTGTCGAGCCCGTCGTCGCCGCTCTTGATCTCGATCATCCGACCATCGATGCCGCCCTTGCTGTTGATCATGGCGGCCCACGCCTGCGCGCCGACCAGGGCGCCGCGGAAGAGCCCGGGCACCGGACCCGACAGCGTGGACACGTTGCCGAGGTAGATGCGGTCCTTCGTGACGCCGACCTCGGTCGCGCCGCCGTTGCCTCCCGCCGGTGCGGTGGACTTCGCCGCGACTGCTCCCTTGGTCGCATCCGAGCTCCCGGCGGCGGTCGCGGCGTCTGCAGCGGCGACGCCGCCGCCGTCCGTCGCGGCGGCGGTGGCGTCCGCCGCGCCGTCCTGCGTCGCAGAGCCGCTCCCGGCCCGTCCTGTGCTGGCGGCCCCTCCCGAGGCGGTCCCATCCTGGGCCGCCTCAGCGAGCACCTGGTTGCGGCTGACTCGCCCGCCGCACGCACCGGCGAGCAACAGGCAGATGAGCAGGCCGATGGCGGCATGACGTCGCATCGAACCCCTTCCCCCGGTCGTGATCTGATCCCCCGTCAGATGCCACATTCGCCATAAATCGACCGAAACCCTCCTTTGGTGCGAGAAAGGAGTTCGGGCGAGGCAATGAGTCCCAACGAGCGACTCTCGAGGCAATGAGTCCCACATGCGGGACTCATTGCCTCCGGCCTCTCGACTTGGGACCTATTGCCTCGGATCCGATCTCAGCCTTGGGCGATGACCGCCCGCGCGATCTCGCCCCAGCGGCCGAGCGCGCTCGGGTCAGCGGCGATGGACGGCTCGGCCAGGTACATCACAAGCCGGCTGGCGATCCCGTCGTAGCGCTCGAGGAGCGCTTCGGCCATGCCGTCCCACGGCGCCACGACAGCGAAGTGATCGAGCATCTCGTCGGTGATCGTGGCTGCCATCCCCGCGAAGTCCCCCACCTTCAGGCGTTCGTTCAGCCGAGCCGAGGTGCCCTCGAAGCCGAGGTCGTCGAACTGGAAGGCGTAGTTCTTCGTGGAGCCGTAGAACGCGATCTGGAAGCGGGCCCGGTCGAGCAGCGCCGCTCGGTCCTCCGGTGAGTCGCCCGGGATGGCGAAGACGGGGATGATCAGGTCGACGTCGTCGATCGTGCGACCGGCGGCAGAGGCGCCGTCGGTCACCTCGGGGAGCAGACGATCGCGCAGGTAGGTCGTCGAGTGGAGCGGGTGCACGTGGATGCCGTCGGCGACCTCACCGGCCATGCGGCACATCCACGGCCCCACTGCGGAGATGTCCACCTTGATGTCGCCGTGCTCGTGGCGGCGGGGGGCCCATGCTGCGGGGAGGAGGGAGAGCTTGTAGTACGGACCGTCGTGGGCGAGGGGCTCGTCGCCCCGGAAGGCGCGGAAGCACGCCTGCACCGCTTCCACGTAGTCGCGCAACCGAGGCCCGGGCGGATCGAACGTGGCGCTGTAGCGCCGTTCGATGTCGGCCTTGACCTGGCTCCCGAGGCCGAGCCGGAACCGCCCCTGCGTGTTGTCAGCCAGCTCCCAGGCCAGCCCGGCGGCCACCATGGGGCTGCGGGGATAGGCCACCGCGATCCCGGTGCTCAGCTCGAGAGTCGGGGCGGCCATCGCGGCGGCCGCCATCGCCATCCACGGCGTCTGCGAGGTCTCGGTGAAGAGCATCCCGGAGAACCCCGCCGCCTCGATGTCGCGGGCCAGCTGTGCGGTGTCGGCCCAGGAGGCGGCCCCGGCCATGAGATCGAATCGCATCGGGCCATCCTGGCCGATCACGGTGGCGCGGGAGCCCAGCGCCCATCGGCAGTGGGCGGATGGCCGCAGACCGCGAGGATTGGGACCTTCGCCCCTCGTGCATGGATCTCCGGTCACCGCACACTGGCTGCTGGTGACACCCGACGACCACACCCCAGACTTGGTCACGCGCGCGCACCCGTGGTTCCGCCGGCGCCCACGCCAAGCGCTGACCGTCGCCAGCGCGATGTTCGTTGCCATCCTCGCCCTGCGGCTCGCCGACTCGGGCGCCGCCGACGCGGTGTCGGTCCTCTACGTGTTGCCCGTCGCGCTCCTCGCCCTCACCTTCGGGTTCATCGTCGGGTCCGCGGCCGGGGCGGGGGCCGTGGCCTTGCTCGTCCTCGGCGTCGACCTCACCGGAACCCCGCTCACTCCACTGGGCTGGTCGACGCGGCTCACCCCGCTGCTCCTCCTGGGCCCGCTGATCGGGTTCGCCTCCGACCAGCTGCAGGAAGCCGAGCGCCGCGAGCGGCACTACGCGCAGGTGGCACTGCTCCAGCGGGAGGCGGCCGAGATCAACGACGACATCGTGCAGCGCCTGGCCGCCGCCAAGTGGCTCCTCGAGCGCGGCAACACCGACGGCGCGCACGAGGCGGTGGAGGACACGATGCTCGCCGCGCAGGCACTCGTGTCACGCATGCTGGTGGCCGACAGCCCCCTCGGCGGCGGACGACGGCAGAGCCGTCGGCCCGGGGAAGCGCCTCACGGCGACGGTGGAGTGGCGGCTCGTCGTCACCGTGACCGCTGACCAGCTCCCCGCGCCCTACGACCCGAAGTCCCAGCTCTGGCCGGCGCGGTATGACCCCAGCACGTTCTTGGCGATGAGCACCTTGTGCACCTCGTCGGGTCCGTCGGCGATCCGCAAGGTGCGGGCGCCGAGGTACATGCCCGCCAGCGGCAGGTCGTTGGACACCCCGGCCGCTCCCCACACCTGGATGGCCCGATCGACCACCCGCGTGTACGCGGCGGGGACGGCGATCTTGATGGCGGAGATGTCGGTGCGGGCCGCGTCGAGCCCCCGGTCGATCTTCTCGGCCGCGTGGATCGTCATCAGCCGAGCAGCCTGGATGTCGATGTAGCTGTCGGCGATGAAGCCCTGGATGAACTGCTTGTCCTGGAGCAGCCCGCCGTGCACCTCCCTGGTGAGCGCACGCTCCACCATCAGGTCGAACGCCCGCCACATCTGGCCCACCGAGTTCATGCAGTGGAAGATGCGCCCCGCACCGAGGCGGTCCTGGGCAGCCTGGTGGCCCTCGCCCACCCGCCCCAGGATGTTCTCCTGCGGGATGCGCACGTCGTCATAGATGACCTCGCAGTGGTCGGACGACGGCCGACCCCAGATGCCGACGCCGCGGACGATGTTCACGCCCTTGGTGGCAGTCGGCACGATGAACTGCGCCATCGTGCCCTCGCGGCGCTTGGCCGCGTCGTCGCTCTCGGCGACACGGGCCATGACGATGAAGAAGTCGGCGTCGATGCCGTTCGAGGTGAACCACTTGTGGCCGTTGATCACCCAGTGGTCGCCGGCGAGCACCGCGCTGGTGGTGATGCTGCGCGGGTCGGAGCCGGCGTTGGCGGGCTCGGTCATGCTGAACCCCGACTCGAGGTCACCGGCGATGAGCGGGAGGAGCCACTTCTGCTTCTGCTCCTCGGTGCCGTACTTCACGAGGATCGTCTGGTTGCCCGAGTTGGGGGCCACCACCCCGAACAGGGTCGCGGCGCCGATGCCGTAGGCCAGCACCTCGTTCATGTAGGCGTGGGTGAGGAAGTCGAGCCCCATCCCGCCGTACTCCTTGGGCAGGTGCGGCGCCCAGAGCCCCGCGTTCCACACCACCTCCTTGATCTCCTCGCGGAGCTGCACGGCCGCCCGCCGGTCGCGATCGGTGGCCTCACCGTTGCGACCGAGGTTCCAGAGCATCGACTCGTTCGGGAGGATCCACTCGTTGACGATCGACGCCGTGCGCATCCGGATGTCGTTGATGCGCTCGTCGAGCGTGGGGATCGGGTTCACGTTCATGGCCATGCCGTCACCGTGCTTGGTCTATAACGTCTCTGAAGCGCCACGCTCGGTATGCGCACGTGGGGCTTCAGAGACGTTGGTGGTGGGGGTCGGGGGTGGAGTGGGGGTGGCCCAGGAGTGGAGGGCGGCCATGTAGTTGGCGCGCTCGAAGGCGGCGGGATCGCCAGAGGTGACCTGGGTGGCGCTGCCACGCAGCTGGGCGACGGACTCGTAGCCGTGGGCCTCCATCCACGCCGCGAGCTCGTCGTGGACCGTCCGCAGGTGGCCGGCGCCGTGCTGCAGGAGGGCCGACGTGAGCATGGCCACGTCGGCGCCGACCATGAGCGCCTTCACCACATCGGTGCCCGAGTGCACACCTGAGGTGGCCGCCAGCGACACGTGGGCGCCGAGCTGTGGTCGCAGGATCGCGATCCACCGCAGCGGGAGCCGCAGCTCCCAGGGGCGGCTGAGCTCGACGCGGTTCACCACATCGAGGCGCTCGAGATCGATGTCCGGTTGGTAGAAGCGGTTGAACAGCACCAGCCCGTCGGCGCCGGCGTCGACAGCCTGCTGGGCGAAGCTGGCCATAGAGGAGTAGTAGGGACTGAGCTTCACGGCCAGGGGGATGCGCAGCGACGACCGCACACTGGCGATGATCTCCACGTCGGTCGCTTCGATGTCAGCGGCTGTGCGGCTCGGGTCGGCGGCCACCCGATAGAGGTTCAGCTCCAATGCGTCGGCTCCTGCATCGGCGAGCAGCGTGGCGTAGGTCGCCCAGCTCCCAGCGTGCGAGGCATTGAGGCTGGCGATCACCGGTACCGAGGCCTGGGCCTTGATGGCCTCCAGGCGGGCCAGGTACCGGTCGCCCACGGTGTCGAACGCGTCGATGGTCGGGAAGTAGCCGAGCGCTTCGGCGAAGTGCCCGGTGCCCGCGTCGAGGGCTCGGTTGAGCTCCACCTCCTCGTGGAGGAGCTCCTCCTCGAAGAGTGACGGCAGCACCAGCGCGGCGGCCCCCGACTCCTCCACGAGACGGGCCGTGGCCAGCTCTCCGTTCAGCGGCGAGGCCGAGGCCACGATCGGCGAGCGGAGGTCGAGACCGAGGTACCGGGTGCTGAGGTCGATCAACGGTCATCCTTCCCGCGGACGGTGACGATGTGCTCGATCTCGGGCTGCACCGATGGATCCGGCTCGTGCTCGTGCTCGTGCTCGCTCGGCACCGTCCGGTGCATGGCGGCGAGCTGCACGTAGTAGCGCCAGCGCTCGTCGGCATCGGCCTGGAGGAGGTTGGCGAGGTGGTGGGCGCGGTCCGGGTCGGTGCGCTCGAGGATCGCGAAGCGCGTTTCCGCGGCGGCAAACTCGCGCACGGGCACGGTCGGCGTGTGGGAGTCGAGCTTGAACGGCTGCCCGTCAGCGACATCACTCGGGTGGAACCGGTAGAGCGGCCAGTAGCCGCTCTTCACGGCGTCCTTCTGATGCGACATCGAGGTCGACATGTCGATGCCGTGCGCGATGCAGGTGCTGTAGGCAATCACGAGCGACGGCCCGGGCCAGGCGTCGGCCTCCATCAGCGCCTTCGTGGCCTGCAGCTCGTTGGCGCCCATCGAGATCTGGGCGACGTACACGTTGCCGTAGGCCCGAGCGATGGCGCCAAGATCCTTCTTGCCCGTGCTCTTGCCGGCCGCCGCGAACTTGGCGACTGCACCCCGAGGCGTGGCCTTGGACGCCTGCCCGCCGGTGTTCGAGTACACCTCCGTATCGAGCACGAGCACGTTCACGTTCCGTCCCGACGACAGCACGTGGTCGAGACCGCCGAAGCCGATGTCGTAGGCCCACCCGTCGCCGCCGATGAGCCACACACCCTGATGGACGAGGTTCCCCGCCACGGTCGCCAGCCGCTCGGCATCGGCACCGCCCGCCTTCCCGAGCCCATCCAACGCAGCGCGCAGCGCTTCGACGTGCTGCCGCTGCTTCGCCACCTGCTCCTCGGTGTCCTGGGGGTTGTCGACGAGGTGCGCCACGACCTCGTCGCCGAGCGATGGGGCCAGGCGGGTGAGCAGAGCGCGGGCGTGACGCTCCTGCGCGTCGAGGCCGAGGCGCATCCCGAGGCCGAACTCGGCGTTGTCCTCGAAGAGCGAGTTGCTCCAGGCGGGGCCACGGCCCTCCGCGTTCGTGGTCCATGGCGTGGTGGGAAGGTTGGCCCCGTAGATCGACGAGCAGCCCGTGGCGTTGGCAACCAGCAACCGGTCGCCGAAGAGCTGCGTCACCAGCTTGATGTAGGGCGTCTCCCCACAACCGGCACAAGCGCCCGAGAACTCGAAGAGTGGCTCGAGCACCTGCGAGCCCTTCACCGAGTCGTGCGGCAGCAGCGAGCGATCGAGCGGCGGAATCGTGAGGAAGTGGTCCCAGCGGCGGCGCTCGATGTCGCGGTGCTCGAGGACGGGCTCCATGTTGATGGCCTTGTGGCTGAGGTCGGTCTTGCTCTTGGCCGGACAGACGTCAACGCACACCCCGCAGCCCGTGCAGTCGTCGGGGGCCACCTGGATGGTGAGGAGGTGGTCGGGGAGGTCCTTCGATCGGAACGGCTTGCTCAGGAAGTCGTTCGGGGCGCCGGCGACCGCCTCGGGGGTGAAGACCTTCATCCGGATGGTGGCGTGCGGGCAGACGATGGCGCACTTGCCGCAGTCAATGCAGATGTCCGGATCCCAGATGGGGATCTCCTGCGCGATGGCGCGCTTCTCGTAGGTGGCGGTACCGCTTGGGAACGTGCCGTCGACCGGCATCGCGCTCACGGGAAGCAGGTCGCCATCTCCGGCCAGAAGCACGGCCGTGACCTGCTTGACGAAGTCGGGGGCATCGTCGGGGACCGTGATGGTCATCGGTCGATCGCCCCGGGTCTGCGCTGGCACCTCCACCCGGTGGAGCTCCGCCAGCGCCGCGTCGATGGCCGCGAAGTTGCGCGCCACCACCGAACGGCCGCGCCGCCCGTAGGTCTTCTCCACGGAGGCCTTGATCTGCGCGATGGCCTCCTCCGGGGGAAGCACCCCTGACAGCTTGAAGAAGCAAGGCTGCATCACGGTGTTGATGCGGTTGCCCATCCCGACGTCTGCGGCCACCCGGTTCGCGTCGATCACCCACAGGTCGATGTGCTTGTCGATCAGCTGCTGCTGCACCAGGCGGGGCAGCTCGTCCCACACCCGGTCGGGCCCGTACGGGCTGTTCAACAGGAACGTGGCACCGGGGCGAGCCTGGTCGAGGACCCGCATCCGCTCCAGCAGCCCGAAGTGGTGGCAGGCCACGAAGTCGGCGCCGTCGATGAGGTAGGTCGACCGGATGGGCTCCGGCCCGAAGCGGAGGTGCGACACCGTGATCGAGCCCGACTTCTTCGAGTCGTACACGAAGTACCCCTGGGCGAACAGGTCGGTCGACTCGCCGATGATCTTGATCGAGTCCTTGTTGGCCCCGACCGTGCCGTCGGCCCCGAGACCGAAGAACAGCGCCTGCACCTCCCCGGCCGGACGCGGGTGCCGGAACCCGGTGTCGATCGGGAGGCTGAGGTGGGTGACGTCGTCGTAGATGCCCACGGTGACGTGGCGCTTCGGCCGATCCGCCGCCAGCTCGGCGAACACCGGCTTGAGCATCGACGGGGTGACCTCCTTGGAGGAGAGCCCGTAGCGGCCGCCGATCACCCGAGGCGCGTGCTCGAAGGGAGGCTCGTCGACGTCCATCGCCTCGACGAGCGCCGCGACCACTGACAGGTACAGCGGCTCGCCGACGGCACCAGGCTCCTTGGTGCGATCGAGCACCGCGATCGAACGCACGGAGGGGGGAAGGGCCGCGATCAGGGCCTCGGCGGGGAAGGGCTGGAAGAGCCGGATCCGCAGCAGCCCGACGTGCTCCCCTGCCGCCACCAGGCCGTCCACGGTCTCCTCCGCCGCACCGGCCGCCGAGCCCATCAGCACCACGACCCGATCGGCATCGGGCGCGCCGTAGTAGTCGACCAGCCCGTACCGACGCCCCGTGCGGGCGGCGAGCTCGTCCATCACCTCCTGCACGATGCCGGGGGTCGCCAGGTAGAAGGAGTTGCAGGCCTCGCGGGCCTGGAAGAACACATCCGGGTTCTGAGCCGTGCCGCGCACCACGGGTGCCTCAGGCGTCATCCCCCGCGCCCGGAAGGCGGCGATGTCGTCGTCTCGCACGAGGGCGGCGAGATCGTCGTCGGAGAGCAGCGCGATCTTGTCGATCTCGTGCGAGGTGCGGAACCCGTCGAAGAAGTGCAGAAAGGGCACGCGGGAGCGCAAGGTGGCGGCGTGGGCCACGAGCGCGAAGTCGTGCGCCTCCTGCACCGAGCCGGCGGCGAGCATGGCCCAGCCCGTGCTGCGGGCGTGCATGACGTCGCTGTGGTCACCGAAGATCGACAGGGCGTGGGTGGCGATCGTGCGAGCGGCCACGTGGATCACCGCGGGGGTGAGCTCGCCGGCGATCTTGAACATGTTCGGGATCATGAGCAGCAGGCCCTGCGAGGCGGTGAAGGTGGTGGCCAGCGCCCCCTGTTGCAGGGCCCCGTGGAGCGCGCCGGCCGCTCCCGCCTCTGACTGCATCTCCACCACGTCGGGGACGACGCCCCACCGGTTGGGTTTGTCGGCCGCGGCCCAGTCATCGCAGTGCTCACCCATGGGTGAAGCGGGTGTGATCGGGTAGAGCGCGATCACCTCGCTCAAGGGGTACGCGACGCGGGCCGCGGCCTCGTTGCCGTCGATGCAGGTCCAGCGCACGCTTCGAGGATCGGCCGGAGGGGCCGGCCGTCCTAGAGGCGAAGGTCCCCGCCCACCGGTCGGGAGGTCACGCCGCGCCGCCCATGTCGCACGCCCGGGACCATCGACCCTTCCCCTGCGGGCCGCGAAGGGCCACGCTGGGCATCGGAGGTGTGGTCATGCCCTTCCGTGACCGGGTCGACGCCGGGCGGCAGCTCGCCCAGCGGCTACTGCCGCTTCGAGGCCCCGACGTGGTCGTGCTCGGCCTGCCCCGTGGCGGGGTGCCCGTCGCCGCGGAGGTGGCCCGAACGTTGCACGCACCGCTCGACGTCATCGTCGTGCGCAAGCTCGGCGTGCCCGTGCAGCCGGAGCTCGCCATGGGGGCCATCGGCGAGGGTGGCGTCCGCGTGATCAACGACGATGTGGTGCGCCTGATCCGGATCAACCACGCCGGGATCGCCCGCGTGGAGGAGCACGAGCGTGCGGAGCTGCAGCGGCGGGCGCACCGGTTCCGGGGCGACCGTCCACACCTCTCACTCCAGGGCCGCACGGCCATCGTGGTCGACGACGGCATCGCCACGGGATCCACCGCGGCAGCGGCCTGCCGAGTCGCCCGCGCCCACGGCGCGGCCCGCGTCATCCTCGCCGTACCGGTTGCCCCGCCCGATGCGGCGCAGAGGCTGCGACACGTCGCCGATGAGGTCATCAGCCTCGATCAGCCCGAGCACCTCGTCTCCGTCGGTCAGTGGTACCAGGACTTCTCCCAGACGGACGACGACGACGTCGTGGCCCTCCTCGAGGAGGCCCGTCAGACCGAGCCCCTCCCAGAGGTCGACAGCGAGGTGGAGGTGTCGGCAGGTCCGATCCGACTGCCAGGGCACCTCACCGTTCCGTCCGGGGCGCGGGGCGTGGTGGTGTTCGCGCACGGCAGCGGCAGCAGCCGTCACAGCCCGAGGAACAAGCTGGTGGCCGACGTCCTCAACGGGGCTGCACTGGGCACCCTGTTGTTCGACCTGCTCACCCCCGACGAGGAGGACGACCGAAGGAACGTGTTCGACATCGCGCTCCTCGGCGCTCGCCTCGTCACCACCACCGATTGGCTGCGAGCGCTCCCTGAGGTTCGCGACCTCCCCATCGCCTACTTCGGGGCCAGCACCGGAGCGGGGGCGGCGCTGTGGGCCGCGGCGGAGCCCGGAGCCGACATCGCAGCGGTGGTGTCGCGCGGCGGGCGGGCCGACCTCGCCGGCAAGCGGCTCCCGTTCGTCGTGGCGCCGACGTTGCTGATCGTCGGTGACCACGACGAGCAGGTTCTCGATCTCAACGAACGGGCGGCGGCTCTGCTCCAGTGCGAGCACCGCGTCGTCGTGGTGCCCGGAGCCACCCACCTCTTCGAGGAGCCGGGCACCCTCCAGACGGTCGCAGAGCTGGCGCGCGACTGGCTGCTCGTGCACACCACCCGCACCTGAGGACTTCCGGCCCTGGTTGCACGACGGTCGGTTCGTCACGCTGGTGGCATGGAGGCGAGACCTGCTCGAGGGCGCATCGTTGTCGGTGTCGACGGCTCCGACCCGGCGCTCCGAGCGCTGGTGTGGGCACGAGATGAAGCGGTCGTTCGGGGCTCGACGCTCCATGTGGTGCACGCCTGGTCCCCGCCGCCACCGGTCACCGAGATCGGTGCCATGGTCAGCCCCGGCGACGACGAGCTGTACGAGAAGCTGGCGCAGGAGGTGCTCAGCGACGCGTGCGCGACCATCGCCGCCGACTCGCCCATTTCGCTGACCATCGAGTCCTCGGCGGTCCGCGGCTACCCGTCGTCGGTGCTCCTCGACGCGGCGGCAGAGGCCGACCTGCTGGTCGTCGGGAGTCGGGGCCGAGGCGGGTTTGCCGAGCTGCTCCTCGGGTCCGTGAGCCACCAGTGCCTGCACCATGCCACCAGTGCCGTGGTCGTCGTCCCGCACCGCGGCTGACCCTGAGAAGGAGACACGCCATGAGAGCACTGCAGCTCACCGCATGGAAGCACGACCCCGAGTTCCGCGACGTACCAGACCCCGACCCGGGACCCGGCCAGGTCGTCGTGCGCGTCGGCGGCGCCGGCGCCTGCCACTCGGACCTTCACCTCATGCACGACTTCGATGCTGGGATGCTCCCGTGGGGGCCGCCCTTCACGCTCGGCCACGAGAACGCCGGCTGGGTCGAAGCGCTCGGCGCGGGTGTCGAATGCCTGGGCGTGGGTGACCCCGTCGCGGTCTATGGCCCGTGGGGTTGCGGGCACTGCCGCCGCTGCCTGTCGGGACTCGAGAACTACTGCGAGCACCAGGCCGAGATCGGCCCGATGGGTGGCGGACTCGGCCTCGACGGCGGGATGGCCCCGTACCTGCTGGTGCCCGAGGCTCGTTGGCTCGTCCCCCTCGGCGATCTCGATCCCGTGGATGCGGCACCGCTCACCGACGCCGGCCTCACCCCGTACCACGCCATCAAGCGCTCGCTGCACCTTCTCGTGCCCGGGAGCACAGCGGTGGTGATCGGTGTCGGTGGCCTCGGCCACATGGGGGTGCAGATGCTGCATGCCCTCACCTGCGCCGAGATCATCGCTGTCGACCAGCGCAAGGAGGCCCTCGACCTCGCCCGCGAGATCGGCGCCGACCGCTGCGTGGTGGCTGGTGAGGACGCGGCGGCCGAGATCACCGAACTCACCGGCGGCCGCGGGGCCGAGGTCGTGCTGGACTTCGTCGGCGTCGACGCCACCCTGGCGCTGGCCGCAGCCGTGACGCGCCAGCTCGGTCACCTCACCCTCGTCGGCATCGGCGGGGGCACCCTGCCCGTGAGCTTCTTCGGCATCGCCTACGAGGTGTCGGTGGCCACGACCTACTGGGGCACGTTGCCCGAGCTCTTCGAGGTCATCTCGCTCGCCCGCCAAGGCAAGGTGCGAGCGCGGGTGAACCGGTACTCCCTCGCCGAAGCCCCGCAGGCCTACTCCGACCTCTACGACGGGACCCTCGAGGGCAGGGCCGTGATCATCCCCTGATCAGCGGATCCTGATCACAGCGGCAGCAGTCACTTCAACGGCTCCGACCACAGCGTCGCCCCCGCGGCGCTGGCGAGCACCGCGAGCCACATGACGGGCGGGAACGGCTCGAGCTGCAGCAGCGAGGCGATGGGCCCCAGGTAGACGACCCCGAGCGTCACCAGCGCGATCACGACGAGCGCGGCGGCCAGTGTCCTGGTCATCCGCACGCCGGTCTGCCAGAGCGGCGCGTCGGGGCTGCGGGCCATGAGCACGAGGAACGGCTGGCTGACCAGGAGCAGCGCGAACCCGAGGGCGCGGGCCTGCTCGGTCGGCCACTGCGCGTGGAGGGCGAGGAGGTACGACGCGATCACCGCCAGCGCCAAGGAGAAGCCGACGGCATACGGCCGCCAGAGCGCCCGCCAGCCAAGGGCACTGCTGACGACGCGGGGGGGTCGGGTCATCACGTCGTCAGCAGCAGGGTCGGCCTGGAACACGAGCGACACGACCGGGTGCAGGAGCAGCTCGAGGGTGACGAGGTGGATCGGCAGCAGGAGGAGGGGCCGGCCGAGGAGTGGGACGACGAGCGCCGCGAGCATGAGCGGAGGGTGGAAGGCGATCAGATAGGCGAAGGCTCTGCTGAGGTTGTCGTAGATGCGGCGACCGTTGCGAACGGCACCGACGATGGTGGCGAAGTTGTCGTCGAGCAGCACCACCGTGGCCGCCTCACGCGCCACCGCCGTGCCGCGCTCGCCCATGGCGACACCGATGTCGGCGGCTCGCAGCGCCGGTGCGTCGTTGATGCCGTCGCCGGTCATGGCCACCACCTCGCCCTGCCGCCGCAGCGCCTCGATGAGGAGCAGCTTGTGATCGGGTCGGGTGCGCGCGAACACGTTCACGGAGGCAGCGAGCCGATCGATCTCCGCCGCGTCGGCCACCTCGAGGTCGTCACCCGTAGCAATGAGGTCCACGCCTCCGAGCTCGTGCGGCAGGCCGAGCCCCTCAGCCACCGCGTGGGCGGTGCTCGGATGATCACCGGTGATGAGCACCACCCGGATGCCAGCGGTGCCGCACTCTGCCAGTGCGGCGCCGACGCCTTCGCGGATCGGGTCAGAGAAGGCGACGAGGCCAGCGATGGTCAGCGGCACCTCGTCCTGCGACCGATCCCCCGTTGGTCCCTCGCTCACACCACTGGCGACAGCGATCACGCGCCTGCCCGTGGCGGCAAGGGCGACGTTGGCGTCGACGAGGGCCGCCGCTGTGGTCTCATCGACGCTGGCGTGCGCGAGGAGCCCCTCGATCGATCCCTTCGCCACGACCCGGTGCGCACCGTCGGGCAGCCGCCAGAGATGGGTGAGGTACTTGTCGACCGGGTCAAAGGGCCAGTCCGCCAACAGCGTGCCCGCCATCAGGTTGTCCACGTCGACCCCGTGCCGGCGGGCGAAGTCGACGATGGCGAGATCAAGGGGGTCGTACGGATCTGGTTCACAGGCCAGGACGGCGACCTCGAGCAACGCCGTGTGCTCCTCGGTGTGCGATCGGCCGTCCACGGCCACGCCGTCGCGTCCCGCGACGGCCGCGACGGCTAGGCGGCCCTCGGTGAGCGTGCCCGTCTTGTCCGTGCAGATCACCGTCGTTGATCCGAGGGTCTCGACACCGGCCAGGTTGCGCACGAGGGCGCGCTCCTTCGTGAGCCGCCACGCCCCGAGCGCCAGGTAGAGGCCGTAGACCATCGAGAACTCCTCGGGGATGGCCGCGATGGCCAGGCTGACTCCCGCGATCAGCGCCTGGCCCCAGCCGTTCCCGCGCAGGAGCTCGGCGGCCATCACCGCCGCACAGAACACGGCGGCGACCACGGCCAGGGCGCGCACCAACCGCCCGAGCGCGGCTTGCAGCGGTGTCGCGTGCGAGCGCACGGCCGCCACCATGGAGCCGATCTCGCCGAAGCGAGTCGACGCGCCGATGGCCGTGACCCGCACGATCGCCCGGCCCGACAGCACCGTGGTGCCCGCCCACAGCAGCGAGTCGGCACTCGGTGCACCAGCCGTCTTGGCCACCGGGAGGGCCTCGCCGGTGAGCGGCGACTCGTCCACGTGCAGCTGGCTCGATTCGACCACGATCGCGTCAGCGGGCACGACATCGCCCTCGTGGACCCACACGACGTCGCCCACGACGAGGTCCTCCGCTTGGACGACCGTGTGGACGCCGTCGCGCCACACCGTCGCGGTTGGCGCCGTCATCTCCCGCAACCGGTCGAGGGTGCGCTCCGCCCGCGCCTCGAGCATCCAGCCGACCGCAGCGATCGGCACGATGGCAACGAAGGCCACGATCGCATCCGTGGTCTCACCAATGACGAGGTAGGTCGGCGCCGCGACGAGCAACAGCGCCACCATCGGATCGGCGAGCGGCCCGGCCAGGCGCCGCCAGCGGTGCGAGCGCGACTCGGCCACCACCACGTTGGGACCGTCTCGTCTCCTCCTCACGGCTGCGTCTGCGGACGTCAACCCCTCGACGCCGTCAGGCGGGAGGGCGACCCCGGGGATCGGCTGACCGGGCTCACCGGTAGCGGTCCGGGAGGCCACCCCCACGGAGGTGCGCGCTCGATCCTGCGGGGACTCCACAGTCGCAGCCTCCCCGGTCAGCGTCACCGCGTGAAGGGCCGAAGGTCATTCGCCCGCGCGCACGCGGACCCTCGGGGCGCTCGTTCGAGGGCGGCGGCGGCCGTGGTCAGGCCAGCGCTACGCCGAGGGCGGCCGCGCCGACTCCGGCCGCGCACGACAGCGCCACGTACATCGCGGCGTGCGCGACGTGGCGCCGCTGGGCGAGTGCGACCGCATCGCGGGCGAAGCTCGAGAACGTGGTGAAGGCGCCGAGACCCGCCAACCCGACCACCGTGATCATCGGCGGTGCGACATCCCAGAGCAGCCCCAAGACGAACGAACCGCACACGTTCACGGCGAGCGTGCCGACGGGGAAGCCGTCGTGGCGGTTCCAGCGCCGGCCGGCCTCCGCTCGGGCCAACGCGCCGATCGCCGCCGCCACCACGAAGCCGACGATGGTGATCACGGCTCCTCCTCCAACGGCACAGCGAGGGCGCGCACCCGTCGCAGCGCTGCGGCTCCTGCGAGGACACCGGCGATGGACAAGCTGACGGAGAGCACCCCATAGGTGACGGCGAGGGCGACGTGGCCATCGCGGGCGAGGTTCACGATCTCGAGCGTGAACGTCGAGAACGTGGTGAGCCCGCCGCAGAAGCCGATGGCGCCACCGTCGTGGAGCGCGAGACGTGCCGCGGGATGCGTCCACTCTTCGGCCACCAGCAGGCCGAGGAGCACCGAGCCGACCACGTTGATCGCCAGCACGGTCCAGGGCATCCGTCCCGACGGCTCGAAGGTGACGAGCACCGCCCAGCGCGCCGTCGCGCCCGCGATCCCGCCAACCGCCACGGCGGCGGCCCGGCGCCAGTCCCAACGTGCGCGCATCAGTCGCACAGCCTGCCAGCCCCGCGGTACGCCGTCGGGACGCCCTGGCTCCGGATCAGGACTCGTGCCCGCTACCGCCGCGTGAGCAGCGCGACGGCGCGCTCGTAGCGCTGGTCGTCGTCACCGGCGATGCGCCCCACCCAGCGCAGCACCTCGGCCACGTCGAGGTCGTCGCCATCCTCGAGGAGGGCGTCGATGTCGACCCAGTCCTTCGATCGGTTGAACACCACCTTGCACACCACGAGGTGCTCGGGGGCCAGGATCGCGATCGTCCCGTCGGCGAAGGGCACGAGACGGCGAGCAGCGCCAGCAGCGTGGTGGAAGGGGTCGTAGGCGAAGAAGAGGTCGATCGGTGTCGCGTCCCACATCACCCGCACCTGGCCGTCACGCCGAGCGACCTCGGCGATCTTCGGATCGTCCACGCCAGCACCGAGCTCGCGCAGCGGCGCCGCGACCTCGGCGAACCTCGTCGCCGGGATGAAGAGGTTCAGGTCGATGTCGATCGTGGCCCGCGGTTCTGCGTAGTAGGCCAGCGCGAGGGCACCCCCGAAGGCGTGCGGGATCTCTGCCAGCGCCTCATCGATGGCGGTGACGCGCTGTGCCAGCGTACGTACGGTCAACTCGACACGAGCCTCGGCGCCGTCAGGGTGGGGCTGCGTCGACGAGCCGGGATGGCGTCGGCCAGGGAGAGCACATCGAGGAGGCGCCGGGCGTGCTCGTGCACATCGGCCGACCGGGGCAGCTCGGGTTGCGCCATCCCGGCGTCGAGGACGAGCCGTTCGCCGCCGGCCTCCACGATCCGTCGGAGCGTGCTGTAGGTGGGGTCGCGATGGCCGCGCTCGTACGCCGAGATCACGGGCTGCGAGGTGCCCGCGCGACGAGCCAGGTCGGCCTGCGTGAGGCCGCGCCGGCGGCGCACGGCCCGGATCAGGGCAGCGGGTTCCACGGAGCGATCATATCGCTTTGTCTATGTTCGACCAACTGCCTCCTACCGGGCGCCCGCCCCTAGGGTGCGTGCATGAGCATGTGGGGAGACGAAGCGACCATCGACGTGGCGGCACCGCCGGAGCGGGTATGGACGTTCGTGAGCGACATCACCCGCATGGGCGAGTGGAGCCCGATCTGCCACCGATGCGAGTGGCTCGGCGACGCCGACCGCCCGGAGGTGGGGGCGCGGTTCGTCGGCCACAACCGCCTCAACGGGGCGCGCTGGTCTCGCGAATGCGTCGTCACAAGCGCGGAGGTGGGCCGTGAGTTCGCCTTCACCACGTACTTCCGCGGCGCAGAGTCAACGCGCTGGCGCTATGTGTTCGAGCCCACCGCGGACGGCACACGCGTGATCGAGTCCTACGAGGTGATCTCGGTGCCGCCGTGGGTCAAGGCGGTTCGCCTGGTGCCCGGCATGCCGAAGCGATCCCTGCGAGACGGCCGCCGCGGCATGGAGGCCACGTTGCAGCACCTCAAGGCGGCCGCCGAGAGTCACCCGCAGTAGCCATCTCTGATTTGGTGACGCGGATGGTTGCTCAGCAACCAGCCGCGTCACCAGTTGAGTGGCCCAGCAGCCCCCCGCTGCTAGGACCAGCCCTCGATGGCGTCGACGAGGCCCCATGACAGCGCGGTGGTCGCGTCGATGCGCTCACCGGTGAGGGCCAGGCGCGCTGTGCGGAGGCGACCGATGCGACGGGGCAGGCTCACCGTCCCTCCCGCCCCGGGGATCAGGCCGAGCGACACCTCAGGCAGGGAGATCACCGTCGATGGATGCGCCACGACCCGACCCGCGAAGGCCGGCAGCTCGATGCCGGATCCGGCGCACGCG
Source organism: Acidimicrobiales bacterium (assembly GCA_046598715.1). Lineage (GTDB taxonomy): Bacteria > Actinomycetota > Acidimicrobiia > Acidimicrobiales > VFJN01 > VFJN01. The sequence continues at coordinate 8,222 of JBKJIE010000150.1, read as the reverse complement.
CCGTGCAGGTGCGCGGTGACGCGGTCGGCGACTGCGGCGATCGACCTCCCGACGCTCTGCTGGAGGCGCAAGAGGTGCGCCGAGGCGGGGTCGACGAAGGTGCCGAACTCGTCGAGGTCGCCGCCGGCGCAGAAGGCTTCGCCGACGCCGCGCAGGTGCACCTCGGTGATGCTGGGGTCGAGCGCCGGGAGGCGGAAGGCCTCCACCAGCTCGTCGCGCATCGCGGTGTTCAGGGCGTTGCGCACGTGGGGCCGGTCGAGGGTGACGTCGAGCACCGGGCCCACCCGCGTGATCGCGACCGGATCGCTCTCCGGTCCACGCTCGCGACGAGGGCAGCTGGATCGCCACTTCGCGAACTCCGGTCCGGCCTGGACGGCGGAATAGACGGCCGACTCGGCGATCAGGCCGTCGTCGATCGATCGTCGCTCGGAACCGCGCAGGAGCAGGGCGAGCGACGTGGCCGCGATCGGGTTGCGCTCAACCGCAGCGATGAGTGCGTCGAGCGCGGGATCGTCGCACCCGAGCACGACGTCGCACGCCGCGGCCGCGCGGTGGCCCTCCGGCGACGCCATCGCCGTCAACCCCACGACGACGACTGAGATGCCCGCATGGAGCGTGGGCACCCGGTTTGCGCCCCCCACGTCGAGATCCACGGTGACCACGCCGGCACCCGTCCCGCTGTCGTGGTCCACCAGCAGACCGTCGATCCAGGCCGCCAGCGCATCGAGGGAGAGGTGGGTGGCAGGCATCGTCGGGAACGGACGCGAGCAGTCCGGCACACCATTGTCGCGCCGTGATCATGCGCTCGTGGGCGTGCCCGCGACGGGCACCGTGAAGCAGAAGGCTGAGCCCTGGCCCGGTGTGCTCTCCACCCAGATGCGCCCGCCTTGTGCCTCGACGAGCTGCTTGTTGATGTAGAGGCCCAGGCCCGAGCCGGGCACCGAAGCGCCCACACCGTGCCGGTTGATGTGCGAGAACCGCTGGAACAGCTTCAGGAGGTCGGCGGGATCGATGCCCGGAGGCCGTGGAGAAGAACGTCCCCACCATCTTCCGCAAGCTCGGGCTCACCGAGCAGAGCCTCATCGACCGGCGGGTCACCGCCGGGCTCATCCACACGCGAGCCCAGACGAGCCCCTTCGCGCGCCATCAGCCGCTCGAGATCGACGAGAGCTGAGCCGAAGCCGCGGGCACCGTCACCGGCTCGCGGTGGCGGTCGATGACACCGGACGGGCATTGTTCGGGGGGTGACCCCTCGGCCCGGCGACCCCAGCGCAACGCTCCTGGTCGACAGCCCGCGACAGCTCTCGGCGTGGGCGGGCAGCGGCGCCATGGCGCTGACGGGACGGCCCGGCCGTCCGCCGCTCGGGCCACCGGCGGGCATGGTGCCGAAGCTCCTGCATGTGGCCGAGCTGCTCCGATCCCGGGCTGCCGATCTCAGGGGCACGCTCGAGGTCGACCCACTCGCGCTCCTCGGTGAGCGGGCCGCGCTCAGTGGTCTGACGGCGGGCGGTGACATCAGCTGCGGGGGCGCGACCCGGCTCCTCTCGGCCGGAGACCGTTGGGTGGCTGTCACCCTGGCCCGCCCCGACGACGTGGAGCTGATGCCCGCGTGGCTCGAGCTCGACGGGCCCGCTGGTGACGTCTGGGCCACGGTTGCCGCGGCCGTGTCGACGCGCCCTCTCGCGCCCCTGGTGGAGCGGGCGATGCTGCTCGGACTGCCCATCGGCGTACTCCCCAACTCGACGCCGAACACCACAACTCCCCGCGCCTACGAGAGCGCGCTGCCGATCCGGCGCGTCGCCGTACCGGGTCCGCCGACGCGCGCCGCTCCGCTGTCGGGCGTCGTGGTCGTCGATCTCAGCTCGCTGTGGGCGGGGCCGCTGTGCGGCTCGCTGCTGGCCGAGGCGGGCGCAACCGTGATCAAGGTCGAGTCGACGAGCAGGCCCGACGGCGCCCGCCTCGGTCCGCCCGCGTTCTTCGACCTGCTCAACGCCGGCAAGCGCAGCGTCGCCGTCGACCTGCGCACTTCGTCGGGCATCGGCGCGCTGCGCGACCTGCTGGCCACTGCCGACGTGGTGATCGAGGCCTCTCGACCGCGGGCCCTGGAGCACCTCGGCATCCACGCCGCGCAGGTGCTCGCCTCCGGGACGCCCCGCGTGTGGGCATCGATCACCGGCCACGGCCGAACCGCAGCGGGGCGCGACCGCGTCGCGTTCGGCGACGACGCCGCTGTGGCTGGAGGCATGGTCGGCTGGACCGATGGCAATCCGGTCTTCTGTGCCGACGCCGTCGCCGATCCCACCAGCGGGCTCGTGGCCACGGCCGCCATCCTCGAGGCGTTGGTCGCGGGAGGGCGCTGGCTGCTCGACATCTCGATGGCAGAGGTGGCCGCGTCCCTCGCCGGTCCGACGCTTGCCGTCTCCGAGCGCGCTGGGCCGGTGGCCGCGCCCCGGGCACGGATGGCGCGCGGGCGTGGACCGAGGCTGGGCGAGCACACCGACCTGCTGGCCGACCTGGGACGGTGAGCGTGCTGTTCCGGAGTGTGGAGGTCGAGCGCCGCATCGTCGACGTGTTCGTCGTACACCAGACGCCGCGCGAACAGACGGCCGCTGCACCAGCGAGCCACCCACGATGAGCGTGCTGTTCCGGGGTGTGGAGGTCGAGGGCCGCATCGTCGACGTGTTCGTCGCGGACGACCGGATCGAGGCGATCGCTCCCGCCCTGTCGCCGGGCACCGACGCCGCGGTGATCGACGGCCACGGGGGTGCGCTGATCCCCGGGCTGCACGACCATCACCTGCACCTCTACGCGACCGCGGCTGCCGCCGCGTCGATCGCCGTCGGACCACCCGCGGTGCGAGACGCAGCGGGGCTGGCCGAGGCGTTGGCGAGCGCGGACCGGTCGCTCGCGGAGGGTCGATGGCTGCGGGCGGTCGGCTACCACGAGTCGGTCGCGGGCGACCTCGATCGGGAGTCGCTCGACCGATGCGTGCCGCACCGTCCGGTGCGACTCCAGCACCGCAGCGGTGCCCGCTGGACGCTCAACACCGCGGCAATCGACGCGCTCGACCTCGCGTTGCGCGCGGGGCCGGGCATCGAGCGCGACGCCGCTGGTCGTCCCACCGGGCGGCTGCACCGCGCCGACGCCTGGCTGCGCGACCTCCTCCCGCACGACACGTCGCCCGACCTCGATGCCCTCGGCGCCCAGCTGGCGAGCTGCGGCGTCACCGGCGTCACCGACACCACCCCGTTCGAACGGATCGACGACGTGTCGTCGATCGTCGCCGCTGTCACGAGCGGCGCGCTCCCCCAGCGGGTGATGGTCACCGGCGGGCCCGAGCTCACCGACGCAGCCTGGCCGCCCGAGATGGAGCGAGGACCGGTGAAGCTCGTGATCGACGACGCGGCGTACCCGGCCCTCGAGGAGCTCGCCGCGCAGATCGCAGCCGCGCATCAGCAGGGGCGCGCGGTGGCCATCCACTGCGTCACCCGCACGTCGCTCGTGCTGGCTCTTGCGGCGTGGGACATCGCCGGGAGCGGCGTCGGTGACCGCGTGGAGCACGGGTCGGTCGTGCCGCCGGAGCTGATCGGCCACCTGCTCCGGCACGACCTCACCGTCGTCACCCAACCCGGCTTCATCAGCGAGCGCGGCGACCAGTACCTGCATGAGGTCGACGCCGCCGATCTCCCCCACCTCTATCCCTGCGCCAGCCTGCTCGACGCGGGCGTGCGGGTCGCCGGCAGCACCGACGCTCCGTACACGTCACCCGATCCGTGGGTTGCGATGCGGGCGGCCGTCTCCCGGCACACGCCGACCGGCGCTGTCGTCGGTGCGGACGAGGCGGTCACCCCCGAGCGCGCCCTACGGCTCTTCCTCGGCGACCTGCACGACCCGGGCGGGCCGGCGCGGACGGTCGCCACGGGCGCGAGGGCGGATCTGTGCCTGCTGGCGCACCCGCTGTCCGTGGCGCTCACCCGCCTCACCGCGGACGACGTGGTGGCCACGGTGTGCGGCGGCCACCTCGTCCACGACGCGCGCCCCACCTGCTGATCCCGCGGGCGAGTCGGCTCACCCTGAGGTTCGGGGCACCAACCAGCGCTCACCGCGCCCGATGCCCCCAACCTCGACAGAAGACGTCAGTCGTCGATGAGGACAGCGCGCTCGGGGCAGCTGGCCGCGGCGCGCTTGGCGTCGACTTCGCGGTCAGCGGGCACGTGCTCATCGATGACCACGCCGAAGCCCTCGTCATCGGCCTCGAACAGGGTGGGGGCCAACGCGTAGCAGCGACCGTGGCCGGTGCAGCGGTCGCCGTCGATGCGGATCTTCATTCCCGGCAGAGTAGCGGTGCGGTTCACACGGTCTGACACTGGCGTCAGGGTTCGGGCGCCAGGACGCGCTAGCTGCCGGTGCGCTCTCGGTGCTTGCACCCGGGCCAGCAGCAGGGCCGACGCTGACCCTCCTCGAGCTCCTCCCGAGTACGGCGGATGCGACGCTCGCGCGTCGCGTGCTGCTTGGCGTCCTCGACCCAGCAGATGAACTCGTTGCGGGCCAGCGGCGTGATGTCGTGCCACGCATCAAGTGCGGTGGAGCTCGCGATCAGTGCCTCGCGCAGGTCCCCCGGCAGCTTGTGCACCACGCCACCGGGCAATCGAGAGCCGCTCACAGGGCCAACGTAATCGCTGCCGTCACGCTCATCGGCAGCCAGGACATCCTCGATCGCTCCCGGTGCTACACAGCCGGTCTGACGGGCAAGAACGGGTTGGATTCGGGTTGTGTGCGAACGTCAGGGCGATCCTGCTCGCGCAGCGCCTGCGGTCCCAGCTCGAAGCGGCCGAGGCACGCCTTCGCGCCCGGTGGGACGCGGATCGGGTGTGGCAAGGGAGTGGCGCGAAGTCCGGTGCCGCGTGGCTGGCCCGCGAGCAGCGGCTCCCGATCCAGACCACTCGCCAACGGGTCCGCCACGCCCGCGCGCTGCGCACCCTGCCCGCGGTCGAGGCCGCATGGGTTGCGGGTGAGATCGACCGTGCGCACTTGATCACCCTGCTTGGGGCGCGCACGCCGCGCACGAAGCACCAGTTCGACACTGACCACAAGGAGCTGCTCGACTCGGCCCGCACTCGGGGATTCGTGGACTTCAAACGGCACTGCGACCTGTGGGAAGCCTTGGTCGACCCTGACGGCGCTGAACAAGGCGCCGACGACGACCGGACCGCACGCGAAGTGCACCTCTCGCAGTCGTTCGGGGGGATGTGGTTCGGGCGAATGACCCTCGATCCGATCCCCGGCGACATCGTCCACGGCACCCTCGCGATGATCGAACGGGAGCTCTTCGATGCCGACTGGGCCGATGCCAAGGAACGCCTCGGCCGCGATCCTCTCGTCGTTGACCTCGCCCGCACCCCGGCTCAGCGCCGAGCCGACGCGCTCGTCGAGATGGCAACCCGCGCTCGCACCGCACCCCCGGACGGCAAGCGGCCGCGCCCGCTGTTCACCGTGCTCGTCGGCTACGAGACCTTCGCTGGGCCGCTCCTAGAGCTGTTCAACCGCACGACGATCACCCCGGGCACCGCCGCCCGCTGGCTCGACGGCGCCGACATCGAACGCATCTTGTTCGATGGGCCCTCCCGGGTGATCGACGTGGGCGCGAAGCGGCGCTTCTTCCGTGGTGCGCTCCGGCGAGCGATCGAGGTGCGCGACCGCACCTGCTTCCACCCCTGCTGCGATGAGGTGCCAGAGCGCCCCCAGATCGACCACATCCACGAGCATGCCAAGGGCGGCCCCACCACTCAGGAGAACGCCCGACTCGGCTGCGACTTCCACAACAGGTGGCGCAACCACCACCCCGACGACCCCGACCCACCAAGCGAGCCGTGAGCTGCAGGAGCCACCCGGCATCGAACGGCCCGTCGACTGGGCGGGGCGAGATGAGCATCGGTTCACGCTCCGGGCCGCGCCTGACAGGACCTGACCGACAGCAGGCGGTCGCGACTCGACGGCGAACTCACCCAACGTGACACGTTTCGGTCGAATCGCCCTTGTGCTCGTCCTCGTCGCGTCGTTCGCCGGGCTGACCCCCTCAGCGCAAGCGCTCGCCCCAGCGGCCTGCCAGCCGACCACCCGCGCCAACGTGCTGGAGTGCCAGGTGCCGACCGGCGGGCACGCGGGCGCGTTCTCGCAGATCGATGCGCGGGTGAGCGTGATCGTCCCTCCCGGTGGGGCCGAGGGGAAGCCGGTCGTGTACCTGCTGCACGGCGTCGGCGACACGTACAGGACCTGGGTCGCCAACACCGACATCGCGACGTTCGTCGCCGACGCGGGCCTCGGAGCGGTGATCGTGATGCCCGACGGCGGGAAGAACGCCACGTCCGGCTGGTACAGCAACTGGTTGGATGGCTCGCGCGACGACGAGACGTTCCACCACGACGTGCTCATTCCCTGGGTCGAGTCGGCCTTCCACACGGCCACCGGGCGCGCCCACCGCGCTGTCATGGGGTTGTCGATGGGAGGCTTCGGCGCGCTGTCCTACGCCGCCCGCCACCCCGACACGTTCGCCGCCGCGGCGTCGTTCTCCGGTCTGCTGGACACGCAGATGACCGGACCGACCGAGGGCTACGCCTTCGCAGGGCTGCGGCCCTACCTCGGCACACCGGACAAGGGCGTGTGGGGTGACCCCACGCTCGACCGCGACGTCTGGTCGGCCCACAACCCCACGGCCCTGGCCCGGTCCGGGCTCTACCGAAGCCTCCAGGGCAACCTCTGGCTGGCCACCGGCACCGGTACGCCCGGCGGTCCGGCCGGCGACGACCCGGGGAACCCGGGTGCCTACGCGACCGAGCACTTCATCTGGCAGACGAACCAGTCGTTCAAGGCCGCGCTCACCACCTCGGGCACGAGCTTCCACGACCTCAGCTACCCGGGCGGGTTCCACGGCTGGCCGTACTGGCAGCGGGCCCTGCACCTCGTGCTCCCCGACGTCGTCACCGCCGTCACCTGACCCCTCAGGGAAGTGACGCCTGCGTTAGATCTCGGCTAGAACAGGGGGCCGCAGCGCGATCGAGGGGGCACCAGTGAGTGACATGGACATGATGGGCGGCGAGCAGGACCCAGAGGCTCTCGCCCACCCGCAACCCCTCTTCAAGCTGCTGCGCGACGCAGCGCCGGTGATCGACCTCGGCCCCGAGATGATGGGCGGGCTGATGATCGTCGGCGGCGACGAGGACGTCCACCACGTCCTCTCGCACCCCCACATCTTCTCCTCGGGCGTCGACGCCGTGGAGATCGGGCAGGTCCGCCCGCTCATCCCGCTGCAGATCGACCCGCCCGAGCACAAGAACTTCCGCAAGCTGCTCGACCCGATCTTCGCCCCGAAGCAGGTGGCCCTCCTCGAGGACGCCACTCGCAAGCTCGTGAAGGACCTCGTCGACGCCGTGAAGGACAAGGGCAGCTGCAACTTCCACACCGCTGTCGCCGAACCGCTGCCCAGCACCGTGTTCCTGCAGCTCCTCGGCCTGCCCATCTCCCGCACCGACGAGTTCGTGAAGCTGAAGGACGGCATCATCCGTCCCCCGGCCAAGTCACCCGAGCACCGCCTCGAGCTCGTGAACGCCACCGGCCAGAAGATCTACGCCGTGCTCCAAGAGGTGATCGACGAACGGATGAAGGAGCGTCAGGACGACTTCATCTCGATGTTCCTCGACGCTGAGGTCGACGGTCACCGGCTCACCAACGACGACGTGCTCGACATCGGGTACCTGTTCTTCCTGGCCGGCCTCGACACCGTCACCGCCTCGCTCGACTGCATGCTCTCCTACCTGGCGCAGAACCCGGACAAGCGCGAGCAGCTCGTGAAGGACCCGTCGCTCATCCAGCACGCCGTCGAGGAGATGCTGCGCTGGGAGTCGCCGGTGCAGGGCGTTATCCGCATCACCACGCAGGAGACCGAGATCAAGGGCTGCCCCATCCCGGCCAACCAGATCGTGTCGGTGATGCTGGGTTCTGCCAACACGGACGAGCGCACCTGGGATGACCCCGACAACATCGACTTCGAGCGGGAGAGCAACAAGCACATCGCCTTCGGGGGTGGTGCCCATCGCTGCCTCGGCTCGCACCTGGCCCGCATGGAGCTGCGCGTGGCGCTCGAGGAGTGGCACGCGGCCATCCCGGACTACTCCATCCCCGAAGGCATCGTGCTGCACTACTCGCGGGGCCTGCGCGCCGTCGAG
>JBKJIE010000109.1:0-9383 GCA_046598715.1 Acidimicrobiales bacterium | reverse complement strand
CGGGATCCTCTCCGAGCCGATCGACCTCGACGGGCCCTCGTCGCGCCGACCCGCCTACCCCAACGTCGAGGCTCGTCGGGGTCTCGTGATCGAGCACCGGTCCAGCGGCATCGTGGGGTCGATCGTTTCGTTCAACGAGGTCGAGGTGGTGCTGCGCGACCGTGGCGACGTGCACCGACCCCTGCGACCCACGCCCGGCGGGTTCCTGCTCGAGGGCACGCCGTGCACCCTCGTGGTGGCCCGCCCCGCAGTGACACCGAGGGCCCCCGGCATCACGGCATCGGGGTCGATCGCGGCGGCCACCCGCCCGGCGCGGGTCGCCCGCGCCAGCCGGATCCTCGTGGAGGGCATCCACGACGCTGAGCTCGTGGAGAAGGTCTGGGGCGACGATCTGCGCGAGGTGGGTGTCGTCGTCGAGCGGCTCGACGGCATGGACGACCTAGCCGAGGTCGTGCGCGCCCTCGATCCCGGTCCCGGGCGGCGCCTCGGGATCCTGCTCGACCACCTCGTCGCCGGGTCCAAGGAGACCCGCAGCGCCGACCAGGTCCGCCACCCGCACGTGCTCGTCACGGGCACCCCGTTCGTCGACGTGTGGGCGGCGGTGCGCCCGAGCGCAGCCGGCATCGATGCCTGGCCGAAGGTGCCACGCGGGGTCCCCTGGAAGGAGGGCGTGCTCGACGCCCTCGGGATCACCGCGCATCCCGGTGAGTTCTGGCGACGGCTGCTCGGTCGCGTTCACACCTACCGCGACCTCGACCCCGCGCTGGTCGGGGCCGTGGAGCAGCTCATCGACTTCGTCACCGCCGACTGACCAGCACCTAGTGTCCGCACCATGTCGGACGACCCCACCAACGCCCCGGTCACCTACTCCTTGGACGACGGCGTAGCCGTGCTGCGCCTCGACGACGGCAAGGTCAACGTCGTCAGTCACCGGGTCATCGATCTGCTCCACAAGCACCTCGACAACGCCGAAGGTGAGGCTCGTGCCGTTGCCATCATCGGGCGGCCCGGCAAGCTGTCCGCCGGCTTCGACCTCACCGAGATGACAGCTGGCATCGAGCGCACTCGGGCCCTCGTCGGCGCGGGCGGCAAGCTCCTCATGCGCATCTTCGGACACCCCCAGCCCGTCGTGGTCGCGGTCACCGGCCATGCCCTCGCTGCGGGCGCGCTGCTCACGCTGGCGTGCGACACGCGCATCGGTACCGACGGCCCCGCCAAGATCGGACTCAACGAGACCGCCATCGGCATGGGGCTCCCCCGCTACGCCACGGAGCTGGCCCAGGCGCGCCTCTCCCCGGCGCACCTCACGCGTGGTGCGATCCAGGCCGAGCTGTACGACCCCGCCGGGGCGGTGGCGGCTGGCTACCTCGACCGGGTGGTGCCGGCTGAGGAGTGCGAGGCGACTGCGATCACCGAGGCCCGACGGCTCGGGGAGTTCCGCACCGGCGCCTACAGCCACACGAAGCTGGCGCTGCGCGGCGCGCTCATCGAACGGGTGCTCTCGGGCATCGACGCCGACATGGCCAGCATCACCGCGCCGAGCGCCTGAACGCCCTCGCTGTGCACGAGTCCGAGGCCGGCCTGGTCGTGCTGCCGGAGGTGGCCGATGCGCTCGCCGGCGGGCGAGCCGTGGTGGCCCTCGAGTCGACGATCATCAGCCATGGCCTGCCGCGGCCCGACAACCTCGACGTCGCCCGCCAGATCGAGCAGGCCGTGCGTGACACGGGAGCGGTACCCGCGACGATCGCGGTCGTCGACGGGGAGGTGCACATCGGGCTCGACCCCGAGGCGCTGACCACCGTCGCCACCGCGCGCAATGTGGCCAAGGCCAGCGTGCGCGACCTCGCCATGGTCGTGGCCCGGGGCGGCCACGCCGCCACCACCGTTGCGGCCACCTCGCACCTCGCCCACCGCGCCGGCATCGCCGTGTTCGCCACCGGCGGGCTCGGCGGCGTGCACCGAGAGGCATCCGCCACCTTCGACGAGTCCGCAGACCTGATGGCGCTCGCTCACACCCCGATCGCGGTCGTGTGCTCAGGCGTGAAGTCCATCCTCGACATCGGCGCCACGCTCGAGCGGCTCGAGACGCTGGGCATCAGCGTCGTCGGCTTCGGCACCGATCGCTTTCCCGGCTTCTACCGAACCGACTCCGGGTTCACCCTCGACTGGCGCGTGGACAGCGCCGACGAGGTGGTGAGCATCCTGCGTGCACGAGCGACGCTCGGCACCGACGCCACCGCGCTCGTCATCGCCAACCCGCTCCCCGAGGCCGAGCAGGTGGACGCGGCGGTGCACGACCGAGCGCTCGCTGAGGGACTCGCCGCCGCCGAGACGGCCGGCGTGCGCGGCAAGGCGGTCACGCCGTTCCTGCTCGACCACTTCCATCGAGCAACAGGGGGCGAGAGCCTGCGGGCCAACATCGCCATCATCCTGCGCAACGCCACGCTCGCGGCGCAGATCGCGGTGGCGGCATCCACGTGAGCAACGACGTGCTCGTGGTGGGTGACGTGATGATCGATGTCGTGGTGGTGCCGTCGGGGCCTCTGCAGCACGGCAGTGACACGCCGTCGTCGATCACCGGGGTCGGGGGTGGATCGGCGGCCAACACCGCCTGCTGGTTGGCCTCGATCGGGCGCGCCGTGCGGCTCGTGGCCGCCGTGGGCAATGACGCCATGGGCCGTGGCGCCTTGGCGGAGCTCACCGCCGCGGGCGTGGCGTTCGCTGGCTCGATCGATGCGTCGCACACCACTGGAGCCTGCGTGGTGCTCGTCGACCCGGACGGAGAGCGCACGATGCTCCCCGATCGCGGCGCCAACGACGCCCTTCCCGTGGAGGCCGTCACCGCCGCGCTCCGCGACCGGCCCGACTGGCTCCACGTGTCGGGGTACACGTTGTTCGACGAGGGATCGCGCCCAGCGGCGCTGGCCGCGATGCGCGCTGCGCACGAGGCGGCCGTGCCCGTATCGGTCGACGCCTCCAGCGCGTCGCCCCTCCTCAGCGTCGGCGGTGCTCGCTTCCTCGGCTGGGTCGCCGGCTGTCAGATCCTCTTCGCCAACGATGACGAGCTGGCCGCCCTCGACGGAGCCGAGGCGTGCCTGGGGCGTGCCGCGGTGGTGGTGGCCAAGCACGGCCCAGCGGGGTCCTCGTGGATCACCTCGGAGGGGACCTGCAGCGTGCCCGCCTTGCCGACGGTCGTGGTCGACACGGTGGGCGCCGGGGATGCGCTCGATGCCGGCGTGCTCGACGCCGTCTTGCGCGGCGCCGGTCCCCGCGAGGCGCTGGAGGCCGGCAGCGGCGCGGCAGCACTGGCCGTGGCGACGATCGGGGCCCGTCCGGCACGACCCTGACCCGTCGGCGGCCCGGACCCATCAACGGCTCAGCCCACGGCGATGCGGTCGAGGTCGGCGGCTACGACGATCTCGCCGTCGAAGGATGCCGCGGCCAGGGCTCGCCACTCGTCCTCCGCCCCGGCCGGCACAGCGGGGACGCAATGGGTCAGCACGAGCGTGCCCACCCCCGCGCGCTGCGCGGTGTCGGCGGCCTGCTCCACGGTGGAGTGGTAGTCACAGACGTCGAGGAGTCGGGGCAGACCGAACGCTCGGATGAGGTCGTTGCGGATGACCGTGCACACGAGGAGATCGGCGCCCGCGCAGAGCTGGTCCAGACCGGCGCACGGCACCGTGTCGCCGGCCAGCACGACCGCATGCCCATCGTGCTCCACGCGGTAGCCGAGGGTGGGCTCCACCGGTCGGTGGTCGGTCGGAGCGGCGATGACGCGCACGCCATCCGCCTCGAACACGATGCCGTCGGTCACCTCGCTCACCTCCACGGGCGGCTCCCAGCCCAGGTCCTCGTGGTGGGCCAAGCGATAGGAGATGTCGGGCCGCAGCGAGGCGAGGATGCCGTCGACGACCTCCCGCGTGCCGGGTGGTCCAACGATCCGGAGCGGCGACGGGGCGAAGGTCGTGATCCAACGCGTGGTGATGACGTCGTTGAGGTCGGTGAGGTGATCGCTGTGGAGGTGGGTGAGCAGTGTCGCGGTCAGCTGGTTGGCGCCGACGCCAGCGGCCGTCGCCCGCAGCAGCACGCCCCGACCGCAGTCGATGAGGAAGCGATGGGATCCGGCCTGCACGAGGGTGGATGGTCCGGCTCGGTTGGCGTCGGGGATCGGGCTGCCCGTGCCCAGCAGGACGACCTCGATGGCTGCATCGGTCATGCCGCAGTATTGGCACTCTACGTGCCAGTTTGCAAGGGCACTACCGATGCTGGTCGAGCAGCGCGACAGACATGGTCTTGGCCCGCAGCGCGGCATCGACGTCGCCCTCCGCCGCGGCCACGATCGAGCCCTTCATGAGGATGTGCCACGAGTGGGCCAGCGCGGCGGGATCGCGCAACCCAGCCTCGGCGGCCAGCTCCTCGACCATCGTGCGGATGTGCCGCAGGTACTCGATGCTGGCCGTCCCGAGGGGGTGCTCCCAGCCCATCTCGAGCAGCACGTTGATGAAGGCGCAGGCGTCGAAGTCCTCGCTGCGGAACCACTCGTCGAAGACGTCGAAGATCGCCAGCAGGCGCTCCTCAGGGGTGGAACCGCGGCGGGTGGCCTCGGCCTGCACCAACCCGAGCGTCCAGCGCTGCTCGCGACGTTCGAGGAAGGCGAGCACGAGATCGTCCTTGGAGGCGAAGTGCCGGTACAGGGTGGCCTTGGCCACGCCCGCTCGCTCCACCACCTCGTCGACGGCGACATCGCGGATGCCTCGACGAGAGAACAGCTCGTAGGCCGCGTTGATGATCCGCTCGCGCGGCTCGAAGCGCGCCTGAGCAACTTCCTGAAGCTCCATCAAGGCCCATCGTACTACTAGACAGACCGTTAGGTCCATGATAAGACCACCCCGTCTATAAGGGCTGTACCTCATCAAGGCTGTGCCGTTGTGCCGGAAGAACCCGCCGCCGACACGCTGACAGCGTCGGCGGCACGACCTGGGAGGTAGGAGAGATGCGTCTGGTGGCCGCGGGTTCTTCGACTGGCGACGAGGCAGTGCCGGTGCCAGCGTTCGTCAGCTCCTTCGGGGCGGAGATCCTCAACCTCGACGGCGGACCCGTCGTCACGGTGCGAGGCGACGTCGACATGGCCACCGCCGATCGGCTCTGGGCCGTGATCGAGCAAGTGCTCGCCAGCAGCGAGCGACTCGTCATCGACCTGTCCGCCACCACCTTCATCGACTCGACCGGTCTGGGGCTGCTCATCCGCGCCCACGGGCTGGTCGGCCAGGTCCGCACGGCGGTGGTCGTCCGCTCCCCGAGCGACGCGGCCCGTTCGCTGCTGCGGATCTCGGGGGTTGACGAGCTCATCACCATCGAGGGGTGACGCAACCGCCCGGCGAGGGCACGCCAACCGACGACGCGCCGAACGTGACCCGCCACGGCTCCTCCGATGTGCGCGCCGCGGTGGTCTCGATGTCGGCTCGCTCGCCCGAAGGGCTCGACGCGGCGTACCTCGAATGGCACGGGCTCGACCACCTGCCGGAGCAGTACCGCATCACCGGCATGCGCTCCGGAGCGCGCTGGGTCTCCACGCCGGCCTGTCGCGCCGCGCGTGCCGCAGGGGTGGGTCACTACGACGCCGTCGACCACGTCGTCTGCTACCTCTTCGCCGAGCCGCTCGACTCGGCCCTCGACACCTTCTTCGCCCTCGGCGCCGACCTCCGCGCCGTCGGTCGGATGCCGGTGCGCCTCCCGCCGGTGGAGCTGGCCGGCTACGAGCTCGTCGCCAAGTCGGCCTCGCCGCGGGCCTTGGTGGGAGCGGACGTCCTCCCGTGGCGGCCCTGTCGCGGCGTGTACCTCCTGCTCGAGCAGTCCCCCACCGATGACCTCGCGACGACACGGCCACAGAAGCGTGGCCCATTCGTCGCGAGGTCCGGGGGGGAGGTGGTGGGGGCACTCGCCGACGTGCCGGGAGTGGCCGGGGTGTGGTCGTACGAAGGCACCGGATCGCTCCACCCCAGGCTCACGGGGACCGATGGCCTCCGCCTCTCGATCGCTTTCCTCGACGACCACCCTCCCACCATGGCCAGCCGCCTGGACGACGTGCTGGCCGACCGCTGGGCCGATGGCTCGGTGGTGCCGCTGCTGGCCACCCCGCTCGTCACCGTGGTGCCGTGGGCGTGGGACGCACACCTCCCCACCTGAGCGGTGGCCAGCTCCTCAGAAGCTCGCCACCACCTCGACCATGGCCTCAAGCTGCTCGATGTAGTGCTCCACGCTGTGGTGCACGAGACGCAGGCTGAGCATCGTGGCACCGGCTTCCCGCAGGCCGCGGGCTACGTCGAGGGCGCGACCGCGATCACCTACGGGGTCGATGGGCCGCATGGTCTGCAGCACCACCTCCAGCGCGCGGTCGCGCTCGGCCCATGCCGGAGTCGTGCGGGCCCTCGCCAGCAGGCGCGCGATGGCATCAGGCGCGAGGCCGAACGGGCACCACCCGTCACCGAGCTCGACGGCGCGACGCAGCGACCGCCCGCTTCGCCCGCCGATCCAGAAGGGCACGCGCTCCTGCATGGCACAGGGGTCGACCACCATCCCAGAGAATCGGTAGAAGGCACCGTGGTACGAGGGCACGGCTTGCGACATCGAGGCCCGCAGGGCCCGCAGGTGATCATCGGCACGGTCGCCCCGGTCGCGAAACGAAGCACCGAGGAGGTCGAACTCCTCCTCGAGCGAACCCACCCCGAGGCCGAGCACGAGTCGGCCCCCGGAGATGCGATCCAGTGTGCCGTAGCGCTTGGCGATCTCGAGGGGGTGGTGGTAGCCGAGCACGAGCACGTCGGTCAGGAGACGGATGGTGGCAGTGTGCGCGGCCACGTACCCGAAGGTGGCGAGCGGGTCCCAGTAGCGGCCGCCGCGCATCGCCACGGCCGACTCGGGAACGGCCACGTGCTCGCTGCAGGTGAGGTGGTCGTAGCCAAGACGGTCGGCGGCCTGGGCGATGCGCGCCACATCGTCGATCGTGCCGTCCTCCTCCCAGCCCGCGTGGCTGCCCGCGATGAGGGTGAGCACGGGCGTGAGGATCCCGAGGCGCAGCGCGGTGGTGTCGCGATCGGTCATCGGTGCCGTGTCCTCCCGCGGCGCGGCAGCCGCGCCTGCGGTCATGGAACCTACCGCCACCGATGATCCCCGCCGGCACGACGACGGAACGGACGGGGCCTCGGTCTGACAGTCTGAGGCCATGCGGTCCGGGATCGTGACCCGATGAATTGGCCGACGTGGGGCCAGGCGCTCACGGTGGCGGTGCTGAGCGCGCTCATCGCCATCCGTCTCGAGCGACGCCCGCCCACGCGCGTCACCGTCGCAGTGGCGCCCGCCGCACGCGAGCTCACCGTGGTGGCATCGCTCTACGCGGTGTGGCGCCTGGCCCGCTTCCTTCCCCTGGCCCAGGACGAGGGCGCCATCGAGCGGGCCCGCCAGATCGTGCGGCTGCAGCACACGATGCACCTCCCCACGGAGCTCTCGCTCCAGCACCTCGTGCTGCGCCACGAGTGGTCCGCCTGGTTCACGAGCCTCTACTACGCGGGGGTGCACGTGCCAGCCCTGGTCGCGTTCCTCGTGTGGCTGTACGTGCGCCATCGCGACGCGTACCCCCGATGGCGCAACGGGCTCGCTCTCCTCACCGGCTTCTGCCTCGTCATCCGCTTCGTGCGGGTGGCGCCACCGCGCTTCCTCACCGACCTCGGCTACATCGACATCTCCGAGGGGTATGGACCGTCGATCTACGGCCCGGTGGGCACAGGCGTGTCCGATCAGTTCGCCGCGATGCCGTCGATCCACGTGGGCTGGGCCGCCGTGGTGTCGCTCGGCATCGTGGCCGCGACCACGAGCCGCTGGCGCTGGCTCTTCCTGCTCCACCTCGTGCTCACGATCCTCGTGGTGTCGGCCAGTGGGAACCACTGGTGGCTCGACGGCATCGTGGCGATGCTCCTCCTCGCCGTGAGCCTCGGCCTGGACTCGCTCGGTCGCCGCTGGGTCGGGTCGTGGCGCGCTCGGAACGAGCCGATGGAAGCGTCGGCCGGATCCACGTCAGACGCCGAGCCCGCCCTCACCTGACCACGCAGCGTCAGGGCGCAGGCGGCTCCTCGCTGCCGAGTCGACCCGATCCGTCGCGTAGTCTGACAGTGGCGTCATGTTTCGGGCGTCGCCTGTTGAACCCTGTCGAGGAGACCGATGGCCGACTACAAGTTCCTGCAGTACGAGACCCACGACGATGGCGCCATCGTGCGGATCCTCCTGGACCGTCCCGAAGCCCGCAACGCCCAGAACCGTGGCCTGCTCGTCGAGCTCGACGAGGCGTTCCTGCGCGCCGAAGCCGACGACACCTGCCGAGTCGTGATCCTCGGCGGTACCGGCCCCCTGTTCTCCTCCGGGCACGACATGGGCTCCAAGGTCGCCATGGAGGAGTACCAGACCCACCCCACCTCCAAGATCAACGGCGCCACGCGGGTCGGCGCCGAGAAGCGGATGCTCCAGGAGTGGCACTACTACTTCGAGAACACCCGCCGGTGGCGCAACCTGCGAAAGATCACCGTCGCGCAGGTGCAGGGCACCGTGTTTGCGGCGGGGCTGATGCTGATGTGGTCGTGCGACCTGATCGTCGGGTCCGACGATGTCGTCTTCGCCGACGTGGTCGGCACCCGGCTCGGCATGTGCGGGCTGGAGTACTTCGCCCATCCGTGGGAGCTCGGCGCCCGCAAGACCAAAGAGCTCATGCTCACCGGTGACAGCCTCGACATCGACGAGGCGCACCGCCTCGGCATGGTCTCGAAGGTCTTCAAACGTGACGAGCTTGAGGCGAACACGCTCGACTTTGCCCGTCGGATCGCCAAGCTCCCCACCATGACCGCCCTGATGATCAAGGAGTCGGTCAACGAGACGCAGGACAACCAAGGCTTCTACAACTCGCTCAACGCCTGCTTCACGCTTCACCAGCTGAACCACTCCCACTGGGCTGAGATCCACGACGACGGGTGGCCGGCGGCCAAGCCCGAGGATGGGATCCCGCTGTGGAAGGAGGCCCCGGCCATCGTGCCGGCAGAGAAGGGCACGGTGCGGGCGGCCGACCCGGCCTGACGCCAACGTTAGATTCGCGCTAGACACGGGTGGGTCAGCGGACAACAGGGGGATCGATGTCGGACCTGAGCATGATGGGCGGCGAGGCCGACCCGGAGGCCCTCGCCCACCCTCAGCCGATGTTCAAGATGCTGCGCGACGCCGGCCCCGCCATCGACATGGGCGAGGAGGTGGGGATGGTGATCGTGGGCCGGGACGCCGACGTGCGCCACGTCCTCCAGCATCCGGAGACGTTCAGCTCGGGCATCGACGCGGTGGCCATCGGC
>JBKJIE010000069.1:0-5450 GCA_046598715.1 Acidimicrobiales bacterium | reverse complement strand
CCGTGGAGATCCTCTCGGCCCCCAAGGGGGGCGTGCCGCTCGGGGTGGACCCGGAGACCGGCCTCCCGGTGTACGCGAAGAGCGGGCGGTTCGGACCCTATGTGCAGCTCGGCGATCCCGACACGCTTCCGCCGGACACGAAGCCGAAGATGTCGTCGCTGTTCCAGACGATGTCGCTCTCGACGATCACCCTCGACGAGGCGCTCCAGCTCCTCACGCTGCCTCGGGTCGTGGGCGAGCACGCTGAAGGGGGCGAGATCGTCGCCGCCAACGGGAAGTTCGGCCCCTACCTGAAGTGGAAGGACGAGACCCGAAGCCTCGACACCGAGGAGAAGCTGTTCACCGTCGACGTCGAGGAGGCGTTGAAGGTACTGGCCGAGCCGAAGAAGTTCGGCCGCCGCCAGGCTGCACCGGCCCCACCGCTGAAGGAGCTGGGCGACGATCCGGTGTCACAGAAGCCCGTGGTGGTGAAGGAAGGGCGCTTCGGCCCCTACGTCACCGACGGCGACACGAACGCATCGCTCCGCAAGGGCGACACGATCGAGAACATCACGTCTGAGCGGGCGGCCGAGCTGCTGCAGATCCGCCGCGACGCCGGTCCGTCGAAGAAGCGAGCCAGCAAGCGGGCGCCGGCCAAGAAGGCAGCCAAGAAGACAGCCAAGAGGACCACGAAGAAGACCACCAAGGCGGGCGGAGCCAAGAAGGCCACCGAGAAGGCCGGAGCGGCCGAGAAGGTCGGCGGCGCGCCGAAGGCTTCGGCGCGCACCCCGGCCGCGACCCGGTCGTACGACGACGACGGATCGTCGGCGGCACCCACCGGCGACGGGTGATCGCGAGCGCCCGCTCCGTCGCCACCTAACGTGGACCAGATGGCGGACCCGCGCCAGGCGTCGACCCCGGATGCTGCCATCCCGGACCACGATGCCCCCACCGAACGAGCACCCGTGGTCGGCGCCGGCGACAAGCCGGGCTTCCACGTGCGCATGTTCGGATCGCCCCAGTTCTTCCACCTGTGGCTGACGCAGGTCGCCTCCGCCACCGGCGACTGGCTGGGCTTCCTGGCTATCGCCGCCCTCGCGGCGCGCATCGGCGGTGGCTCACCGGAGGCGGCGATCGGCGTGGTGATGGCGGCCCGCATCGTGCCCGGGCTGTTCCTAGGGGCAGCGTCGGGGGTGGTGGCCGACCGGTTCGACCGCAAGAAGGTCATGGTGACGTGCGACATCGGCCGTGCCGCCGTGCTGGTCACCCTCCCGTTCGTCGACACGGTGTTCGGGCTCGTGATCGCTTCGCTCGTGCTCGAGTGCTTCACGCTGCTGTGGACCCCGGCCAAAGAGGCGTCGGTCCCGAACCTGGTGCCCGCTGATCACCTCACCTCGGCCAACTCGCTCTCCCTCGTAGCCGCGTACGGCACGATGCCCATCGCCGCAGGTCTCTTCTCCCTGCTCGCCAAGGTGTCGACACAGCTGGGCGACATCGATGCGCTGTCCATGCTCCGCACCAGTCGCGTCGGCGTGGCCTTCTACGTCGACTCGCTCACCTTCCTGTTCTCGGCGTTCATGATCTCCCGCCTCACGCTCCCGAAGAGCGAGCTGCGCAAGAAGGGCGGACCGCGCATCGACTTCGGTCAGGCCTTCCATGAGCTGAAGGAGGGTTGGCAGTTCATCTTCATCAACCCGGTGGTGCGCGCCGTCAACGTCGGCCTGGCCACGGGGTTGATCGGCGGCGGCATGCTCGTACCCCTCGGCCCGGTGTTCGCCGACCAGGTCCTCGGCGCGGGCACCGACGGGTTCGGGTTGCTGATCTTCGCCCTGGGATGCGGTGTGGCTGGCGGCGTGGTGGTCCTGTCGGTCTTCCAACGCAGGGTGCCCAAGGCCCAGGTGTTCACCATCGCCGTGTTCGTGGCCGGTGCGTCGCTGATCGTGGCCGCATCGATGTCCGAGCTGCGGTTCGCCGCCCTGTTCGTGGGGATCCTGGGCGTGTGCGCGGGTGCGGTCTACGTGCTCGGGTTCACCCTGCTGCACGAGAGCGTCGACGACGAGCTCCGAGGCAGGATCTTCAGTGCCTTGTACATCCTCGTGCGCTTCTGTGTGCTCCTCGCCTTCGCGGTCGGCCCGCTCCTGTCCGACCTGCTCGACCGCCTCAGCCGCAGCGTGGTCCATCGGCAGATCTCGCTGGCCGGGTTCGACATCGCTGTTCCGGGCGTGCGGCTCACCCTCTGGTTGGCCGGCGTCATCATCATGGCGGCGGGGGTGCTCGCCGCCATGTCGCTTCGAGCGGGGGCGCGCACCGCGAGTGCCGAGAAGGAGCACCTCCAGGAGCTCGTCTCCGATGTCACGCGCCCCTTCGCTGACCTGCGCGAGAGCCACCAGCGGGCCGAGCGCGACGAGTGACCGGGCACTTCATCGCCTTCGAGGGCGGCGAGGGGAGCGGCAAGTCCACGCAGGCGGTGCGCCTCGCCCGACGAGTCGGCGCCGTGCTCACCCACGAACCGGGCGACACCCCACTCGGCGCGGCCGTGCGCGCGATCCTGCTCGACTCGACGACGCTCGAGATCACCCCCCGGGCCGAGGCGCTGCTGATGGCCGCCGACCGGGCCCAGCACGTCGTCGAGGTGGTGCGACCGGCGCTCGAAGCGGGCCGCACGGTGATCACCGACCGCTTCGCGGGCTCGTCGATCGCCTATCAGGGGTATGGGCGGCAGCTGTCGGCCGCTGAGATCGGCGCTCTGTCGGAGTGGGCCACCGACGAGCTGTGGCCCGACCTCATCGTGCTCCTGCAGGTCCCCCTGTCGGTCTCCGTCCAACGAACCGGAGGACCGCGAGACCGACTCGAGGCGGCAGGTGAGTCGTTCCACCGACGCGTCCACGATGGCTTCCTCACCCAGGCCATCGCGGACCCGGAGCGATGGGTGGTGATCGACGGCACGCAGTCGGAAGACGACGTCGCCGACGCGATCTGGGAGATCGTGTCGATCCGCTTCCCCGACATCGCCTGACCGCTCGGGTGCGATGATGCGACCATGACCACCACGGCCGACATCGACGTCTGGGCCGACGTGATCGGCCAAGACCACGCGGTGGCCCACCTCACGGCGGCGGCCGTCAACCCCGTCCATGCCTATCTGCTGGTGGGGCCAGCCGGCTCGGGGAAGCGGGCGGCGGCGAGGGCGTTCGCTGCGCTGCTGCTGTCTGCGGGTACGACGGGCGACGACGCCGAGCGCCACATCCGACTGGCGCTGGCCGAGGCCCACCCCGACCTGCACGTGATCGAGCCCACCACCGCCCAGGGTCGGATGGATGTCGACACTGCCCGGTCCATCGTGAGGCAGGCCGTGCTCAGCCCGGCCGAGGGGAGCCGAAAGGTCCTCGTGCTCGAGGACTTTCACCTGATCGATCGCTTCGGGGCGATCCTTCTCAAGTACGTGGAGGAGCCGCCCGCGTCGACCTTCTTCGTGATCCTCGCCGAGGACGTGCCCCCCGAGCTCGTGACGATCGCGTCCCGCGCCGTCCGCGTCGACCTCGGGCCGATCCCGATGAGCGCGATCGTCGACCAGCTGGTCAGCGACGGCGTCGAGCCCGGCCGGGCCACGTCGATTGCTGCCGCAGCCACCGGCGACCTCGACCGCGCCCGGCTCTTGGCCACCGACGCCAGGTTCGCCCTGCGCGCCGAAGCACTGCGCGCCATGCCGGCCCGCCTCGACGGCACCGGCGCTCGGGCGGCGGAGCTGGCCGCGGAGGTGAAGGCGCTCATCGATGATGCGCAGGATGTCATCGACGCTCGACACGCAGCCGAGGCGGCCGAGCTGCAGGAGCGCATCGAGCGGTACGGCCAGCGGGGCAGCGGGAAGAAGGACATCGAGGATCGTCACAAGCGCGAGGTGCGCCGTCACCGCACCGCGGAGCTCCGGTTCGCCCTGGCCGCGTTCGCAGGCGTGTACCGCGACGAGCTGCCCACCGCCGCGCACCCCGATCGGATCGTGCGGGGTCTCCAACGCCTCGACGAGGCGGCTCTCGCGCTCGAGCGCTTCCCGAACGAGACCTTGCTGCTCCAGGCCCTCCTCGCCCACTTGCCGGCGCTGCCAACCTGAACCTTGGAGCCGGTCATGGGGCCGCGGGTACACTCGCCCGCTCCCGCCCGGGTAGCTCAGCTGGTAGAGCAACGCACTCGTAATGCGTAGGTCAGGGGTTCGACTCCCCTCTCGGGCTCCACACCGCTCGCCCGCGACCATCTCAGCGCGAGCCCAACATTTCGGGCATACTCCCGACCGACAGGCGGCATCTGCCGCGCACTGGGCAAGGGGACTGAATGGAGACGCGCATGAGCGTGAGGCGATATCTCTACGGTGCCGCGGCTTTGCTGCTCTTGGCAGCGGGCTGTGGCAGCAGCGACAGCAACAAGGGCACGGCCGGGGGCACGACCTCGGGCGACCAGCAGACGGTGGTCGTGAACGTCGACGCCGACACGAGCAGCGCACCTGTGGCGTTCACGGCGTACTTCCCGAAGAAGGTCTCGGTGCACCCGGGTGACACCGTGGACTTCGCAGGGAACTTCACCGGCGAGCCGCACACCGTCACCCTCGGCACACTCGTCACGGCTGGCATGGCCAAGGTCGACCCGAACGCGCAAGACGAGCCCGCCGAGCTCAAGAAGATCCCGGCCCTGCTCCCCGACGGGCCTGGCGACGCGATCCAGGCGGCCGCGCAGCCCTGCTTCCTCCCGGCGGGCGAAGACCCGCCGGCGAGCGACGCGTGCTCGAAGACCCAGCAGAAGCAGGGCGATTTCACTGGCACCGAGACCTACTACAACAGCGGGTTCCTGGCCGACGGCGATCACTTCAAGGTGACGCTGGCCAAGGACATCGCTCCCGGCACCTACAGCTACTTCTGCACCCTGCATCGAGCGGGCATGACCGGCGAGATCACCGTGGTGGCCGCCGATCAGAAGGCGCAGACGGCCGATGAGGTGGCCAAGGCCGGCGAGAAGGAGCTCAGCACGAAGCTGGCGTCGCTGGAAACGACCCTCACCGCGATCAAGGGCGGCACGCTGCCGCCGTTCCTCACGACCGCGTCGCCCACCGGCGTGATCGCCGGCGGCGGCTCGCAGGACGTCCAAGACGCAGTGCCGGTCCTGTTCGGCCCGGACAGCACGAGCGTGAAGGTCGGTGGCAAGGTCACGTGGACGATCCTCGGCCCCCACACCATCACCTTTGGTTCGACGGAGGCCCTGCGGACCATCCTCGCCAAGGCGCCTGATGGTGCTGTGCACGCCAACCCGGACTCGTTCGCTCCGGCCGGCGGCGCGGGACAACCACAGCCTGATCCGAACGCCCCGCCGCCTGATCCGAACGCTCCGCCCGGCCCACCGACACCGATCGATGGTGGCTCATACAACGGTGACGGGCTCCACAGCTCCGGTCTGGTGCTGTCGTTCCCGCCGCAGCTGTTCAGCTA
>JBKJIE010000032.1:0-18309 GCA_046598715.1 Acidimicrobiales bacterium | reverse complement strand
CCTTGCACATCGCTCATCGGCCGGGATGCGTCGGGGTAGCCCATCCAGACCACGGCGGCGTAGCCGGGCACGTAGCCCGCGAACCACGCATCGACGTTGTCCTGGGTGGTGCCGGTCTTGCCGGCGGCGGGGCGACCGATGGCAGCCGCCCGGCCGGTGCCGCCGCTGATGACGCCACGCAGTGCGTGGGTGACGGCCCGCGCGTAGTCGGGCTTGATGGCCTCGCCCTTGGGTTCGGGGCGCTTGGGCTCCCACAGCACCTTGCCGTGACTGTCCTCGATCTTGCGGATGGCGTAGGGCTCCACCTTGGTGCCGTCGTCGGCGAGAGTCAGGTAGGCGCTGGCCAGGTCGAGCGGTGCGACCTCCTCCACGCCTAGTGCGATGGACGGCACGCGGTCGAGCGGTGCGTCGATGCCCATGGCCTTGGCCGCCGACGCCACCGCGTCGGGGCCGACCTTCGCAAGGAGCTGTGCGTACACGGTGTTGACCGACTTCGCGGTGGCCTCGGCAACGCTGAGGTCACCAAACGACTCGCCGCCGTAGTTGGTCACCTTGAACGGCGCCCCGCCGACCTGGAGGTCGATGGTGGGCGGCGCTGCATACCGGTCGCCGAGTGTCACGCCGTCTTCGAGGGCGGCCTCGAGCACGAAGGGCTTGAAGGTGGAGCCAGGCTGACGACCTGAGCCACCGCCATCCTTCCCGCGCACCAGGTCGACCTGGAGGGTGTTGAAGTCGCGTCCGCCGACGTGGGCGCGGATCGCCCCGTCGGTGTCGAGGGCGACGAGCGCGGCCTGAGGTGCGGCGGGATCGGTGAGCACCTCGGCCACCGCCGACTCAGCGGCAGCCTGAGCGTCGAGGTCGAGCGTGGTGAACACCTTGAGTCCCACGCCGTACACCGCGTCTTCGCCCACGGCCTTGATGGTCTGCTGGCGGACCCACTCCACGAAGTGCGGCGCGACACCAGCCGTGAGGGTCACCGGACGTGTGCCCGGGGTGGCGTTGATCGGTGTGGCCTTGGCCGCATCGAGCTCGGACTTCGTGATCTTCCGCACCTCGAGCAGGTCGTGGAGCACGACGGCTCGGCGGCGCATCGCCTCGGGCATGTCCTTGGCGGGGTCAGCCGTCGCGGGGGAGCGCAGCAGCCCGACGAGCAGTGCGGCCTGGGGAAGGTCGAGCTTGGCGGCGGTGGTGTTGAAGTAGTTGCGGGCCGCCGCCTCGATCCCGTACGCACCGCGGCCGAAGTACACGGTGTTGAGGTAGCGCTCGAGGATCTGGTCCTTGTTCTCGGACCGCTCGAGCTTCACTGAGAGCACGGCCTCCCTTGCCTTGCGCCAGAGCGAGCGCTCGCTGCTCAAGTACTCGTTCTTCACGAGCTGCTGGGTGAGGGTCGAGCCGCCCTGCGTGCCACTGGTGGTGAGGTCGGTCCACAGGGCGCGGCTGATGCCGATGGGGTCGACGCCGCCATGCTGGTAGAAGCGACGGTCCTCGGCGGCGATCAGCGCGTCGACCACCACCGGCGACACGTGGTCGAGGCTGACCTCGAAGCGCTGTCCACCCTGGCTGAGCACGGCCAGCTCCCGGCCGTCGGCCGCGAGCACCACGGCCGAGCGGATCTCAGGCGGGTCCTTCGGCAGGTCCACGGTGAACCACAGCACGATGAGCGCCAGCACACCGAGCGTGCCGAGCGCCGCGCCCGCGAGGGTTGGCCATCGAACCCATCGGGGCAACCTGTCCCAACGTCGACGCGCGCGTGTCATGAGGTCTCCAGGTCGGCCCACGGCGGGTCGCTTACCCATCGTCGCGGGTGCGCAGACATGGGTGGCGGCGCAGTCTCAGCTGGTGCCGTACACGGGTGCCGCTGTGGGGGCGTCGGCCAGGAGGCGCTCGATCACCGGACCGAGCTCGGCCGGGTCCCATCGATCGCCCTTGTCGACCGTGGGCCCGTGCTGCCACCCCGTGGCGATGCCCACCTTGCCGCCCTCCACCTCGAACATCCGGCCGGTGACCTGGGCCGACTGGGACGACGCCAGCCAGGCAACGAGCGGCGAGACGTTCTCCGGGGCCATTGCGTCGAACGCCCCAGGGGCGTCGGGGGTGGCCATCATCTCGGTGAACACGCCCTCGGTCATACGAGTCCGTGCGGAGGGGCAGAGCGCGTTTGCGGTCACCCCGTAGCGGCCGAGCTCCGCGGCCTGCACGAGGGTGAGCGTGGCGATGCCGCCTTTCGCGGCGGCGTAGGCGGCTTGGCCGACCGAGCCGAGGATGCCCGCGCCCGAGCTGGTGTTGATGATGCGAGCATCGACCGGGTTGCCGGCCTTCGCCTCGTCGCGCCAGTGCGCGGCGGCGTGCCGGGCCACCGCGAAGTGTCCCTTCAGGTGCACCCGCACGACCGCGTCCCATTCGTCCTCGGCCGCGTTGGCGAACATGCGGTCGCGCACGAAGCCGGCGTTGTTGACCACGACGTCGAGCCCACCGAAGGCATCGATGGCGGCCGCAACCATGCGGGCCGCGCCCTCGAAGTCGGCCACGTCGTCGCCATTGGCGATCGCTTGACCCCCGCTGCCGCGGATCTCATCGACCACCTCACCGGCGGGCCCGCTGCCCCCACCCGAGCCGTCGAGCTCGCAGCCGAGGTCGTTCACCACCACGCGCGCGCCCTGGCGCGCCAGCTCGAGCGCGTGGGCTCGCCCGAGCCCCCGACCCGACCCGGTGACGATCACGATGCGTCCGTCGCAGATGCCGCGCATGGCTCGCAGTCTGGCAGGATCTGACGGACTGTCAGAAACCCATCCGCAGACATCGTGAGGAGACGGCGTGCGCTACGGGATCACGATGTTCGCGACCGACGTCAGCATCAACGTGGTGGAGCTCGCCCGTGAGGCGGAGGTCCGCGGCCTCCAGTCGCTGTGGCTGCCCGAGCACACGCACATCCCGGTCAGCCGCATGACCCCGCCACCCACAGGAGACGCCGAGCTGGCCGAGGAGTACCGCCGCTGCCTCGACCCGCTCGTCGCACTGGCCGCGGCGGCCACCGCCACGTCGACGCTGCGGCTGGGCACAGGCGTGCTGCTGGCGGCTCAGCGCGAGCCGATCGTCACGGCCAAGGCGATCGCCACCCTCGACCACCTGAGTGGGGGGCGCGTGGTGCTGGGTGTCGGCTTCGGCTGGAACGAGGACGAGCTGGCCCAGCACGGGGTGGCGATGCGGGAACGGCGAGACGTGGCTCGCGAGCACGTGCTCGCCATGCAAGCCATCTGGGGCGACGACGAGGCGTCGTTCCATGGTCAACACGTGCAGATGGAACCCGCATGGTCCTGGCCCAAGCCCGTCCAGCGCGGGCCCGACGGACGCACTCGCGTGACCGTGCTGCACGGCGGGGCGGCCGGCCCGAAGCTCTTCGCCCACATCGCCGAGTACGGCGACGGCTGGATCCCCATCGGGGGCGCCGGCCTCACCGATGCCATTCCGCGCCTGCGCGACGCGGTGGCCGACGCAGGGCGCGACCCGGCGATGCTCGAGATCGTCCCGTTCGGCTCGCTGCCCGATGCGGGCAAGCTCGACCACTTCGAGCGGATCGGCGTCACCGAGTGCGTGTTCCGGCTTCCCAGCGCGTCGCGCGAGGTGGTGCTGCCGCTGCTCGACGAGCAGGCCGCGCTCGTCGCAACCCGGGCCTGACACCACCGGTTCTGTGTGCACGCAGCCACGCCCTGCGTGGCTGCGTGCACACAGAACCCGACGGCCAACCCGTTCAGGGCACGAGCACGACCTTGCCGGCGACGTTTCGTTCTTGCAGGTCGGTGAGGGCGCGCACCACGTCGTCGAGCGGGTACTCAGCGGGCTCCACCGGCGAAAGCGCGCCGCTCCCTGCGAGGTCCATGAGCTCCGCGAGCAGGTCACGGTTGCCGACGGCATCCCGCATCGTCCACGCCCCCCAGTCGATTCCCACCACCGTGCGGTTGTTCAGCAGCACCTGGTTGGCGGGCA
Source organism: Acidimicrobiales bacterium (assembly GCA_046598715.1). Classification (GTDB taxonomy): domain Bacteria; phylum Actinomycetota; class Acidimicrobiia; order Acidimicrobiales; family VFJN01; genus VFJN01. The sequence goes on along the minus strand of JBKJIE010000032.1, from coordinate 14,325 downwards.
GCGCGGGGATGTCGCCGCCGGCGAAGCCGATCACGAGATAGCGACCCATCCAGCCGAGTGACCGCAGGGCGGCATCGGCGAAGCGACCACCGACCGGGTCGACCACGACGTCGACCCCGCCGCCGGAGATCTCCCGCGCCCGGGCCTTGAGGTCCTCGCGCTCGTAGTCGATCGTCGCCTCCGCGCCCGCCTTGGTGGCGGCGGCCAGCTTCTCGTCGGACGACGCGGCAGCGATGACCCGTGCACCCAGGTGGTGAGCGACATCGATCGCCGCCAGCCCGATGCCGCCGCCAGCACCGAGCACGAGCACCCACTCGCCCGCTCGCACCTGCATCCGACGGGTCATCGCGAAGAGCATCGTGCCGTAGCTCTGCACCAAGGCCGCGGCCTGGCCGTACGACAGGTCGCCGGGGATCGGCACGACGCCGCCCGCGGCCAGCTCGACGTGCGAGGCGAACCCGCCCAGCCACGACATCGCCAGCACCCGATCGCCGACCGCCACGCCCTCGACGCCGTCGCCGATGGCCACGACGTCGCCGGCCACCTCGCCGCCGGGCGTGAACGGCAGGGGCGGCTTGATCTGGTACTTGCCCTGCACGAACAGGCCGTCGACGAAGTTCACGCCGGCCGCGCGGACGGCGACCACGACCTTGCCCGGACCCGGCTCCGGGTCGGGACGCTCCTCGATCACGAGGCGGTCGATGGGTGCGAACTCGGTACAGACGACGGTGCGCATGAACCGAGCATGGCATGGGTTGAGATGGACCGGTCTCGGGTACGGATCGGGAGGCACGTGGCTGCTCGTCAGCCCGTGTCCCCCCAAAGTCCGCCGCCCTAGCCTCGCCCCGGCCGGGGCGGCGGCGCGTCTGGGCTGCGCGAGGCTGCGCGAGGCTGCACAGATGCCCATCGTGCCCGTCGTCGATCTCGACGATCCCCGTCTGGCGGACTACGTCCACCTGCGGGAGCCATCGCGCCGAATGGCGCTCGAACGGGAGCGCGGCATCTTCACCGTCGAGGGCCGTCTGTCGATCGAGATGCTCCTCGGGTCGCGCTTCGAGGTGCGGTCGCTCTTCGTGGCTGAGGAGCACGTGGCGCGGGTGGCGTCGCTGGTCCACACCGACGCGCCGATCTTCACGATGCCGGCGGCATCGATGGAGGCGGTCACCGGTGTGCACTTCCATCGTGGCGTGCTCGCGGTGGCCGAGCGGCCCGAGCTGCCGGCCGTGGCCGACCTCGTGGCGACGGCCACTCGCATCCTCGTCCTCGAGGCCGTGAACGATCACGAGAACATCGGCTCGCTGTTCCGCAACGCGGCCGCCTTCGGTGTCGACGCCGTGGTGCTCGACCCCACCACCACGGACCCGCTCTACCGACGCTCCACACGCGTGTCGCTCGGGCACGTGCTCACCGTCCCGTTCGCCCGGGTGGCCGACGGCGGCTGGCCGGCGGCACTGATCGAGCTCCGCCAGCTCGGGTTCAGCACGCTCGCCCTCACGCCGGCACCCGACGCTGAGCCGCTCGGCCGCGTGGTGGCCGAGCAACCAGGACGCACCGCCATCGTGCTCGGCGCGGAAGGGCCCGGGCTGAGCGACGCCGCGTTGGCGGCCACCGATCGCCGGGTGCGGATCCCCATGGTGGACGGCGTCGATTCGGTGAACGTGGCCACTGCGGCTGCAATCGCGCTATCGGCCTTCCACGGGCTCGACTGACGTCAGGTGGGGACGGTGACCTCGGCGAGGCGGCGTTCGAGGAAGCGGCACTCGGGGTCGCTGGGTTGGCAGGCGAGCGCGGCACGGTAGGCATCAGCGGCCTCACTGGCGCGCTCGAGGCGTCGGAGCAGGTCGGCTCGAGCCGCGTGCCAGAGGTGGAACGCCGTCAGCTCGCCGATCGAGTCGACCGCCGCCAGTCCCGCGGCGGGGCCGTCTCGCTCGGCGACGGTCACGGCCCGGTTCAGGGACACGACGGGCGTGGGCAGCGTTGCGGCGAGGAGGTCGTACAGGGCCACGAGCTCGTCCCAGTCGGTCGCCTCCCACGAAGGCGCTTCCGCGTGGACGGCGGCAATCGCCGCCTGGAGGGCATACGGACCGGGCGCGCCGGCCGCTCGTCGCAGCGCCACCTCGAGCAGCGCCCCGCCCTCTGCGATCTGGCCCTTGTCCCAGGCAGAGCGATCCTGGTCGGCCAGCAGCGCCAGCTCACCCGCATCGTCGAGTCGGGTGGGCCGGCGGGCGTCGGTCACCAGGAGCAACGCCAACAGGCCGAGCACCTCCGCCTCGTCGGGGAGCACCTCGGCGAGCAGGCGGGCCAGCCGGATCGCCTCGTCGCAGAGGTCGACCCGCACGAGCGCATCGCCGGTGCTGGCCGCATGGCCCTCGGTGAAGATGAGGTACACGACGGCGAGCACTGCCGGCAGCCGCTCGGGGAGCTCGTGGTCTGACGGCACTCGGTAGGGGATGGCCGCCGCGGCGATCTTGCGCTTGGCCCGCACCAGGCGCTGGGCCATTGTGGGCTCGGGCACGAGGAAGGCCCGGGCGATCTCTGCGGTGGTGAGCCCGCCGAGGGTGCGCAGGCTGAGCGCGATGCGCGCCTCGGGGGCGAGCGCCGGGTGGCAGCACGTGAAGACGAGCCGGAGCAAGTCGTCGCGCACCACGGAGTCGGGGAGCGGCTCGTCGCCCGTGCCCTCGAGCATTCGCATCGCCCGAACCTCCTTGTCGCCCCGGGCCTGCTCGCGTCGCAACCGATCGAGCGCCTTGTTCCGGGCGACCGTCGTGAGCCACGCGCCCGGGTTGGCGGGCACGCCGTCGAGCGGCCAGCGCTCGAGTGCGGCGAGCGCTGCCTCCTGGGCGGCATCCTCGGCCACGCCGAGATCGCCGACGAGGCGGGTGAGGGTGGCCACCACGCGGCCACCCTCCACCCGCACCGCGTCGGCGACCTCGTCGGCGTGGGACAACCGGCCGCTACTCGAACGTGGCGATGGGACGCACCTCGACCTTGCCGAGCCAGGCGCCGGGGATCTTGGCCGCCCAGGCGATGGCCTGGTCGAGGTCAGGGCAGTCGAGCAGGTAGTAGCCGCCGAGCACCTCCTTCGTCTCAGCGAAGGGGCCGTCGGTGGTGACGATCTCGCCACCCTTGCCGCCGAGCACGCTCACGGTGGTGGCCGTCTCGGTCGACTGGAGCGCGTTGCCGCCCGCGATGACGCCGGCCGCGCCAGCCTCTTCTCCGAAGGCCATGTAGTCGGCCATCACGGCGCCGTCGAAGTCCTCCGGGGCGCTGGCCTGCTGGTCGCTGGGACCGTAGATGAGGGCGAGGTACTGGGGCATGAGCTGTCCTCCTGTTCGGTGTCGGCGCTCTGCCGACCGTCTGTCATGACGACGATCGGCTGGGCCGCAGATCGACAGCCTCGCGGAAATCTGTCGAGCACCGGAACGTGGGCTACAGCAGCTCGGCGGCGTCGGACACGAGCGCGCCGAGCCCGAGGATTGCCACGCCGAGCCAGGCGCCCCGCACGATGAGTGCGGTCACCGCGTTGCGCTGGAGGCCTGCCACGATCCCGAGCGGACGGAACATGGCTCCTGCGAGCAGCGCGATGAGCACCACGAAGGCCACGATCAGGGCAGGTGGGAACAGCACGACGAGCCCGGGCAGCCACCGCCGTCGACCGATCGACCGCCCCGCCCCGGAACGGGTGACCCATGTCGTGAGGGGGCCGACAACGGCGCCAAAGGCGGCCGGGATGGCCACGAACAGCGCGATGGCCAGCCAGGTCGGCTCGAGGAGGCGGAAGTCGATGCCATCGGTGTGCACGAGCATCGAGCCCACGACAGCTCCGCAGCCCAGCGCGGTGGTGAGGCTGCGGAACCAGGTGGGGCCGATGAGCCAGGGAGCCAGCAGCCGGTAGAGCGCGGCACCGAGGATGCCGAATGCCACGCCCACGACGAGCAGGTTGTACGTGCCGCTGAGGGTCACCTGTCCGATGCGGAAGTCGTCATCGCTCTGCACGCCCACCACGGCATCGGGGGAGGTGATCCGCAGCACGAGCATCGCCAGGCGACTGCCTATGCCACCGGTCAGCAGGCCCGCGATCAGCCCGACCGCCAGGATCTCGCGCAGCCGATCGAGCGCGTCGGCGAGCAGGGCGCGCAAGCGCAGCGGCTCGGCCGGTTCGGTCATCGCGGTGGCTGTCGCGCGGGCGCCGCCGACCGGTTCACTCATGGCCTCAGGAACCGTTCAGGCCCGTCCGGTGACGTCGACCACCCAGGAGAGGTCGGCGGTGTCGAGGCGTTCGTGCCACGCCGCGGGCGCCGCGCTCATCAAAGTCTGGAAGTCCCAGTAGTCCTTCCAGAGGATGATCACGCCGTCGACGATGTGCTGCACCGATACGAACGGGAGGGCGACCGTCTCGCCCGTCTCCCAGGTCCACACCTCGGTGTGCTCGGTGACCACCACACCGTGCGCTCCCTCGGCCACCACCCCCGGCCGGTGCTCGTAGCCCACCAGGCCCTCGAGGCCCAGCCGCAGCCGGGCTTCGATGCTGTCGGGACCGACCCCGGCCGCCGACGGGCCGGTCGGCACGTCGTAGTAGATCGACTCCGGCCCGAAGAACGACCGGATGCGCGGCCAGTCGCGGTCGTACAGCGCCTCCCAGAACGCGCCCGCCGTCTCCCGCGGCGTCATAGCCGGGCTCCCACAACGCCGAGGTTCGGGGCATGAGCGCGCGGTGGGCGCGCGCTGGTGCCCCGAACGTCGGCGGGGCGCGTGGTTCGGGGCATGGCGGCGCGCCCAGCGCGCGCTGGTGCCCCCAGCCTCATCGGGCACCCCGAAGGAGCGCGCCGGGGCGGGCGCCCGTGTCCTGTCCGGCGGTGAAGGTGACCTGGCCGGACTTGATGGTGTGGAGGTAGCCGTCGGCGCGCTGGATGAGGCGGCTGGCACCACCGGGCAGGTCCGATGCCAGCTCGGGGCGACGGAGCTGCAGGCGCTCGAAGTCGATGACGTTGCAGTCGCCCACGTACCCCGGTGCGAGCACGCCGCGGTCGCCGAGGCCGTAGAGCGTGGCTGTCGACTGGGTCATCTTGTGGACGGCGTCCTCCACGCTGAGTCGACCGTGGGTCCGATCGCGCGCCCAGTGCGAGAGCAGGAACGTCGTGGTGGACGCGTCGCACGTCTGGCCGGCATGGGCGCCGCCGTCGCCGAGACCGAACGCGGAGGTCGGGTGGCGCAGCATCTCGCCCACGGCGTCGAGATTGCCGTCGGTGTAGTTGAGGACGGGTGCGTTGAGCAGCTCCCGGCCGCCGTCGCCGAGGAACAGCTCGAGCAGCAGCTCCCACACGTCGGCGCCCTGGGCGGCGGCGAGCGCGGTCGCGCTGTCGGAGGCGCTGGGCTCGTACTGCGGAGGGTCGCCGAGGGGGAAGATCCGGTCGGGGTGCATGAACCCGCTCACGATCGGGTCGTCGGCGAGCGCGTGCGCATCGGCGATCAGGCGGGCCCGTAGGTCGGGGTCGGCCTCGATTCGGGCCACCTGCTCTTGCCAGGGCAGCAGCCCGAGCCCGGCCTCGGTCCATGCACGCGTGAAGGCGAGGGGGTGAAACGTCTGGAACCCGAGCAGCAGCGACACGGTGCGACCGTGCACCTGCGGCCGCACCGGCACGCCGTCGGCCGCCGCCGCGCCGGCGAGGTCGAGCAGGCGCTTCCACGACGTGGGATCCGCGTTGTTCTGGTTGAGCGCGAACGTGACGGGTCGGTCGATGGCCGCCGCGAGGCGACGCATCCAATCCATCTCCCGCTCGGGTGCGGCGAGGTCCTCGCCGAGCGCGCCGGCGGGGGCCAGCTCGAACACACCGGTGCCGAGGTCACCGAGCACTCGGCCTATCCCGAACAGCTCGTCTTCCGCCGCGAACGTGCCAGGCACGGGCTCGCCGTCGATGGCGCGGTGAGCGAGGGTGCGGCTGGTGGAGAAGCCAAGGGCGCCGGCCTCGATGCCCTCTCGCACGATGGCGGCCATGGCCTCGATGTCGTCGGACGACGCCGGCTCGTTGCGCGCGCCGCGCTCGCCCATCACGTAGCCCCGAACGGCCCCGTGGGGCACCTGTGTGCCGAGGTCCATAACGTGCTGGCGACCGTCGAGCGCGTCGAGGAACTCCGGGAAGCTCTCCCAGCCCCAGGTGATGCCCGCCGCGAGGGCGGCGCCGGGGATGTCCTCCACGCCCTCCATGAGGCCGATGAGCCACTCGTGGCGATCCGGGGCCACCGGTGCGAAGCCCACGCCGCAGTTGCCCATCACCACCGTGGTCACGCCGTGCCAGCACGAGGGCGTGAGCTGCTCGTCCCAGGTGGCCTGGCCGTCGTAGTGCGTGTGGATGTCGACGAAGCCAGGCGTGACGAGGGCCCCGTCGGCGTCGATCTCGCGCGCGCCCGCGCCATCGACCCTGCCGACGGCAGTGACGACACCGTCAGTGATGGCGACGTCCGCGGTGCGGGCCGGCGCACCGGTGCCGTCGACGACCGTGCCACCGCGGATCACCAGGTCGTGTGCGCTCATCGTCCCCCCGGGCTCGATCGATGCGGTCGCCAGCATCTTCGCAGAGGTCTGACGCCCCGTCAGGCCCGCTGAGCAGAGTTCTCGGGAGGTCTTCCCGTCTGGACCACGGGACCGCCGCCCGAGAACGGGTTGCGGACAGCGACGGGCAATCAGGTTGTCGTCGGCATCCTCGGAGCGGCACGCTGTGCCGATGGGTGATCTGGGGATCGACACAGCGGTGGAGGACTGCGGTGACGGGCGCTATCGGGCCACGCCGAACGCCGCGTGGGAGATCTGGGGGCCGATGGGCGGCTACATCGCCTCGTTCGCGCTGCGCGCCGCGGGAGCAGCGAGCGACCAGCCACACCCGGCCGCGTTCTCGTGCCACTACCTCGGCGTGGCCCGCTTCGAACCGATCGACATCGTCGTCGAGACGCGCAAGTCGGGCCGCTCGGCCAGCGCGCAGCGTGTCGAGATCACGCAGGAGGGCCGGCCGATCCTCGACGCGATGGTGTGGAGCTCGGCCGATAACGAGGGCCTCGAGCACGACGAGACGGTCGCCCCTGACGTGCCCGGCCCCTCGGAGCTGCCGAGCATCGAGGAGCTGCTGCCGTCCGATGCCGAGCCGCCGTTCCCGTTCTGGCTGAACTTCGACGCCAAGCCGATCCACTTCGAAGTCGACTGGCCACCCGAAGGCCCGCGCCCGGCTCAGTGGCAGGAGTGGCTGCGGTTCCTCCCGACCGCCACCTTCGAGGATCCGTGGCTTGACGCGGCCCGCTCGGTGATTCTGGTCGACCTCCCGAGCTGGCCCTCTGCCCACCGGCCCCACGCCTGGCAGCAGCCGCCCTACATGGCCCCCACCCTCGACCTCAACGTGGCCTTCCACCAGCCCACCGCCGCGGAGGAGTGGCTGCTGTGCGATGGGGCGGCGCCGCTGTCCACGCGCGGCCTATTCGGCTGGACGGCGCGCGTGTGGTCGCCCGGCGGCAAGCTCCACGCCTCCGGCGGCGGCCAGTGCCTCTACCGGAAGCTGCGCCCACAAGCCTGAGGGCTGGTCGGGCCTGGACGGGTCGACGTCCACACCAGGTCGCTGTTCAGCACCGGCTCGTGGTGAGCGGTCGCCAGGAGCAGCGGACGTCCGGTGCGCCCTCCTCGTTGTCGCCCGACGTAACGGCCACCTCGACGAAGCCGTGTCCCTCGTAGAACCGACGCGCCCCGACGTTGGCTTGGAAGGTCCAGAGCTCGAGCCCCGCCGGTCGGCGCTGCTTGGCCAGCGCCAGGAGCTCGCTGCCGATCCGTCGCCCCACGTGCTCGGGATCGACGTACAGCTGGTCGATCCCCTGCTCGTCCAGCACGAGCAGCGCGACGACCACGCCAGCGTCGTCCGCGACCCACACCTCCCGTGTCGGGAGCACCACCTCCGCGAACCAGGCGCGCACCTCGTCGTCGGTGTGCGTGGGTGGCGGGATCGAGGGGATCGACGCCCGCCGAGACCGAAGCCACACCGTCGCCACCGCATCGGCTTCGTGAGGGCGGGCGCGGCGCAGATCCACTAGTGACGGCGCGAGCGCTTGGCTCGCTTCGGTTCGAGCGCGACCGGGATCGGCACCGCAGTCGAGCCGGTGCTCGGCATGCAGCACGACAGGTCGGTACGGCACGACGGCGGCGGCCCCGAGGCCTCGAGGGCCGCCCGCACCGAGTCGAGCTGGGCGCCGAGCTGCCGGAGCTCGGCGATCCGCGCCGCGATCTCGGTCTTCTTCTCCGCGATGAGGAGCCCCACGCGGTCGTGCGTCGTCGCGCAGTTCGCGCCGTCCCAGATCGGGAGCAGGTCGGTGATCTGCTCGCAGCTCAACCCCATGTGGCGGGCTCGGGAGCTGAAGAGCAGGCGCGCGGCTGCGTCGTCGTCGTAGTCGCGGTAGCCCGATTGGGTGCGCTCTGGCAGCGCGAGCAGGCCGATCCGCTCGTAGTAGCGGACCGTCGAGGTGGCCACGCCAGCCCGATCGGCGAGCTCGGAGATCCTCATCGCCGTCAGCCTAAGCACTGCATCCGGGTGCAGGGTCAAGAGGCTCGACCTTGCATCCGAGTGCAAGCCGTACGGTCCCGCGATGGACCGGGGGACGGTCCCCGAACAAGGAGCACTGAGATGAGCACCTACACACGCGACAACACCGACCTCGCCGTGGACCTCGGCGACCTGGGCCAGCAGCACCGTGCCGAGGCGGGCGGAATGCTCGTCGCCCTCGAGCGGTGGCAGGCGGGCCTCGACACGGGCGAGATGTTCAACCGCCCGGGTCACAACGCCCACGTCGACGAAGACGTGGAGCTGGTGGAGTTCACCCGCGCCGACGAGACCCCGGGCATCAACAACCTCGAGCAGTAGGTCAGCCCACTGCGGTTCTCGGGTGGTTGTGTGGGCGCAGCGCCCACACAACCACCCGAGAACGCCGAGGGGCATGCTGGTGGGGTGACCGACGAGCCCCACGTCGACCGATCGGTGCCGACCGAGCGCATCGAGCTCGGCGACGGCGCGTGGGTGGACGTCGCCCGCGGCTGGATGGATGGCGCGGACGTGCTCTACCAGCACCTGCTCGCGGAGGTGCCGTGGCAGACGAGCCAGCTGTTCCGCTACGACCACATGGTGGAGGAGCGCCGGCTCGGGTCGTGGTGGCGTGCGGGCACGCCGCTGCCGCATCCGGCGCTGGCCGAGGCGACTCGGGTGCTGCAGCACAGCTACCGGGTGCAGTTCGAGGGCTTCGGAATGATCCAGTACCGCGACGGCACGGACGGTCAGGCCTTCCACCGCGACACCGACATGCGCTGGCTCGACGACACGGTCATCGCCATCCTCAGCCTTGGCGCCCAGCGGCCGTGGCTGCTGCGACCGCGCTCTGCACGCAACACCCAGGCACCCGGAAAGGGGGCCACCCATGACCTCGCCCCCGGCGCAGGCGATGTGCTCGTGATGGGTGGACGATGTCAGACCGACTGGGAGCACTCCGTGCCCTACCTCGGGGCGGGGGCGAACGTGGGGCCGCGCATCTCGATCCAGTGGCGGTTCGCCCGCCGCACCGGTCGCCCGTTCCAGGGCGCGTCGTACCGCGCCCCACTGCGCTACGGCCGCGAGGGCTGAGCGGTCCGGCACACTGAGGTCGTGACCCCCCACCCCGGGGGCAGCGGCGCCCTCTTCCCGGTCCGCGTCGACCCGTTGTTGCGTCCGTTGTTGCGTCCGTTGTTCGCGGTGGTGGGCGCGGGCGCTCGTCGAGACGTCCTCGAGATCCAACCGGCTTCCTTGCTGAGCTCGGCGCGCCCGGACCGACCTGACTCGTCTCGAGAGATCGGGCGCAGTGCTGCTCCGGGCGGGCGATCGCCCCAGCCGGTAGCGTCCTGCGCCGTGCTGGACGCAGTCCACATCGCCGAGGACAACTTCATCGCAACCTTCCGTCTCCTCGCGGAGGTCGCACCTCAGGGTGTGGCCGCCTCTCGCGAGGGGGCGCTCCACCTGCACAGTGGGGCACAGGTCGCACCCTTCAACCCGACTATCGTGCGCGAGCTCCCCGACGACGTGGACGCGCTGCTCGACGACGCCGCCGCGTTCCACGAGCAGCACGAGTCGCCCGCGTGGGTGGTCGCGGTTCGAGCGACCGACGCGGCACGGTTCGGTGGCGCAGCCGAGGCCCGGGGGTTCAACGTCGCCGAAGACTCGCCCTTCATGGTGCTCGACCGCATCCCCGCATCCGGGCCCGTCGCCGACCTGCAGATCGAGCGAGCGAGCGACCTCGCGGGAGTTCGCGCCCACTTCGACGTCGTCTCGCGCTCGTTCGGTATGCCCCTGGACCTCATCGAGATGGTGATCAGCGAGGCGTTCGTCACCGAACGAGCGCACCTGTTCATCGGCGAGCTCGATGGGGTGCCGGTGGCATCGTCGATGCTCGTCGTGTCCGACGGCGCAGGCGTGCGATGCGCCGGGATCTACAACGTCGGCACCCTGGAGTCGCACCGCCGACGCGGTCTGGGCGAGGCGATGACTGCGCACGCGGCCGAGATCGGTCGCCGCGACCACGGTTGCGTTGTCGCCACGCTCCAGGCGTCACCGATGGGGTACCCGGTGTATGAGCGCATGGGCTACCGCGAGGTCACTCGTTGGCAGAGGTGGCATCCACCCGCGTGACGAGCGTCCGTCAGGGGCGAGGGGCGCCGGTGGGCTGGTCGGGGTGGTGGGCGGCCCACGCCGCGAGCCACTGCTCCACGGCCGGGGCGAAGTCGGCCGGGTTGTAGACGTCCTCCTCGGAAGAGAAGAGGCCCTCGCCGGCGTAGACGAGCCGGGTCCAGTTGGCGGCGCCGTAGGTCACGCCGTCGCCGGGGTCGACGAAGTCGTTGCGCAGCTGGCCGATCACCCAGCCCTGCTCGGCGTCGACGGTGTACCAGTCCCACGGGAACAGCTGCATGTGGGTGAAGGGCCACGTGTTCATGGTCTTGTCGATCCAGGCCAGCACCTCGTCACGGCCGTGCATCTCGCCATAGAGGTGCTCGATGTAGTGCACGTCGGGCGTGAAGCACGCCACCCATGGGCGCCAATCGCCGGTGCGGCCGGCCTGGTCGGCCATCGCCCGAAAGCGGTCGAGCGCGTCCTGGATCTCGGCTCGGGTGAAGGTCATCGGCGGAGCGTAGCGACGGCGCCACGCAGGGAGCGGTCGCTGCACTCTGGTGACGCTGGTGGTTGCTCAGCAACCACCAGCGTCACCAAGACGGGTTCAGAGGCGCTCGATGATGGTGACGTTGGCCTGGCCGCCGCCCTCGCACATCGTCTGCAGGCCGTAGCGGCCGCCGGTGCGCTCGAGCTCGTGGAGCAGCGTGGTCATGAGGCGGGCACCCGTGGCACCCAGGGGATGGCCGAGGGCGATGGCGCCGCCATTGACGTTGACCTTGGCGAGATCGACGTCGAGGTCCTTCTGCCACGCCAGCACTACCGACGCGAAGGCCTCGTTGATCTCCACGAGATCGATGTCGTCCATGGTCATGCCGGTCTTCTCGAAGGCGTAGCGGGTGGCCGGGATCGGCGCCGTGAGCATGTAGATCGGGTCGTCGGCGCGCACACTCATGTGGTGGATGCGGGCTCGGGGCGTGAGGCCGTGGTCCTTCAGCGCCTGCTCGCTCACCACCAGCAGCGCGGACGACGCGTCCGAGATCTGCGACGCCACCGCCGCCGTGACGCGGCCGCCCTCCACCAGCGTGGGCAGCGAGCGAATCTTTTCCCAGTTCGGCTCACGGGGGCCCTCGTCGGCGGCGAGCCCCCCGAGTGGCGCGATCTCGCGCTCGAAGCGGCCCTCGGCGCGCGCCCGCAGCGCCCGCTCGTGGCTCTCCACCGCGAAGGCCTCCATGTCGTCGCGACTGATGTCCCACTTGGTGGCGATCATCTCGGAGCTGTTGAACTGGCTCACCTCGCCGTCGCCGTAGCGCTTCACCCAGCCCTCGGAGCCGGTGAAGGGATCGGTGAAGCCGAGCGGCTCGGCGAGGGTCATCGCGGAGCTGATCGGGATCATCGACATCTGCTGCACGCCACCCGTGACAACGACGTCGTTCACGCCGGCCATCACGGCCTGGGCGGCGAAGTGGATGGCCTGCTGCGCCGAGCCGCACTGGCGGTCGATGGTGGTGCCCGGCACGTGCTCGGGCAGGCCGGCCGCCAGCCAGCAGGTGCGGGCGATGTCGCCGGCCTGGCCGCCCACGGTGTCGACGCAGCCGAAGATCACGTCCTCAACCGCGCCCGGATCGATGCCCGTTCGATCCATGAGCGCGTTGATCGAGTGGGCGCCGAGGTCCGCTGGGTGGATCTGGCTCAGGCCGCCGCCGCGGCGCCCGACGGGTGTGCGCACGGCATCGACGATGAAGGCTTCAGGCATGGCGTCAGTCTCCTAGGTGCCGAGGGCGGCGGCGACTCGGTCGGTGTGGTGGGCGCTGTCGCCCCAGGCGCGGGCGAGTGCCCAGGTGCGCTTGAGGTAGAGGTGGAGGTCGGCCTCGACGGTGTAGCCGATGGCCCCATGGCACTGGAGCGCCTTGCGGCCGACGAGCTCCGCAGCGTCGGACGCCATGGCCTTGGCCATCGAAACGTCGCGGCTTCGCGTGGGCTCGTCGTGCGCGACGGACCAGGCAGCCCGCCACACCGCGGGGCGCGCGAACTCCAGGGCCAGAGCGCCGTCGGCCAGGTGGTGCTTCACGGCCTGGAACGAGCCGACCGGCACACCGAACTGCTGACGCTCCTTCACGTAGCCAACGGTCATGTCGAGCATCGCCTGCCCCAGGCCCACGAGCATCGCGGCGGTGCCCAGCGCCCCCCGGTCGAGCGCCAGCGCGATCACGTCCGAGTCGTCGGTGACGAGGGTGGCGGCTCCCACCCCCCGAAGTTGCGGCAGTTGTGACTCGTGACGGCTGCGTTCTGCCGCAAGTTCGGGTTGTTGCGCAGCGCGGCGGGCGCGGTCGACGGTGTCGAGGGGAGTCAGGTCGCTGGCGGCCGGGGTGGTGCGGACGAGAGCGTCGCCCTGGACGAGGAGCAGCACGTCCGCGTCGGCGGCACAGGGGATGTTGGGGCCGCCGAGGTCGGTGGTGACCATGCCGGCTTCCGCGCCGAGCAGCGGGGCGGCCACCATCGCGGTCTCGACGATCGGGTGGGGGAGCGCGACACGACCGCACTCCTCGAGGATCGGCACGAGGTAGGTCTCGTCGAGGGCGAGCCCGCCGTCGACCTCTGGCACGAGCAGGCCAAGCACGCCCATCGCGTCGAGGCTGTCCCACACGGCGCGATCGAGCTGGCCCCCTGGAGCGTCCCATGCCGCTCGGACGACCGCCGGTGCGCACTCCTTGGCGAGCAGCTCGCGCGCCGCGTCGCGGAAGGAGACCTGGTCGTGGGAGAGCGCGAACCTCATCGGGGGAGCCCCAGGACGCGCTCGGCGGCGATGTTGCGCTGGATCTCGTTCGTGCCGGCGTAGATCGGGCCCGACAGCGCGAACTGCCAGCCCTTGCTCCACGGCCCGTCTACCTCCGCGTCGGGGCCTAGGAGGTCGAGCGCCACCTCGTGCAGCTCGATGTCGAGCTCGCTCCACCACAGCTTGGTGAGGCTCGCCTCGGCACCCGGCTTGGCGCCGGCCGCGAGCTTGGTGACGGTGGTGAGCGTCTGCAGCTGGTAGGCCTCCGCGTGCATCCAGGCCGTAGCGGCGCGTTGCCGCAGCACCGGGTCGTCGCGGTCGGCGGCCAGGGCCGCCAGTCGCTCCGCCGTGGCCAGGAACCGCCCAGGGGATCGCAGCGTGAGGCCGCGCTCGGAGCCGGCGGTGGCCATGGCGACGGCCCAGCCGCCTTCGGGCTGACCGAGCACGACACCGCCCGGCACCGCGTCGTCCGCGAGGAAGGCGTCGTCGAAGAACACCTCCGCGAAGCCCTCGTCGCCGTCGAGCCGACCGAAGCCGCGCACGGTGACGCCGGGCGTGTCGAGCGGCACGAGGAGATAGGTGAGGTCCTTGTGGCGAGCGCTGTCGGGGTCGGTGCGGAACAGGCCGAAGAGGTGCGTGCAGAACGCGCCCCGGGTGGTCCAGGTCTTCTGGCCGTCGAGCACCCAGCCACCGTCGACGCGACGCGCCTTGCTCGACACGCTGGCCAGGTCGCTGCCCGCGTTGGGCTCCGACCAGCCCTGGCACCAGAGGTCCTCGGCGCCAGCCATGCGGGCCAGGATGCCAGCCTGCTGCTTGGGGTTGCCGAACTCGAAGATGCTCGGCGCCAGCAAGAAGATCCCGTTCTGGGTGACGCGCGGCGGGCACCCGGCCCGG
>JBKJIE010000075.1:0-7100 GCA_046598715.1 Acidimicrobiales bacterium | reverse complement strand
CTCGCCGGCATCTTCATCGTCGTCATCTAACGCAGGACCGAGAACGGGAACCATGGACAACAACCAATTCCTCACCGACTGGGGCCTGAGCCTCATCGTGTTCCTGCCGCTGGTGGGCGCCCTCCTCATGCTGCTCATCCCCAAGGGGGAGGAGCAGCTGCACAAGGTCATCGCGCTGGTTGCCTCGTTGGCCTCGGCGGGTGTGGGCATCGCGGTGTTCGCCGACTTCAACTACGACAAGGCGGAGAAGCTCCAGTTCCTCGTCGACAAGTCGTGGATCGAGGTCATCAGCTCTCGCTACCTGGTGGGTCTCGATGGGATCTCGCTGCCGCTGGTCGCTCTGACCCTTCTGATCACGCCCCTGGTGATCATCTACAGCTGGAACCACTTCCCGGAGCCGCACAACCCCAAGGCGTTCCTGATCCTCGTGCTCGTGCTGCACACCGGGATGCTCGGCACCTTCGTGGCCCAGGACCTGATCCTGTTCTTCGTGTTCTTCGAGCTCGTGCTGCTTCCCATGTACTTCATGATCGGTGTGTGGGGCGGGGAGAACCGGCAGTACGCCGCCATCAAGTTCTTCCTCTTCACCCTCTTCGGTTCAGCGCTGATGATCGTCAGCTTCCTCGCCCTCTTCTTCGTCACCGGTGGCCACAGCTTCTCGATGGTGGAGCTGGCCAAGGGCATAGCCGAGCGCAACGCTGCCGGCACCCTCGCCATGTCCACGCAGGTGCTGATCTTCGGCGGCATGTTCATGGGCTTCGGCATCAAGGTGCCGATCTTCCCGTTCCACACCTGGCTTCCCGACGCCCACACGCAGGCGCCCACGCAGGGCTCGGTGATCCTGGCCGCCGTGCTCCTAAAGCTCGGCACCTACGGCTTCATCCGCGTGGCGCTGTTCATCCTCCCGGAGGCGGCCGTGAAGTGGGCTCCGTTCATCGGGGTCCTGGCCGTGATTGGCATCATCTACGGCGCCCTCGGCTGCCTGGCCCAGACGGACATGAAGCGGCTGATCGCCTTCTCGTCCGTCGCCCACATGGGCTTCGTGATGCTCGGCATCGCCACGCTCACGAGCTTCGGCCTCAACGCGGCGGTGTTCGGGATGGTCGCCCATGGCCTCATCACGGGCATGTTGTTCTTCGTGGCCGGTTCGGTGAAGGAGCGCTACCACACGCTCGAGATCAAGCGCCTCGGTGGCCTGCTGCTCAAGGCGCCCCACCTCGGCTGGATCCTCGGCTTCTGCACGATGGCCTCCCTCGGCCTGCCTGGCCTGGCCGGCTTCTGGGGTGAGTTCCCTGCCATCCTCTCCGCCTACAACCCCGCGGCGGGCTTGTCCCACCAGACGTTCCGGATCTTCATGGTCATCGCCGCGCTCGGCACCGTGCTCGCCGCCGGATACCTCCTCTGGCTGTTCCAGCGCACCGCCTTCGGCACGACCTCTGAGGAGTTCGAGCACACGCAGATCGACGACGTCCACCTCACCGAGTGGCTCGCGTGGATCCCGATGCTGGTCCTCATCCTCGTGCTCGGCATCTACCCCCACCTGATCTTCCAGGTCACCGATCCCGCCCTCAGTGCCATGGGCCACACCTTCGCGGCGTTGGGCAAGTAGATCTCGATGCTCGCCTCGCTCCTGCAGGGGACCCCGTTCCTCCAACCCGACGTCGACTGGCACGCGATCGCGCCTGAGGTCGTCCTCGTGGGTGCCCTCGTGGCCGTGCTCCTCGTCGACCTGTTCACGCCGGAAGGGGCGCGGGGGATCGTGCCGCAGGTGGCCGGCATCGGGCTGTTGGCGGCGATGGTGCCGGTGCTCACGTTGGCGGTCGATGGCACAGACCGAGCCATGTTCGGCGGCGCCTACGCCGTCGACAACTTTTCCCTGGTCCTCAAGGCGCTCTTCCTGCTGGCGGGGTACGTGGTGGTGCTGCTCTCCACCAACTACATCGCCGAGGGCGATTACCACGAGGGTGAGTACTACTTCTTGCTGTTGAGCTCGATCCTCGGGATGACGGTGATGGCGTCGTCACGCGATCTCGTGTCGATCTTCGTGGCCCTCGAGCTCCTGTCGATCCCGGCCTACATGCTCGCCGGTTGGCGCAAGAGCGATCTGCACGGCAACGAGGCAGGCGTCAAGTACTACCTCATGGGCGTCCTCGCGTCGGCCGTGATGCTCTACGGCATGTCGTTGCTCTACGGGCTGTCCGGAAGCACGCTGCTCACCGACATCGGTGCGGCGGTGAGCGTCGCCGACACCCGCCCGTTCATCACGCTGGGCATCGTCCTGGTGGTGGTCGGCTTCGCCTTCAAGGTGTCGGCCGTGCCCTTCCACACCTGGGCACCCGACACCTACGAGGGTGCGCCGACACCCATCACGGCGTTCCTCGCGGTGAGCTCCAAGGCAGCGGGCTTCGTGGCCCTGCTGCAGCTGGTGCTCATCGGCTTCGTCGGCCGCGACGACGTCATCGGCCCTCTCATGTGGGTGCTGGCCGCTCTCACGATGACCGTCGGCAACCTCATCGCACTGCGCCAGACGAACATCATCCGTCTGCTTGCGTACTCCGGTGTCGCGCAGGCGGGCTTCATGCTGGCGCCGCTCGCCGTCGTGGGCACCAACCCGGACGGTGCCCTCCGCGCCGTCGTCACCTACCTGTTGATCTACGCAGGCATGAACCTCGGCGCGTTCGCCGTCGTGCTGGCTGTGGCCCGCAAGACGCGCAGCGCCGAGATCGAGTCCCTCGGCGGTCTGTTCGAGTACGCCCCCGGGCTCACGGTGCTCATGACCGTCTTTCTGTTCTCCCTGGCCGGCATCCCGCCGCTGGGTGGATGGCTCGCCAAGTTCATCGTCTTCCGCACGCTGCTCCAGCCCGACCTCACCGCCGGCGGCGTCACGCTCGCAGTGGTTGTCGGCGTGAACTCGGTGATCGCGCTCTACTACTACGCGAACGTCGCCAAGGAGATGTGGATGAAGCCCGTCCCCGATGGCGACCGCACTCCCGTGCGGGTGCCGTTCTCCCTGGCCGCGGCATTGGCGCTGTCGGTTCTGGTCACCATCGCCTTTGGGGTGTCCAACCTGGCCACCCGCTTCGGCGACCTCGCTCGCTTCATCCCCGCCTGACCTCGCACCACCCCGGCGGCGACCGGGGCCTTGGGTGAGCCGGCGACATTCCAACTCGCTGGAGGGCGGCTGGTGTCGCAGGTTGCGGGTTGGACGCTTGCCGTGGCGGCGGGAGGCTGAGCGGACGCGGCAGCGCCCCGGGTCTCCCCGGGGCGCTGCCGCCGACCACGACTGGACGGGCGTTGATCAGCCGTGGAGCGAGCTGTCATCGGAGCCATGCCCCGACGAGTCATCGGCAGCGGTGTCGTCGGAGCCGTGCCCCGAGGAGCCCTCGGCAACGGTGTCGTCCGAGCCGTGGCCAGAGCTGTCCTCGACGTCGCTGCCCTGGACCTCGGTTGTGGCAGGGCCGGAGCTGTCGTCGGCGCTGTCCTCGACCTCGGTCGCGTCGTTGTCGGTACCGTTGTCGTCGGCGCTGTCCTCGACCTCGGTCGCGTCATCGTGGTGCCGAACCTCGGGCGCCGCCGACGGGTCGGCCGACGGTGCAACGGCCGACGAATCGTCCACGGTGGAGCCGGTGGAGCTGGTGAAGCTCGTCGTGTCGTCCTCAGTGCTCCGCACGCTCAGCCCTCCGACGCAGGCCGGGTCGCCGGCGTGCTGGGCCTCGTCGCAGTTGCCGCGCACGTCCTGCGTGGCCCCGGTGAGCTGGAAGACAGACGGCACGGGCCCGACGCCGGCGACGGCCGTGAGGGCCGCGGCCATGCCGAGGAGGCCGGCGGCGGCGCGGCGGCGGGTGCGGGTTGCGGTGGAGGTGTTCGACATCAGGAAGCTCCCTTGATCGGCTGCAGCGGGTTTGATGTGACCACTGTCTGCCCTCGGGCGCTAAGGAGTCCTCCCCTGTTCCTCAAGAGCAGGTGAAGGATGTTCATCCCTCTTCGCTGGTCTGGTCCTGAGGGCCGCCGTCCCACCACCCCTCCACCCGGCTGCGGTGGGCGTCACTGCGGAACTCGACTCGGATGCCGGTGTCATGGGTCGTCTCGACGTCCACGGAGTAGCCACCGTTCGGTGTGGCATCCAACACCGTCACCCCGTTGGCTGTGAACTGCAGGGTGGCGGTCCCCCCGGTGAGCACGTAGGTCCGTGTGACCGGCGCCGCCTGGGTGCCTGTGGTGGGCGTCGTGGTGGGGGGTGGACCGGAGTGCGTCGGGCGCGAGGTGGGCGTTGTCGCGGTGGGGCCGTCGGTGGTGGGCGGAGTCGTCGTCGTGACCACCCCCGTGGCGAGGCTGGTCGTCGGGTCCTCGGTCAGGGTGGTCCTGGCAGAGCCGTCGGCGGCCAGCTCGCTTCGCACTTCGTCCGCGCTCAGCGGCGACGGACGGCTGCCGGTGACCTGGTGGCCGACCATCGAGACACCAGCCGTGGCCAGCGCCACGGCGCTGACGCCAGCCGCGAACCACGCGACGACGTAGAGGATGGTCTTGCGCACCATCCCATCCTGGCCCCCGGATCCTCGCGCGGGGCTCAAGTGCACCCTAAGGATCGGTTAAGTCCCGCTCAGCGGTCTTCCGCGTCCGTCGGCTCGGCGTAGCGTCGCCCCTGTGGCATCGGTGCTCGTGATCGAGGACGACCAGCGGATCCGCGAGACGGTTGCCCGGGCCTTGGCGGACTCCGGCCACGCCGTCCGCACCGAAGGCCGCGGCGCCGACGCATTGAGCGCCGTGATCGACTGGCGGCCCGACGTGGTCGTCCTGGACCTCGGCCTACCCGACATCGACGGCGCCGACGTGCTCCGCATGCTCCGCGGCGTGTCGACCGTTCCGGTCATCGTCGCGACTGCACGCGACGACGAATCCGAGATCGTGCGCGTCCTCGACGCCGGTGCCGACGACTACGTCATCAAGCCGTACACGGCCGCCCAGCTCGATGCCCGCATCCGTGCGGTGCTCCGGCGAGCCGGCTCGTCTGCGCCTCCCCGAGGTTCGGAGATCGTCCTCGGTGGGCTGGTCGTCGATCCTCACCGACGTCAAGCGTCCCTTGACGGACGATCGCTCGACCTGTCCCGCCTCGAGTTCGACCTGCTCACCCACCTCGCTCGGCGCTCGCCTGATGTGGTCACCCGTCGCGATCTCCTGGCCGAGGTGTGGCGGCAGCCGCATGGCGGTGGCGACAAGACGATCGATGTTCACGTCTCCTGGCTGCGGCGCAAGCTGGGCGAATCGGCGAGCGCTCCGCGCTACGTCCACACGGTTCGGGGTGTCGGCATCAAGCTCGAGCCCCCCGGCGGCTGATCCGCTGTGCGCCGGCGACTCCTCCTCGTCACGCTCGCGGTCACCACCCTGCTGGTGGCGGCGTTCGCCGTGCCGTTGGGCATCCTCGTGCGGGATGTAGCCCGCGACCGCGCCACCACCGACGCCGAGCGTGATCTCGCGGCCCTGGCACCGGTGCTGGCGGTGACCACCGAACGGCCCCTCCTCGAGGCGGCCATCGCCAGGACGGCCGCTGGTGCCGCCGGCCGGCTGAGCCTGTGGATGCCGGACGGCACTCGGGTCGGTGATCAGACCACGGCTGACGCGCAGGATGTGGCGCTGGCCAGCCAGCGGCGAGTGGCCTTCTCCCGAGCGCGCGGCGAGGGCGTGGACGTGTACACGCCGGTCGTGCTCGGTCCGTCTGAGGTGGCGGTGCTTCGCGTGCGGGTGCCGGGGGCGCTCCTCAGCGACGGTGTGGCGACGTCGTGGGCGATCCTGGCCATCCTCGCCGTGTCCCTGCTCGTGGTCGCCGTGCTGGCCACAGACCGACTCGCCCGAAGCGTCACGCGCCCGGCCGCCGACCTGGCCGACACGAGCCGGGCCCTGGCCGGGGGAGACGCCCGAGCCCGCGCGCTGGTGGGAGGTCCACCCGAGATCGCCGAGGTGGGGCGGGCGCTCAACGTGCTCGCCGATCGCATCGATGAGCTCCTGGCCGCTGAGCGCGAGCGCGTGGCCGACCTGTCCCATCGACTGCGAACACCGCTCACCGCCCTGCGACTGAGCGCCGAGTCCCAGGGCTCTGACGCGCTCATCGCGGACGTCGACCGCCTCGAGGCGGAGGTGAGCGAGCTGATCCGGTCGGCCCGGCGCCCTCTGCACGAGGAGGTCCTGGTGCGGTCCGACCTCGGTGCCATCGTCACCGAGCGAGCCGAGTTCTGGGGCGCCCTGGCTGACGACGACGGTCGCCCCTGGACCTGCACCGTCCGCCCGGGCGCGCACCCGGTTCGGCTCGGGGAAGCCGACGCCGCTGCCATGGTCGATGTGGTGCTCGGCAACGTCTTCGCGCACACCCCAGAGGGATCGCCGTATCAGGTGTCGGTCACCCATCTCGATGATCGGGTGGTGCTCACCGTCGACGATGGCGGTCCGGGCATCGCCGATGCGGATGCCGTTGTCGGCCGCGGGGCCAGCGCCGCCGGGTCGACGGGCCTGGGCATGGACATCGCGTCGAGCTCGGCACGGGCGGCTGGCGGTGAGCTGCGCATCGAGCGCTCGCCCCTGGGGGGTGCCCGAGTGGTCCTCGACCTGCCCGCGGCGGGCGACGACCGGTGACGTCCGTCGACACGGCGCTGCGCTCGATGATCGAACGCCAAGGTCCAGTGGGCTTTGACGTGCTGGTCGAGGCGGCCCTCTACGACCCGAGCGGCGGGTTCTACGTCGACGGGGGGCGGGCGGGCAGAGGGGGCGACTTCATCACCAGTCCCGAAGTCGGTCCGCTGTTCGGCGCCATGGTGGCGAGCGCGCTCGACGAGTGGTGGGCGGCAGCCGGAGAACCCTCCGTGTTCGTCGTCGTGGAAGCTGGCGCCGGTCCTGGCACCCTCGCCCGAACCGTCTTGCACGCCCGCCCAGCGTGCAGCGCTGCGCTGCGCTACGTGCTGGTGGAGGGATCCGCATCCCAGAGGGCGAGCCACGCCGAGCGACTCGAGCTGGAGGCGCCGGAGGCTGCCTTCGCCTCACTGGGGTCTCCGGAGGATGGGCAGCCGCGCACGCCACCGCCGCCGGGACCGAGCGTCGTGAGCCTCGCCCAG